>DATCCF010000441.1:0-3864 GCA_036511435.1 Terriglobales bacterium | reverse complement strand
GGAGCCTGGAAGTTGGCCACGCTAAGGTTGCCACTTGCGTTGGTGGAACCCAGCGACGCTACCAGATTTGTCAGGTTCACGGAATTCTGCGTGAACTGCAGGTTCGCGTTTTTGACATTGAGCGGTTGGGTGAGGGATGGCATCTTCAGCGAAGCATTCTGTAAAAAGCCGCTGCCGCTGAAGGTCATGGCATCGGTGTTCTTGATAGGACCGGTGGCACGGACATCGAGGGTTATATTGCCAGTGCCAGTAAAGCCCTCGACGGCGGTAACGCCGTAGGCTTTAGCGATGCCGAGTAGCTCATTCACCTTGCCGTTGACGGTCTTGAGCGTCGCGTCCACGTTGGGTGAATTGCCGGTGTACTGCGACAGCGTCATCTGAGCGGCCAGGGTGGTCCCGCCAGAAGTTGCCGTGAAATTGTTGGACTGGATCTGCTGCAGATTCATCGTCAGGTCGATCGCAGGCACATGCACGGGCTGAGGAATATCGCTGCCGGTGACTTCAAGGTTGCGTCCATTGATGTTGCCGTTGAGCGACAAGTGATCGGTCGGGCCCTGGGCATGCACGTTGAGGGTCAATTGTCCGGAGATTTTGGTATTGGGACTGAAGGCCACGCCGAACGCCGACGCCAGTCTTGCCACCTCTTGAATGGAGGCATTCGAGGCGTTTACGTTCACGTCCACCACGGACGGATTGGGCCGGGTGTTCAGCGTGCCATTCACGGCGAGTGGGGTCGAACCCAGCTTGAGAGACGCTTTCCTGATCTGGATGACATCGCTGGTGAGGTCGTCGGTCACGTCGAAATCGGCGGAGATGGGATAGCCGGCCTGAACTCCATGAATGACCGCCTTCTCCAGCTTCAGCGAGCCATCGGCGGTCATTTTTCCATTCGAATTTGTGAGGTTGGTAGACCCGGAGATCACCGCGTCCGTGCCTTCCAGGGCGGTGGCGTTCAGGAACTTCTGCGCGCCGAAGAGAGAGACTTGATCCAGCTTGACGGTGCCCTTGAAAGGCGTAGCGGTGAAATCGGCATTGTTGACCGGGCCTCCGTCTCCACTCAGGCGAAGCGTTTGCGCGCCGCTGCCCGGCAGGTGCGCCGTGGCATCAATGGAGAACGGCTGGCCGGGAGCATAATCCTTAAGACTTACGTCGATGTGGTCGTAAACCGCGCGCGACTGGCGCTTCTGATAATCCGTGATTGCGATTTGGCTGTCGGTAATCTTCAGTTCGCCGAGGGTGAACTGCTTCTGCTCGGAGGGAGCATTCTGGACCGACCGCTTGGCAGGCTGCGATGGAGGCGCCGGCTTCGCCGCAGGAGCGGCCGCCGGGGCATTCCCGGCGGTCGAGAAGTTCCACACGCCCTGTGCATTGCGGATCAACTCGATCTTCGCCTGCTTCATCTCCAGACTGTTCACCTCAACGTTGCCGCTCAGTAGCGGGAACAGTTTCACGCTAACGTTGAGTTGGCCAACCTGGGCGAAGGGCACGTTGCTGCGGTAACTTGGATCTTCCCCGATGGTGACGCTATTCACCTCCACCCGGAGAGGGAGCACACTAAGCGACATCTGTCCCAGTTGCGCCGGACGGTTGAGCCGTTGCTGCAACTGGGCCTGGATTTGCCCGCGGTATTTGTTGACGTCGATCAGGTGAGGCAGCGCCAACAGCAAGGCAACTAGGATAACGACGATGACTCCGATTACGATAACGAGCTTTCGCATGGGTCCTCCTCGGTTCGAAGTGGCGGGGCTGGATTAATTGTAGTGAAATTCGCCTACGGTAGATAGAAGGCGGTTGTCGAGGGTTTGTTGCATTGATTGCGGGAATGCGCGGTATGATCCTAAGACCGCAGGGCGACATAATCGAAGCCCAGGACGTAAGAGTTTGTGTAAGAACTGTGCCGTCCCTAAAGGGACTCGGTTCATTTACAACTCTTACCCAGCACTCACGTGCTGGGCTAGGATTATGTCGCCCTGCGGGCTCAGGATGACAGAACGTTACAGATTCGCTCCCACCCTTTCGCAAAAGCGGCGAAAGGATGGGGCACCCGCCCCATGGCCGGTGAAGCGCAGATCCTTCGCGGGCTGAACTTCACCCCAACAAGCGCAAAAACGGCGCTCGTTGGGGACTCCGGTTCGCCCGCTCGTGATGACAAAAATTAGAGAGCTTGGACGTGAGACTGAAGGCCCGCACTACCCGAACTTCGCTTTCTACGATGCGGCGGTGGTGGGCTCGTCTTCTTCGGCGTGGATGAGGCCGAACTTCTTCAGCTTGTAGCGCAGTGCGTCGCGGCTGATGTCGAGCAGGCGGGCGGCATGGGTCTGGTTGCCATTGGCTTGCGTCATGGCCATGTCCACTAACTCGCGCTCCACCTCTTCCAGCGAAGTGCCACCCTGGGGAATCTCCAGCTTGGGCAGGCTGCGGCCATCCGGCAACTGCTTGCCGGCAACGCTGCTGTTGTTGGCCGAGGAGATCTCAAAGGCGGTATAGGCGGACTGCTGTTGGGCCACGGCGAACGGCATGTATTCCGGATGCAGTTCGTTGCTGTCTTCCAGGATCATGGCGCGTTCCACTGCATTCTTCAATTCACGCACATTGCCCGGCCAGTCGTACTTGAGCATCAGCCTGCGAGTCTCGTCGGTGATGCCCGTCACCGTCTTGCGGAACTTCCGGTTGTAGCGGGCGATGAAGAAATCCACCAGCGGCAGAACGTCGTCTTTGCGTTCGCGCAGTGTCGGCAGAAAAATGGAGATGATCGCCAGCCGGTAGTACAGGTCCTGGCGGAACTGACCATCGCGCACCGCCCGTTCCAGGTCGCGGTTGGACGCCGCGATCACGCGCACATCGACCTGCATATCGCGCACGCCACCGACGCGGCGAATGACCTGGTCCTCCAGCACGCGCAGTAACTTTGCCTGCAACAGCGGCGACAGCTCACCAATTTCGTCGAGGAAAAGCGTGCCGCCATCGGCCATCTCGAACAGGCCCTTCTTCATGGCCTTGGCGTCGGTGAAGGCGCCGCGCTCGTGACCGAAGAGTTCGGCCTCCATCAGGGTCTCGGGAATGGCCGAGCAGTTGATGGCGACGAAAGGCTTGTCCTGGCGGCGGCTCTGATAATGGATGGCCTTGGCGATGAGATCTTTGCCGGTGCCGCTCTCGCCTTGCACCAGAATCGTGGTCGCCTCGCTGATGGCGATCTTGCTGACGAAACCCAGCAGCTCAGACATCTTCTGGGAGACGCCGATCACATTATGGTAGCCGGCACGACGGCGGACCTCGCCGCGCAGCGACTCAACCTCGGAACGCAGGCGCGTGGTCTCCAGCGCGTTCTTCACCGCCACCGCCAGCTCGTCGAAGTCCAGCGGCTTGCCGACGAAGTCGTAGGCTCCCAGCTTGAGCGCTGTCTTCACGTCCTCAAGCTGCGGATCGGCGGTGATCATGATAATGGCGCGCGTATCGTTCGATTTTTTCAGTTGCTCCAGAATTTCAATGCCGCTGGCATCGGGCAGGCGCACGTCAAGCAGCACGAGATCGGGAGACTCGTTGTGGGCCACGCGCAGCGCAGCCGAACCGTTGTCAGCCTCCAGTACGTGATAACCCCACTCTTCGCACTTTTGCCGCAGCGACCAGCGAACCAGCTTCTCGTCGTCGACAATTAAGACTTTTTCCGAGGGCATCTAGTTGTTATTAGATTACTACGAGAGGGGGAAAGAGGAAATTTTGGGCGGATCCAGAATTGGCGCAGACGGGGTTGAGACAGCCTCCAGGCGAATGCTCACTGGAGTAAGCGCAAAAGCCTCGATGTTTCAACTTCCGGATGCCGACAAACCGGAAACTACTCCATTCGTGGACACAAGGGCGTCTCCC
>DATCCF010000440.1:0-10179 GCA_036511435.1 Terriglobales bacterium | reverse complement strand
ACCATGTACCAGTCACGCGCGGTAATCTGACCATGATCGGTTCGACTCATGACTGCTGCGCTGCCGCTGTCCTGCTGCGCGCCGTAGACGTGATAGGGAAACTCGTTGTCGGTGATCACGTGATAGAACTGCCCGATCAGCTGGTTGTACCAGGAGGACCATGTCTTGCCGTCGTTGAGACTGATGGACGCCCCCTGGTCGGTGCCGAGAATCATTCGCGCAGAATTCTTTGGATCGACCCAGAGCTGGTGGTAGTCATCGCCGCCCGGCGCGCCGCGCACAATGGAGATGGTCTTGCCGCCATCCTCCGACCGATAGAGCGCGATATTCGGAATGTAGATCACGTCGGGATTGCCGGGGTCGACGGTTATGCCGCTGAAGTACCACGCGCGGCTGGTGAGGCGGGCATCGCCGTTGGCGAGCGTCCACGTGTCACCGCCATCGTCCGAGCGATAGAGCCCGGACTTCTTGCCTGCATCCAGCAACGCGTACACGCGCTTGCCGTCCGAAGCTACGGCAACACCAACTCGTCCCCAATCTCCGTCGGGCAATCCATGGCCGGTCAGTTGGGTCCAGGTCGCTCCGCTGTCGGTGGAGCGATACAGTCCTCCGCCCGGCCCTTGCAGCGGTGCATAGGCGCTCCACGGTGGACGGTGCGCGTTCCACGTGCCGGCAAACAAAACATTCGGAGCACCTGTCGCGATGGCGAGGTCGGAAATGCCGATGGTCGGCCCGTTGTCGAGCACGTGAGTCCAGGTCTCTCCTCCATCGGTTGATTTGTAAACGCCGCGCTCCGCGTTGGGGCCGTAGGCGTGACCCAGCACTCCGACGTAAACAATGTCCGCGTTGTGAGGATCGACGACGATGCGACCGATCTGGCGGGAATCGCGGAGACCGATGTTTTTCCAAGTCGCGCCACCGTCCAGCGACTTGTACACACCGTCTCCCGAGGAGAGATCGGTGCGAATGTCCGACTCCCCGCTGCCCGCGTATATAACATCAGGACTTGAAGGCGCTACCACCAGCGCCCCAATCGAAGCGATCGGTTGACTATCGAAGATCGACGTCCAAGTCACGCCCGCATCGGTCGTTTTCCAGATGCCGCCTCCCACGGAGCCGAAATAAAAGGTAGCCCCATCACCGGGCACTCCGGCGACGGCAACCACACGCCCGCCACGGAATGGGCCAATCATTCTCCATTGCAAGCCGCTGAAGAGATCGGGAGAGACGGATTGGGCGCTGGTGGAAAGGTTCAGGGGAAAAACAATCAGAAGAAAGAGCAGCAATTGATATAAACGCCGGGCACGATGTTTCAAATCGGAGATCCTCTACCCCTGCAAAGATGTGTGCAAATAGATTACACTTTCGCGGTGAGTCGGGCAGATTATGGCCACGTTCGGGCCTGGGTGTTTGGAATTGGCTTTCGCTTCTGGAATTGTCATTACGAGCGAAGCGAGGAATCTGCTGTTGTTTGTGCCTGGAACGACGGCCGGGGAAGAACAGCAGATCCCTCACGGCCTGAAGGCCGTTCGTGATGACAACTCAGAAATCGTGAAAGCGGCAGCCAAGTGTCGCGCGGCAAGCACTGATTTTTCCGCAGTCTGAAGATCGACGAATCATGGTGACTCATTCATGACGCGAAATTCGCCGGCAATTTCTTCCCTCCTCCTGCTTGCAGCCCTTAGCTTCGCTCCCCTAGTCCCGAGCCAACAAATTGATACTGGACTTTTGAGCGAGATGCACTGGCGAAACGTCGGGCCTTTTCGCGGAGGCCGTACCCGCGCAGTCTCGGGTGTGCCCGGCCAGCCGAATGTTTTCTACGTCGGCGCGGTGAATGGCGGAGTGTGGAAGACCACCGATTTCGGCCGGACGTGGACGCCTATCTTCGATCGCGAACCAATCGGCTCGATCGGAGCCCTGGAGGTAGCGCCTTCCGACCCCAATGTCATCTATGTCGCTAGCGGCGAAGGACTGCATCGTCCCGACCTGTCGGTGGGCGATGGAATCTATAAATCCAGCGATGGCGGCGCCACCTGGACTCATCTTGGATTGCGCGAGGGCCAGCAGATTTCGCAGATGGCGATTGATCCCCACGATCCTAACCGAGTCTTCGTTGCTGTCGCGGGACATCCTTACGGGCCCAACCCGGAACGCGGGATCTATCGTTCGACCGATGGCGGCCAGACCTTCGAGAAGGTGCTCTACAAAGACGAGAACATCGGCGCTGGCGATGTGAAGATCGACCCATCGGATTCGAGCATCGTTTATGCCACATTGTGGGAGGCGCGGGAAGGGCCCTGGGAGAACGGCGAATTTAGCGGCACGAACGGCGGTGTGTTCAAGTCAACCGACGGCGGAAAGAACTGGCATCCCCTAGCAGGAGGACTGCCGAACGGCATCGTGCAAGCCTACGTTGCCATCGCGCGCAGCAATCCCAAGCGGCTCTTCGCTTCCGTTGCGACCAAGGAGAAGGTTGAACTCTATCGTTCCGCCGACGGCGGCGACACCTGGACAATCGCGACCACCGACGCGCGTCCTGGAAGCCGCATCGGCGGCGGCGATTTGCCCGTGCCGATGATCGATCCGAAGAATCCTGACGTGGTTTACATGGTCAGCACCGTCACCTGGAAATCCACGGATGGCGGCAAGACCTGGACTGGCTTTCGTGGCGCTCCCGGTGGCGACGATTATCAGAACATCTGGATCAATCCCAACGATTCCAACACGATTATTTTGACGAGCGACCAGGGAGCCATCGTGACCGTAAATGGCGGGGCCACCTGGAGCTCCTGGTACAACCAGCCCACGGCCCAGATGTATCACGTGAACGCGGACAATGCTTTTCCCTATCGGCTCTGCAGCGGACAGCAGGAGAGCGGCTCGGCCTGCATTTCCAGCCGCGGCAACGATGGCGAGATCACGTTTCGCGATTGGCATCCGGTGGCGGCGGAAGAGTACGGCTATGTGGTGCCCGATCCACTCGATCCCGATATTGTTTTCGGGGGAAAGCTGACGCGCTATGACAGGCGCACGTCCCAGGGCCAGAACGTGATGCCGGTGACGATACCAGGGCCTGACTTCCGCGTGATACGGACCGAGCCGATTGTGTTCTCGCCAATTGATCCGCATCTTCTGTACTTCGCGTCGAACACTTTGTGGACTACACGCGACGGCGGACAGAGTTGGAAGCAGATCAGTCCTGACCTCACCCGTAAGACCTGGGAAGTGCCGGCAACCGTCGGCATCTTCCGCAGCGAGCCTTCGGCCCAGCCCAAGCAGCGCGGGGTAATCTACGCGGTCGCGCCGTCGCCGCTCGACATCAACCGCATCTGGGCAGGAACGGATGATGGCTTGATCTGGTTGACCACCGACGGCGGAGCGCACTGGAACAACATCACGCCGCCACCGTTGTCGGCGTGGCAGAAAGTTTCGGTCCTCGAAGCCAGCCACTTCGATCCGCAGACCGCATACGCTGCCATCAACACGTTGCGCCTCGACGATTTGCGGCCGCACATCTATCGCACCCGCGATTCGGGCACCACGTGGACCGGGGTCACAACGGGCATTCCGGAAAACGAGAACGTGAATTCCGTGCGCGAAGATCCCAAACGCAAGGGCCTGCTGTTTGCGGGCACCGAGCGCGCAGTGTACGTCTCTTTTGACGATGGCGATCATTGGCAATCGTTGCGGCTAAACATGCCCGCAACCTCGATTCGCGATCTGACGATCAAGGACAATGACCTTGCGGTGGGAACGCATGGCCGTGGCTTCTGGATCCTCGACGACATCACGCCGCTGCGTCAGTTGGACGAAAAGGTTGTCGCCAGTGAAGCATTCTTTTTCGGTCCCGAGCTGGCCTATCGGGTTCGTTGGGACACCAACTCCGACACGCCTCTGCCACCGGGCGAACCCGCAGGCCAGAATCCGCCGGACGGAGCAATCTTCAACTATTACTTGAAGTCAGGCGCTGCTGGCCCGGTTATGCTTGAAATCCTCGATAGTGCGGGCACTGTGGTGCGGCGATACTCCAGTGCCGACCCCGTTTCTCCACCCGACCCTGAGCTGCCTATTCCCGCGTATTGGTTGCGGCCGCCGCAGACGTTGTCCAGCGCCGCGGGACTGCATCGTTTTGTCTGGGACATGCACTACGCGCGGGTGCCGGGGATGAAGCCTGAATATCCTATTGCCGCAGTCCCGTGGAACACGGCCCCGGCACCAACTTCGCCATGGGTCATGCCGGGCAAATACAGCGTCGTTCTGACGGTTGACGGACAGCGGTACACGCAGCCGCTCACCATCGAAATGGACCCTCGCGTCAAGACCTCGATTGCCGATTTGCAAAAGCAGTTCGAGTTGTCGAAGCTGATCTACGACGATTTGCTGGCCCTGCAGCCGGTGGTGGAGAAGGCCGCTTCGGCGCTGACGAAGTTGAGGGCTGCGCGCGCAAGCGCGACTGGACCGGAAGCCGCCAAGATTGACGCCGCCATTCAGGAATTGGAGTCGCTACAGGGAGCAGAAGGCCGCCGCAGACGCGGGCCGCACACCGACACCCTCTCCGGCGTTCACACATCGCTTATGGAGATGTTGTCCGTATTGCAGGACGTGGACGCGGCGCCTACAACCCAAGCGGCACAAGCCGTTCCCAGATTGCATCAGTCAGTGACATCCCTGGTGCAGCAGTGGCAACAGTTCGCGAGCAAACAACTGGCGCCGCTGAAGGTGCAGCCATGAAGGCTACCCCGCCAGCAGCGCCTTGGTGATTTCGCGCCACTCGTGTTCCAGCGAGCTTTGAGGAGGATTCTTACCGGCGCGACCATACCAGTAGGCGGCATTCGAGGAGTCGCCTTCCTTGCGATGCAGATAAGCGTGGACCCACGCGGCACGCGGACTGTCATCCTGCTGGGCCGATTCATGGGCCGTCTTCCAATCGCCCTTTGCGTCCCACTACAAGGCGGTGAGTGCGCGATCCAGCGCCCGCGGCGGACCGTCGCGCTGTAAAGATTCGCGGAAGTCATCGAACGTCATGTCCCTATTCATGTCCACAACGACGAGTATCGCAGATCGCAGAACGCTTTGAAGGGGCACGGCTTCAAGCCGCTGCTGAAGAAGCCCGAGCATAACCCGTGGAATGCACTTCTTTGGTGGGAGCCCCCGTATTTATGCGGGGGAAGGAGCGCTTCAGCGCTCCGGTAAAAGTTGGCTTTGATCACGCGCTTTAGCGCCGGGGATTCGAAAACCCGAGGCTAAAGCCCATTTTTGAAATCGAACGCTTTTCCGCTGGACTAAAGTCCAGCTTCCCCCTGCTGAAGCACGGGGCTCCCACCAAAAGCGTTCTCCAGACTTTTTCAGCAGCCTCTGAAGACGTGCCCCTGCAAAGCATGAGATCCTCATGAAATATGCAGGGGAAGGCCCGCGCCGCCCTCCCACCGTCTTTCAAGACCAGTTGAGACATAGATCATGCGTTCGTTACCGGCGCCTTCTCCCTCACCGTTAGCGACTTTACGATCACGTACAGCACCGGGATGAAGAACAGGTTCAGCACGGTGGAAACGATCATGCCGCCGAAGACCGTGGTACCGACCGAGTGACGGCTCTGGGCGCCGGCGCCGGTAGCAAAGACTAGCGGCAGCACCCCGAGAATGAAGGCGAACGAGGTCATCAGAATCGGCCGCAGACGGATTCGCGCCGCGCCCACGGCCGCTTCCTGGATCGAGAGTCCCTTATGTCGCAACTGTTCGGCAAATTCGACGATCAGAATGGCATTCTTACTGGACAGGCCAATCAGCATCACCAGCCCGATCTGGCAGTACACGTCGTTCAACTGCTCCCGCAGCGACTGCGCAATCAACGCCCCCAGCATGGCCATGGGCACGCTGAGCAAAATGATGAACGGCAGCACAAAACTCTCGTATTGCGCCGACAGGGTGAGATAAACCAGGAGCAAACCCAACCCGAACAACATGGCCGACTGGCCGCCCGACTTGATTTCTTCCAGCGAAAGACCTGACCACGAGTAGTTAAATCCCAGAGGCAAATCTTTCTTCGCCACCGCGTCCATGGCCGCGATCGCCTGGCCTGAGCTGTATCCGGGAGCGGCGGCGCCGTCGATCTCCGCCGAGCGGAAAAGGTTGTAGTGGGTTATGACCTGCGGCGCGGTGCCCTCCGTGATGCTGACCACGTTGTCGAGCGGAATCATCGCTCCGCTATCGGAGCGCACGTACAAATTGCGAATATCGCGCGGCTGGCGCCGGAACGGTTGGTCCGCCTGGACGTAGACGCGATAGGCGCGATTGTTGAAATCGAAATCGTTGACGTAGGCCGAGCCCATGTACACCTGCAGCGCATCGCTGACCTGCTGGATTGGAATCTGCAAGCTGCGCGCTTTCTCGCGATCGATTTTGACCACGAACTGGGGATCGTTAGCGGTGAAGGGACTGAACAGGCCGCTCAAGTCGCGCCTCGAATTCCCATCCTGAACGAGCTTCTGGGCCACGGTGTACAACTGCTGCACGGTGTTGCCACCTTCGTCCTGGACTTCAAAGGTAAAACCGCCAAGGCTGCTCACGCCAGCGATGGCCGGCGGCAGAAACGGGAAAGCTTGTATGTCGGTGAGTTGTGACAATGGTCCTCGTATACGGTTTACGATGGCCGTAGCGGACTGCTGCTCCCCTTTTCGTTTGTCCATGTTCGCAAGGTTGAGAAAGACCATCGCCTTGTTGGGACCATTGCCGGTAAAGCTAAATCCAACGACGGTGAACGCCCCTATGATGTTCTTGTCCCTGCCGATAATGGCTTCGACCGCGCGCATCGCATTGGCGGTGTACTCCACCGAGGCGCCTTGCGGGGCCTGCACCGTGATCATGAACCATCCCTGGTCCTCGTCGGGCACGAACCCAGTTGGGACGGTCTTGTACACAACGTAAGTTGCGGCCAGGCCTGCGAAGAATATAGCAAGAATCAGGTAACGCAGCCGAAGGGCTTTCTTGGCGGACACGACGTAATAAGCGGTGCTGCGATGGATGAGATGTTCTACACCGCGGAAGAATACATTCTTGCGTTTTCCGCTCTCGCCCCTGAGCAGCAAGGCGGAGAGCGAGGGCGTGAACGTCAGCGAGTTAAAGGCCGAGATCGCGATGGCGAAAGCGATGGTGAGCGCAAACTGCTTGTAGAGCAATCCCGTCGTGCCGGGGAAAAATGCCACTGGAACGAAAACCGAGATGAGCACCAGCGAGGTCGCGATCACGGCGCCGCTCACCTCGCTCATGGCCGCCGAGGCGGCGACGTGCGAGTCGGCGTGCTCCTCGCTCATGTGACGCTGGATGTTCTCGATGACGACGATAGCGTCGTCCACCACCAGTCCAGTCGCTAGTACGATTCCGAACAGGGTCAGGGTGTTGATGGAGAACCCGGCAAGCTGGATGAAGGCAAACGCTCCCACCAGCGATACCGGAATCGCCACTGCGGGAATCAGCGTGCTGCGCCATTCCTGCAGGAAGATCAACATCACCAACATGACGAAGAAGATTGATTCCAGCAGCGTCTTCAGTACTTCGTGTATGGAGTCGCCCACGAACGTCGTGGTGTCGAATGCAATTTGGTACTCCAGCCCGGGCGGAAACCGCTTTGACAACCTTTCCAACTCATCGCGGCACGCCTTGTCGACATCCAGAGCGTTGGCAGTGGGCAGTTGAGTGACGCCAATGCCGACTCCTTCGTAGCCATTGAAACGAAGCTTAACGCTGTAATCCTCCGCGCCCAACTCCGCATGCCCTACGTCGATGACACGAACCAGCGAACCGTTACTGCCCGGCTTGAGGATGATGTTGTTGAACTGCTCCGGATCGGTCAGACGGCCCAGAGCGCGCACGCTGATCTGGAACATCTGGTTGGCCGATGAGGGCTCAGCCCCGACCTGACCGGAAGCGATCTGAACGTTCTGTTGCGATAGCGCTGAAACTACGTCCGGAGCCGTGAGCCCCCGCGCCGCGAGCCGTGCGGGATCGAGCCACAATCGCATGGCGTACTTGCGCTCGCCGAAGATCTGCACATCGGAAACGCCGTGCACGCGCTTTAGAGCGTCTTTCACATAAATGTCGATGTAATTGCTGATGAACTCATTGTCGTAGCGATTGTCGAGGCTGTAGAAGCCTGTGGCCATGATGAACGAGGTCGACACCTTGTTGACGGTGACGCCGGTGTTCTTGACTTCGTTGGGCAAACGCCCCAGGACAGCCGACACCCGGTTCTGCACGTCCACCGCCGCGATGTCCAGAGGCCGGGTCAACTCGAAGACGACGTTGATCGAGCTGCTGCCGTCATTGCCGCTGCTGGAGGTCATGTAGCGCATGCCTTCCACGCCATTGATGGACTGCTCCAGCAAGGTGGTGACGGAAGACTCCACCGCCTGCGCGTTGGCGCCGGTGTAATAGGCATTTACCGAGATCTGCGGCGGCGCCAGTTGAGGAAATTGCGCGATCGGCAGGAACGGGATACACACAGCCCCCGCGATGACGATGAACAATGACGTTACGGTCGAAAATACGGGACGTTTGATGAAGAAATCGGCAAACAAGCGAAGCCTCGTTTAGTTGGGCTGGGAGCTATTGGTCGATCCTGATTGCGGCGCCCTCGGTAAGGTTCTGTCCGCCAGAGGTAACAACCTTGTCTCCAGCCTTTAGTCCACTTAGTACGGTGTAATCGTTGCCGGAGATTCCACCCAACTCAAGCGGCCGCTGGCGGGCCACCGTTTTCCCGTCCTGCTGCTCAGCCACGAAGGCGAAGAATTGTCCGCTGATGCGCGAGACGGCGACCACCGGCACGGTGATGCCGGGATGCGTGCTCCAGGCAATGCGGGCTCGGACTAACTGCATGGAACGAAGTGTGTCTGCAGCCTTGTCGGCCGGGGCCTTCACCAGCAATGCCTGCACGCTGGGATCAATCTGCGGCGAAATGAAGTTGATCTGGGTGCGCAGCAAAACGTTTCCGGCATTGTCGAGGACTTCCACGGGAGCGCCCATCTTGACTTCATGGGCCCGCTCGGAAGGCACGGTGAGGTACACCTCCAATCCACTGCGTTCGTCAATCGTAGTTAGTGGGGTGGTGTTAGTCACGCGGTCGCCCACGTGCACCGGAATGTCGCCGACTTGTCCGTCCGTGGCCGCGAATACGCTGTAGTACTTCAGTTGGACCTGCTGCTGCGTAATCTGCGCGCCCAGCGCCTTCACGTCGGCCACGGCGGAATCATAGTTCGATTGCGCCTGGTCCAAGTCTTGTTTGCTGACAACTCCGGACTGGTATAGGGTCCGGGCCCGGTCCAGTTGGAGTTTGGCCCATTGCAAAGCGGCCTCTTTGGAGGCGCGTTGCGAGTCGTAGTTGGAGACCGCAGCCTGCTGCCGCCGCGGATCGATCTCCATCAACGTCTGACCCTTCTTCACGAACTGGCCGGAATGCACGTGGATGTCAAAGATCCAGCCCTCAACATCAGACATGACGGTGGCGGAATGTCTCGACTTGATGGTGGCAACGTATTCCGACGTGTCGCCGATCTCGTGCGATTGCACCTGCTGCACCTTAACGGGCACGGTGGGAGGTCCCTGAGGGCCCTGCGCCTTGCTGCGGCTGCAAGCGCCAAGGGACAGCATACCGGCGATAAGGTACCCCACGAGGAAACCCGATCCCAATCCAAGGCCACGTTTGGCCCCTTTGCTTCGACGGCGATGAATCATAGATATTCCGGTCCATTTCAAATCAATAATCCTGACATTTAAAAAGGAATGACGGCTTTGTTTGAATCTTAGATTCTAACCTGAACTGCGCGATTCATCCCGCGCTGCGGCGGATGAAATTCATGACTTCCCGGTGGGATAAGCTGCGGCGTCGGGTCCCGAATACTTCACCTTGGCAAATTTGAACCATCGGATTGTTGAAAAGGGCACAGCCAAAACTGCGCCCTCTCCTTGCAACATGAAAAATATGCTTCCTCAGTACCTACGCTGCGCTTGCAGCCATGCGCCGGAAGGCCATGGAGATCATCAAGCGTGTGACGCCGGACATGATGATGCTGATGCCGAACAAGGTGCCGACAACCCACTCGGCATTCAGCGGCCAATGGGCCCAGATCAAGACACCCAGAAGAATTGTCACGATGGCATCCACCAGGATCCAGCCCCAGCCCCTCAG
>DATCCF010000439.1:0-15138 GCA_036511435.1 Terriglobales bacterium | reverse complement strand
CTTTCACGCCCGCAGCAAAATGCCCACGATGCTGGCTGACATCAGGTTGGCCAGTGTGCCTGCGATCATGGCGCGAAAGCCGAGCTTTGCCAGGTCTTGCCGCCGGTTTGGCGCCAGGGCGCTGAGCCCGCCAATCTGGATGCCGATGGAGCCGAAGTTCGCGAATCCGCACAGGGCAAACGTCGCTATGGTGAACGACCGCGGATCGAGCGCGGCCTTCTGCGCGCTCAACATGGTGAAGGCGACCAGTTCGTTCAGCACCATGCGCGTGCCCAGTAGGTTTCCGATCGAGAGACAGTCATGCCATGGCACGCCGATCAGCCAGGCCACGGGCGCGAAGATCACGCCGAATATCGACTCCAGTTTCGACGGGAACCAGGGAAAACCATGCGCCGCAAGTAGATTGTGAGTTCCGCCAAGAACGCCATCGAGTAGCGCAATCAGCGCCAGGAATGAAATAAGCATCGCCGCTACGTTCAATGCGAGATGCAAGCCATCGGTCGTGCCTTTCGCCGCCGCGTCCAGAACGTTGCTGGCACGCTCGCCAAACTCTACGGAGTCGATCTTGGCCGTTCCGGCAGTCAAGGGCTTCTCGGTCTCGGGCACCAGCATCTTGGCGATAAGGATGGTTCCCGGCGCGGTCATGATCACCGCCCCCAGCAGGTGTCGCGCCTCGATGCCGAGCAGGATGTAGGCGCCCAGCATCGCTCCGGAAACGTGGGCCATGCCGCTGGTCATGATCGTCATCAGCTCGGAGCGCGTGACCTTGGGCAGGAAAGGACGAATGGTGAGCGGAGCTTCCGTTTGTCCCATGAAGATACTGGCCGCGACGTCCAGCGACTCAACTCCACTTGCGCCCATGAAGCGCATCATGACTTTCGCCAACTGTCGGATGATGAACTGCATCACGCCGTAGTAATAAAGGATGGCGAAAAATGCGGCGATGAAAATGATGATGGGCAGCACCTGGAAGGCGAAGACCACGCCGAAGCGGGAGAGCTTGGCCCCGAACTCGCCAAAGACGAATTGCGATCCGGCAAAGGAATAACTGAGAAGCCGGTTGACTGCGTCCCCGGCGATGGTCATAACGCGCACGCCGAAACTCACGCGAAGGACCAGAATGGCGAATACAAATTGCAGGATCAGTCCTACGAATACAGTTCGATAGCGGATGGCTTTCCGGTCAGTCGAGAAGAGATACGCAAACAGCAGGATCGCGACGATGCCCAGCACGCCGGTCAGACGCGCCATGCGAACTCCCGCGTCTGCTGAAAAAGCGGCTGCAATGAAAGAAACTGCAGATTCCTCAGGGCTGAAGAGGGTTCGTGAGAACTGTGCCGTCCCTGAAGGGACTCGGGTCCGTTTACCACTTTACCCAGCACTCCGCCTTCGGCTCCGTGCTGGGCTAATCTCTTTCGCCCCTGCGGGGCTGGATTTTGTGCCATCGCTGCACCGAGCCAACTCAAGACAAGTTCTCTAACACGCTCATAAGGACCGATTCCGGCGCGGCGATACAAAGTACCGCTCTACAGGTTTTCATTGGATCGACCATCCGCGGGCGCGCCCAATTCGCGCACAATCTCGACGCTGGCGCTGGTGCCGATGCGGTTGGCGCCGGCATCGATCATGTCCATGAACTGGGCCGCGGTTCGAATGCCGCCCGCCGCCTTAACGCCAACTTTGAGTCCAACCACGCCCCGCATCAATACCACGTCAGCGGCAGTCGCGCCTGTATCCGCGAATCCGGTGGAAGTCTTCACGAAGTCCACGTCCGCTTCCAGGGCCAGGGAGCAAGCCAGGATCTTCTCGACCTGGTTCAACAGGCAGTTTTCGAGGATCACCTTCAGGATTGCTCCCCGACCGTGCGCTAGCCGAACCAGACTCCGCATTTCGTGTTGCACCAGCACGCGATCGCCCGACTTCAGCGCCCCAATGTTGAGGACCATATCCAGCTCATGCGCGCCATTGCGCAAAGCGGCCTCAGCTTCTGCCAGTTTGGTCAGAGTGAGGTTCGCGCCCAGGGGAAAGCCGACTACCGTGCCTACCTTCACCGGCGGGCCGCGCAGTCGAGCCGCGGCCAGGGACACGTTGGCCGGATTCACCATGGCCGCATGAAAACCGTAACGCGCTGCCTCGTCGCACAACGCGATCACCTGGTCGCGCGTGGCATCGGGCTTAAGCAGCGTGTGATCGATGAGGCTGGCCGCGCTACGCCAATCGCTCACGAGAATGGCTGGTGCGCCGTTTACGACAGACAGGTTCGCAGACATGAGCACGACAGATTCTATTCCGATTCGGGGCCGGACTCCAGCACACAAATATCCGGCAGATTACGATAACGCTCGGCAAAGTCAAGCCCGTATCCCACCACAAACTCGTCGGGAATCTCGAAACCTACGTAATCCCCGTGGATAGGCTCGGTGCGCCGCGACACCTTGTCCAACAGCGCCGCAATCCTCAGCGATTTCGGCTGGTGGGCGCGCAACATGCTTTGGATGTAGGTCAAGGTCAAGCCGGTGTCCAGAATATCTTCCACCAGGATGATGTTCCTGCCCTCCATCGAGCGGTCCACATCTTTCACCAGCTTGACCTCGCCACTCTGCTGCTTGGCGGTCCCGTAGCTCGATACCGCGATGAAATCGAAGCTGACGTCTAACGTGATCTGCCGCGCCAGGTCGGCGAGAAAAATGGTGGCGCCCTTCAGCACTCCGATCAAGACGACCGGTTCACCGGCAAAATCCTGGCTGATGCGCTGCCCCATCTCGGCCACCTTCGCCGCGATGCGTTCGCGCCCAATCAGCACCCTGAGCTTTTCCACCGGCATTCCGCCTGATGAGGGATGAGAACTCTGGATGGTAGAGAAAGCGCGGCGGAAACTCAACTGAGATGTGGGGCGGGTGGAGGGGATTACACTGAGCAAATGGCGGATGAACGATTGACAGCGGAATTTGACGAGGAAATGCTCAGCATTTACGAACGGGGCGCATTCTGAAGCTAACTACAACGCGACCCGTTTCCTGCAAATGCTCTATGAACATCGCGGCTTGGAAACAGCCCGGATTCTACTGCATTCGCCCAACGTCTCGGAAGGCTACACTTTGTATTTGCGAGGCCGCTTGGATCTCACCGTGGAAGCGGTCATTCATGACAACCCAAAGTGGCATCCGCTTTTTACGCAAGACGAGTTGGCGATCTGCACGAAGCGGCTCGAAGATTATCGCTATCTCCCGTGAAAGCAAGGGCAAGGTCAAAGATGAGCGGTATGCACGCATATCAATTCTCGATGCTCGGCCACTCGTCTTGCACCAGCCCATGCTCACGGTTCGGCAACAGCCAGCGCGTAAGTAACAACAATTCCAATAAAGCTGCACGAAATGTGGCGTTGGCGCGTATCGATGATGGGAGGAAGAATCTGGTGCGAGAGTGAGGTGGGACGCGGGAGCCAATTCCACTTCACGGCGCGATTAAAGTTCCTGGCGAGCAAAGCGGAGATGGGAGTCATCGTACCTTACGAAGCCTTGCGCGGTATGAGAGTTCTGATTGTAGACGACAACGCCACCAATCGAAAGATATTGCAGGGAATGTTGAGGCGCTGGGAGCTGCGAACCCGCGATGTCGAGAGCGGAGAGCAAGCCGTGGCGGAACTGCTCTCTGGAAGGGCGGCTGGGGATCCTTACCAACTGATCTTGACCGACATGCACATGCCCAATATGGATGGCTTCGGACTGGTCGAGAAGATCCGGAATATGCCTGAGTTATCCGCGACGGCCATCATGATGCTCACTTCCGCGGGGCATCGCCAAGATGCGGAGCGATGTAAGGAGCTTGGAATTACCTCCTATCTGCTCAAGCCGATCCGAAAATGGGAGTTGCTTGCAGCTATTGAGAAAGCGCTCGGCGAAGGTGGGCCCAGTCCTCAGCCAAACACAGATGCACGGCGAAAGCCAGTCTCCCCGGTTGAGGGCCTGCATATTCTTGTGGCCGAGGACAACCATGTTAACCAGACAGTTGCCGTCCGCACGTTGGGGAGAATGGGCCATTCTGCGGTCGTGGCCAACAACGGGCTCGAGGCCCTCTCGTTGCTGGCCCAGCAGACGTTCGATCTTGTGCTGATGGATATCCAGATGCCTGAAATGGACGGACTAACGGCGACCAAGAAGATTCGCGAGGGCGAGCTGCAATCGCACTCTCATATGCCGATCATTGCTATGACGGCTCATGCCATGAAAGGAGACCGGGAGCGCTGTCTTGAGGGTGGGATGGACGGTTACGTCTCCAAGCCTATTGTCAGCAAAGAATTGCAAGAAGCGATCGCCAGCGCGGTCCAAGGTCGCAGTTACACCGGGGGTCGAGTAACCAACGAAATACCCAAAGGGGATGCTCCGCCGAACGGCACACTGAGCTGGGACGCGGGACAGGCCCTGAAGAGACTGGGTGGCGATGAAGAGCTCTTCTATGAGGTCGTACAGATCTTCCTTGAGCAGACGCCGAAGAACCTAGACGGCTTGCGGCAGGCGATATCGCGGGGGGATGCAGAAACCATCGAGAAAACTGCCCACAGCCTTAAGGGAGAATTGGACTACTTGGGAATTCCAGCAGTTTCACAAAAGGTGCGCGAACTCGAGAAGATGGGCGCAAGACATGATCTCCAGCACGCCGCAGGAGTGTTCGCAGCCATCGAAACTGAAATGTCAGCCGTCCTCAACTCCATGCGAAGTGTGAATGGCATGAAGCTGGAGGAGCAGTTGGCCGCTAAAACCGGAGCGGGCCAGTGACTACGAGTCAGCCACTGACGCAGTACACTGGGCCCGAGCGGCCAGAAAGTAACTGCGACGGAGTATTGGTTGCCGAAGATGACCCAATGTTTCGCAAGATCTTGAAAAGTTGGCTGGAGAACTGGGGATACCGAGTAATTGTCGCCGAAGATGGCACGGTGGCTTGGAACATCCTGCAGCAAGAGCGTCCTCCTGAACTACTGATCCTGGACTGGGTGATGCCGGGAATTGATGGCACGGAGCTATGCCGCAGAATTCGAGAGCGACAGACAACTCCTTACCAATACATCCTGCTAGTCACGGCCAAGGACGATAGAGAGGATGTGGTCGCGGGCCTGGAGGCAGGAGCGGATGATTACTTGACCAAACCGTTAGACCGGAGCGAGCTGCGGGCGCGGCTGAGAGTGGGAAGACGTATCCTCACTCTCCAGAAGGGTCTGATTCAAGCCCGCGAAGAGCTCCGCTTTCAGGCCACTCACGACGTACTTACCGGAACTTGGAACCGGGGTGCACTCCTCGACCTGCTGCAACGTGAAATCGAGCGAGCCAGCCGTTCCCAAAGCCCAACCGGTTTTTTGATGCTTGACCTGGACCACTTTAAGAAGGTCAATGACACCTACGGGCATGTGGCTGGCGATGTGGTCCTGAGGGAAGTTGCACGCCGCATCAGCCAGGTTGTCCGTTCCTATGACCTCGTGGGGCGCTACGGAGGCGAAGAGTTCCTGGTTGTGCTCCCCGGCTGCGACCAGAACCAAGCCCTGCAAAACGCGGAAAGAATTCGATCGGTAATCGCCGAACACCCAGTTCTGGCAGCAGGCGCCGAAATCGTGGTCACGGCCAGCATTGGGGTGACGGTTACGACGGTCAGCACCGTCACTGAAAAAGAGATTCTGGCAATCGCCGATACTGCCTTATACGAGGCTAAGAGTGCTGGGCGAAATTGCACGGCCGTACTGTGAGGGACGAGGTTCCAGAGGGATGGTCGGCGCTAGGAAACTGGAATCAGGCCGACAACTTCAGTTTCCGCCATCCATCCATAATCCTAGCCACAGGACGTGTTTGGCAGACTTCATGCACCGAATCTGTCTGCGGCACGAGCTTTCGCTCTTGCGGCCTCTTCTTCTCGATTTTTCGGCGGTGCGTTCGTTTCGAGCGAACGCAGAAGACGAGTCGAGATGCCGGCTATTTCATCGACTGCAGCCAGGAACGAGCTCTCGTTCGCCTTCGACGGTTGCAACGAGTCCGCCTGCTTTTCGCCCTGGAGCGCGCATCTGCCTTCAGCCGCTCGATCTCGGAAAACTGATTCGCTGCCATCTCTTGTATCAGGTCCATGATCGTCTTTTGCTTGATCTCGCCAATCTGTATCAGTTGCATGCAGCTCACAGTAGACGACGGTGAAATGTGAGTCATCCCCTGATGGTTGCAGGGCTCCTACAACCTCAGTATCACAACCCGTGACCGTTCCCCGGGCCTGTTCGTCACGGTGCTAGAATTCAGGAACAACAAACAGCTTGCAATCATACTCCCGGGTTGCAACAGCACGTATTGACCCTCCACTATTGTGTGCATAGACGATCAAGCCGGCCGGCAAGCTCCTAGCCCTGAATTGGTTGCGCTCACGGGTTACATGGGCGCTGGCAAAACCACGGTTGGCCGCGCGTTGGCGAATCTTCTCCGCTGGTCGTTCTTCGACCTCGACTACGAAATTGAACTGAGACAGAAACTGCTAGTCCGCGAAATATTTCAGTTGCGCGGCGAGTCCGGTTTTCGCGAAATCGAGACTGAGACCTTGCACTCGGTGTTGCGACAGGCATCTGGTCCAACTGTTGTTGCTCTGGGCGGCGGCACGTCCGTGCAGGCAGCCAACGCCGAGCTGTTGCGAAGCCGGGGGGCGCACATCGTTTTCCTGGAAACTGCGATCGAGGAGCTGTATCGGCGCTGCCGGGCCGCTGACCAGCACTCGCCGCAAAGCTCTCGGCCACTCGCCGCCACGCCCGAAGCCTTTCGCGCCCTTTACGCTCAGCGCCTTCCCTTCTACCGCTCCGCCGATCTCACCGTGAACGCAACCGGTAAGGCCGTCGAAGAGCTGGCGCAAGAAATCGTCCTGAGTTTGCGACTGTCCCACCGTTGGCGGTGATATTCTCGCATTCGCTGCCCGCCTCTGTCGGTCCCCGAACGTGGTATAACTTTGTCTTTCACCACCATGCCTCAGCAGAAAATCCCCGTCGGAATTCTTGGCGCTACCGGCGTTGTCGGCCAGCGTTTCATACAGTTGCTCGAAGCCCATCCCTGGTTTGAAGTTGCCTGGCTGGCGGCTTCCGATCGTTCCGCTGGACAAGCCTATGGGGACGCCGTGCGTTGGCGTTTGAAGACTCCCATCCCCGAGCGTGTACTCCAGATGCCGGTGTCGAACACCGCGCCGGAAGGTGCGCCGCGAGTCATCTTCGCCGCGCTGGATGCGAGCATCGCGCGCGATCTTGAGCCTCAGTTTGCCGCCGCCGGTTGCGCTGTGGTCAGCAACTCGAGCGCCTTTCGAATGCACGAAAACGTTCCCCTGATCGTGCCCGAGGTCAACGCCGGACACATTGCCTTGATCGAGCAGCAATGCTGGCGCAAGCAGTCGGGCGGCTACATTGTCACCAACCCGAACTGTTCGGCGATTGGATTGGTGGTGGCACTGGCGCCGTTGCATCGGAAATTCGGCATCGAGTCTCTGTTCGTTACTACCATGCAGGCAGTCAGCGGTGCGGGGTACCCCGGAGTCGCTGCCCTCGACATTCTCGGCAACGTCATCCCCTATATCGCCAATGAAGAAGAAAAGATGGAGGAGGAGACCCGCAAACTCCTTGGGCAATTGGCTGGCGACCGGGTCGAGCCAGCAACGTTTCGCATGACCGCGCACTGCAATCGTGTTGCGGTGGAGGACGGCCATACCGAATCCGTATCGGTGAAGTTGAAGCAAAAGGCCGACGCTGAAGAACTGATTGCGGCGTTCAACGAGTTTCGCTCAACTCCCCAGGAGCTGAAGTTGCCGCTGGCGCCTGCGCAACCGATCTTTTACGATGCCACACCGGACCGGCCGCAGCCACGATTCGACGTGGACCGGGGGAATGGGATGACAGTGAGCGTGGGGCGGCTTCGTCCCTGCGGCGTGCTCGACTACAAGTTCACTGTGCTCTCGCACAACACCATCCGTGGCGCCGCTGGCGCCGCCATTCTCAACGCCGAACTCCTCAAGGTGCAGGACTTCCTGTCGTGACGCGAGAGTTTCCACTTCCCTCCCCGGTGGTGAGACCGTGATCGTCATGAAGTTTGGCGGCACGTCCGTGGAAGATGCCGCCGCCATCGATCGCGTCGCGGCCATTGTGAAAGCGCGCTTGCCGGAGCGGCCCTTCGTGGTGGTCAGCGCCATGGCCAAGGTGACAGACCAGTTGCTCGCCATGGCGGCAGCCGCTGGACGAGGCGAACGCGAGCAGACGCTCGACCTCTGCCGCCATCTCCGCGAGCGCCATTACCTGGTGGCCGGCGAATTACTAGGCACCGGTTTGCATACAGAATTGCACGGCGAGTTGGGCGCGGAGTTCGATGCGTTCGACGAGCTGTTGCGAGGAATTGCTGCGGTTGGTGAGCTCACGCCGCGCACTTCCGATTATGTGGTTTCCTTTGGCGAGCGCCTGTCGAGCATGATCGCAACCGCTGGATTTCTAGCACGCGGCATCCCGGCAACGTTGGTGGATGCGCGTCAGGTGATCATCACCGACTCGCAGCACGGCCGCGCCGTGCCTCAGGTCGAGGAGATCAACGACCGCTTGCAAAACCAGGTTAAGCCGCTGCTGGAGCAGGGTCGCGTGCCGATCATGGGCGGCTTCATTGGTTCGACGCGGGAAGGTATTCCAACCACGATTGGCCGCGGCGGTTCCGATTTTTCCGCAGCCCTGGTCGGCGCCGGATTGAACGCCGATCGCATCGAGATTTGGACCGACGTGGATGGAATGAAAACCACCGACCCGCGCATCTGTCCCGAGGCGCGGCGCATCAAGGTCATCAGCTTCGAAGAAGCCGCCGAACTGGCCTACTTCGGCGCCAAGGTTTTGCATCCTGCGACCGTGCTTCCCGCAGTCGAGAAGAACATCCCAGTGCTGGTGCTGAACTCGCGTAACCCGTCGAACGAGGGCACGCGCATCCTGTCGAGAACACCGCGCTCGCATTCCCTGTTCAAGGCAATCGCCGCCAAGAACCGCATTACCATTGTCGAAATCGTTGCCGCACGCATGCTCATGGCCCACGGCTTTCTCGCCAAGGTATTCGAAATCTTCGCGCGCCACCGTTGCGCGGTTGACGTGGTGTCCACCTCGGAAGTCAGCATTTCTCTCACCGTCGACTCCAATGAAGCCATTCCCCAGATCGCTGCCGACCTCGAGAAACTCGCCTTTGTGAAGTACTCGGGGCGCAAAGCGATCGTGTGCATGGTGGGCGAGAATCTGCGCGACACGCCCGGAGTCGCGGCGCAGGTCTTCGACGCCATTCGCGACATCAATGTGCGCATGATTTCGCAAGGAGCGTCGGAGATCAACCTGACCTTCGTGGTGGATGAAGCCGATGTGCCGGAAGCGGTGCGGCGTCTGCACGCCAAGTTCTTTGCCGAGGTCGATCCGGAGGTGTTCGATTGAGCAACAGCTCGCTAAACCTGCTTGTGCTCGGGAGTGGCAAGACCGGGTCTTTGGTGGCCGAAGTGGCACGCGAGCGTGGACACCGGGTGCAAAGCATCGATGCCGACGTCAACCAGAACGCTGCGTGGCTCACGCACGAGCATTTGCTCGACTTCGACGTGGTGATTGACTTCACCACGCCACACGCCGTGGTGGCGAACATCGAGGCCTGTCTGCGTGAGCGCAAAGCCATGGTCGTCGGAACCACCGGCTGGTACGGCGAACTCGATCGTGTCCGGCAAGCCGTCGAGCAAGCCGGTAGCGGATTCGCCTTCGGGGCAAACTTTTCCTACGGCGTGAACCTGTTTTTTCAGATTGCCCAGGCGGCAGCGCCCGCGTTGGCGCACAACTACCGTGGACACATCACTGAGCGCCATCACGTCCACAAGAAGGACGCGCCATCGGGCACTGCCGTAGCTTTGCAGCGTTTATTGGAGCAGGCATCGGGGGAGCGCGTCGAGATTACCTCCGAGCGCGAAGGCGACGTCACCGGCACTCATATTCTGGAGCTGGCGTCGTCCGGCGATCGTATTGTGCTCACGCACGAAGCCAAGTCGCGCCGCACCTTTGCCGAGGGCGCGGTGCTCGCGGCCGAGTGGATCGCTGGCAGAACAGGTTTCTATGACTTCAAGGACATTTTTGCGCAGCTCTGACTGCTTTTCTCACCACAGAGACACAGAGGCACAGAGTAATTCCTTTTTCTTTGGAGCATTGCGCCTCTGCTGCCCTTTGCGGCCTGACAAGAATGTCCTCGGATTCATGACAAGCCATCGCATCGGATAATTCGCGCCTGCTCATCCGAAACGATTTTCGCTCGTCTACTTTGGAGGTGCGCACAGAAAAACAATCGATTGCTTCTTCTCTGTGCTCTCTGTGCCTCTGTGGTGAATTCTGTCTTTTGAGATTCACAGCTCGAAGGATTATCCTGCTGAGATGAAATTGCGTGGATGCGGTACTGCCCTGGTCACTCCTTTTAAGTCAGATGGAAGTCTCGATGAAGCGGCGTTGCGTGAACTGGTCCGCTGGCAGGTGGAATCGGGCATCGACTTCCTGGTCCCCTGCGGCACGACCGGCGAAACGCCAACTTTGTCCCACGACGAATGGCTGCGCGTCGTTGACGTGACCATTGAGACGGCGGCAGGGCGCGTGCCCATCATGGCCGGCGCCACGTCGAACAACACGCGCGAAGCTGTAGCCAAGGCCGAGGAAGTCTCGGCGCGTCCGGGTGTCGATTATGTCCTCACCGCGACGCCCTACTACAACAAGCCCACGCAGGAAGGCGTGTACCAGCACTTCAAGGCCATTGCCGAAGCCTCGGCGAAGCCTCTGGTGCTGTACAACATCGCCGGTCGAACCGGGACCAACATCGAGACCAGCACGCTGCTCCGCCTGGCCGAGGTCCCCAACATCGCCGGAGTGAAAGAGGCAAGCGGAAACATCTCGCAGATTGCGGAGGTCTGCGCCACGGTGCCGGAGGACTTCCTCGTCTTCTCCGGCGATGACGCCGTCACCCTGGCAGTGATCGGGCTCGGTGGGGTCGGCATTATTTCGGTGGTATCGAATGAAATCCCGGCGGAGATGGCGCGCCTGACCCAGGCCGCCCTCGCCAACAAGTGGGACACCGCGCGGCTGCTCTTCCGCAAATATCTCCCGCTCATGCAGGCCAACTTCATCGAATCGAATCCCGGTCCGGCCAAAGCCGTGTTGGCTATGATGGGCCGCATCGAAGAGGTCTATCGCCTGCCGCTGGTGGCGATGAAGAAAGAAAATCGGGCCCGGTTGGAGAAGGTGGCGGCGGAGGTTGGCCTGCTACAGCAGCATCCGGCAGCAACGCACTGAGTACTGTTGGGAATGGAGGAGTGTGACCAGCAGGGCCTTCGTTTGAGTTCAGGCTTGGGTGGAGCGGGCCCACAATTCCTGACTTCAGCGGTTTTCTTGTTCCCCAAGTCGCTGGCCTGACGGTTCTCTGTGTCGCAACCTCTATCGTCCCTACGGGACTCGGTTTTCTTTCCCACTCTACCCAGCGCTAAAGCGCTGGGCTAAGCTCTTTCGCCCCTTTCGGGGCTGGTTTTGTGTGCTTCTTTCCACTGCGGCAAACCGAAGAGAAGTCGCGACAAAGTCTCTGGAGGCCCGCACCACCCGTACGAGGGGATACACCAGTCCCGGAGCCGCCCTTTCAGTACTGTTTCATCTTCTCTTTGACGCTGTGAGCCAGTTTTTCGATTTCTTCGGCTTTCTTGATGACTTCGACCGACAACGTGTTCTCGTTTGTTTTGTCCACGTATTGCTTTAGCTCAGTTGCCAGTTCCAGCAGCTTGTCGGTGTCCGTCTTGAGATCTTGCTGGCGTTTCACGTTTGCTCTTTTCGCCATTTCGCGCTGCTGTTGAGCCTCCAACGCCTCCTTATCGCGGACCTGAGACCCGCCCGGAAGCGGCGAGTCGGACAGGTCGGCAGTTTGTGCCCAACCGGCGATTCCACAGATGAAAGCGAAGAGCAGTGCCGCAACGACGGCAAACTCTATCGACCTGCGTCGCAAAGTGGATGAGTATGTCATGGGAATGTCGAGATTATATTCCGCGCGCCGGCTCCGATGGGAGGAACAACTTTGCCGCTTGTGCTGTCATCCGCTACTCTGAAGTCAATTATGAATCCAGGAGAAACGCCGGCCCTCCCAGTGCTCCAACCCTTGCCAGCCATGTTGATATTCCCAAACGGTGGTAGAGACGGGCTCTTCCGCGTGCTCAGCGGCTGGGGCGACGACACTTTTGACTTCGTGCGCCACCAAGTGCCGCGCATCGTCGGCGTCCTGATCATCGCCTTCATTCTGACCCGGCTGCTCAAGATCGCGTCGCGACATCTGGCCGAGCTCAGCAACCGTCACGGACTGCCCTCCGCGCTCAGGGCACAGCAGCTTCGCACGCTGTCGAGCGTCATCTACAGCGTTGGAGTATTCGTCATCATGTTCCTGGCAGCGCTGCAAATTCTGCCGCTGCTGGGCATCAACATGGGGCCTCTGCTGGCCAGCGCCGGCATCGCCGGGCTGGCCATAGGATTTGGAGCGCAGACGCTGGTCCGCGACTTCATTAACGGCTTCTTCATTCTGGTCGAGAACCAGTACGACATTGGCGACACCATCAAGCTGGCCACCGTGCAGGGCACGGTCGAGGACATGACCTTGCGCCGCACCGTGCTGCGCGACGACAACGGTAGCGTGCACACCGTGCCCAATGGCGAGATCAGGATTGTAACCAACCTCACGCGCGACTGGACGCAGTTGCCCATGCATATCTCCGTGGCCTATGGCGCCGATAGCGATCAGGTGATCAAACTGCTGAAGGAAGTTGGCGAAGAAGTAGCCAACGATCCCCATTTCGCGGAAATGATCGTCGCCAAACCCGAGGTGCCCGGCATCGAGAGGGTCAGCGGCAGCGAAGTTGATTACCTGCTGCTGGTGAAGACCCGGCCGGGATCGCAGTATGCCGTCAGCCGCGAGCTGCGGCGGCGGATCAAGGCTTGCTTCGAGAAAAATCACATCGAGCCGGGCAATCCCAACCGGTGGTATGTAGTGGACGCACCCAAGCCGAGCTGACGCTGGCCGTTAGCATCTTCCGGACCCGCTGCAGTCGCAGTGTCCTGAAGCGAGAATGTTCAACGTACGGCACGAACTGGCCAGCATTGCCTCCGCTTCGACGTACTGAGCAGGCTGCTGAAAAGGTACCTCGGGGGCTAAAGAGGGTGCGTGAGAACTGTGCCGTCCCTACGGGACTCGGATCTGTTTTGCAGTTTACCCAGCACTCCGCCTACGGCTCCGTGCTGGGCTAAACTATGCCGCGCCTACGGCGCTCAATTTTCGGCTGATAAACTCCACTGGCAAAGACCAAGTTTCGTTCTCACACGCCCCGCAAGGCCCGCACTACCCGAACGTCGCTTTTTCCAGCAGCCTTCGGCCCACTGAAACCATCTTCGTATCCCCGGCTATTTCGGCTGCCCGCCCAGTCCCGCCCACTTCTCCAGCAGACCGAGCGTCGCCGCGAAGTCAAGATCGTCCCAGCCCTCTTCGCTGGACAATTCGTAAATCTCGTCCACGGTTTCCAGCGCCGGCAACTTGACGCGGATCTCCTTCGCCGTATCGAGCATGATGTGGATGTCTTTGTGCATCAGGCGCAGCGGGAAATTCGGCGAATAATCGCGTCGCAGCACGAATGGGGCCTTGTAATCTACCACTCCTGATCGCACCATGGACGCTTGAATCAGCTCAATCAGTTTGTGGGGATCGACACCCAGCTTGGAAGAGAGCACGAACGCCTCGGCAAACCCCTCGTAGATGAGTGCGATCATCAGGTTCATGCTGATCTTCACCGCCTGCCCCTTGCCGGTCTCACCGATGTGGATAACCAGCTTGCCCATCGCCTTGAACAGGGGCTGAAGCGCTTCGACAGCTTCGTTCGAACCGCCGACCATGAAAATAAGCTGTCCGTTCTCCGCCCCGATCTTCGAGCCTGTGATGGGAGCATCCACCCAATGCACCCCGCGCGCGTTCACCCGCTCGGCGAAGCGCAGGGTCGCCGATGGCGAGATGGTGCTGGAATCGGCAATGATCATGCCTTCCCGCAGCGACTGCTCGGCGCCGTCTTCGGCGAACAGAACGCGCTCCACGGCCGCGGTGTCGGCCACGCACATCCAAACAACCTCAGCGTCTTTGGCCGCGTCGGCGGGAGAGACCGCCGTGGTTGCACCGTCGACGTGCTGCCGGGCGCTGCGGTTCCATACCGAAACTTCATGTCCTGCCGCGACCAGTTTGGAGGCCATCGGCCGCCCCATAATGCCCAATCCGAGAAAGGCAATTTTCATTCTTGCTCCTTAGTTTCTGGATCCCCAGCGGCAAAGTGGCGCCTGCCGGTAAAGGGAACCAAACATTTGATTTAAGCTGAGTAAGTGGCTAAGGTCAAGCAAAGGTCGAACCTGAGGTCGCGTCGCCGCATCGCAAGAGGCCCTAGCGGCGTCTAATAGTTACGAACTCCATGTTAGGAATCACAATTCGGCGTAAGGCGAGGCAGTTTGGAACTTTGGTGCGCCATTCAGCCATGACGCCTCGCACCGGGGTCACCCGTAAGCCTGTACTCGCCCGTCGTGGCGAGTTGGGCGTAACCTTCATCGGGCATTCCAGCTTCTTCCTCCAGATCGGGGGCAAGAACATCCTGGTCGATCCCAACTTCGCGCGTTGGATTTTCATCCTCAAGCGGCTGCGCCGTCCCGGATTGAAGCTGCGAGAGTTGCCGGCAATCGACGCGGTGCTGGTTTCGCACGCCCACTTCGACCACCTTCACCGGCCGTCGTTGCGCGCGATTGCGTGGCTCACGCGACGCAAGACCGGCAAACGGCCGGCGATCATCGTGCCCCGGCATGTTCGCGACCTGGTCAGCGACCTGGGCTACGGACGCATCATTGAACTGGACTGGTGGCAGAACTTCCAGCTCGGCAACGTGGAGATTACGCACGTTCCGTCGCGCCATTGGGGCGCGCGCATCGTGCGCGACGTACACCGCGGCTATGGCGGGTACGTTCTGCGCTCGGGTAAGCAGTCGATTTATCACGCCGGCGACACGGCGTACTTCGATGGCTTCCGCGAGATCGGCGAGCGCCTCAAGCCGGAG
>DATCCF010000438.1:0-7603 GCA_036511435.1 Terriglobales bacterium | reverse complement strand
CCTCCTCATACGGCTGGAACTGCTCGTTCCATGTGTACTTCTCCGCCCCGGTGTAGAAGAAAATCGTGTCGTGAACCGGGCCGTATCGTCTCGCGCTGCTGTGCGCGCTTGTACGCTTCCAGACGACCTCGTTTTGAAAGTTGTTCTCTCCGAAAATCTGGTCGAGCATCACCTTCACGTAATGGCTGGCGTGCCAATCGCAATGGTAGTAGAAGCTTCCCGTTCTCTTCAGTACTCGCGCCATTTCCACGCAGCGCGGTCGCATGAATTCAATGTAGGCGTGTGTCGATTCGTGGCGGTCTTCGAATGACCGTTTCTCTTTTGTCTCGCCCCAGAAAACTTCGTAATTGCGATTGGAGTTGAACGGCGGGTCGATGTAGATGAGATCGATGCAACCGTCTGGCAACTTCTTCAGTTGCTCCAGGTTGTCACCACAGTAAATCACCCGCGTGTCGATCACGGGCGAGGGTTTTCCCGCCCTGGCTGAACCTTCCGGCGCGACTCCTACATTGGCCATCTGTCGAAAGCTTACATGCCGCGCGATTTGGGAGGAAGAGCCAACTTGGAAAGCAGGTTTACCGTATTGCCACCCGAGCAAAAGAGGCCGGTTCTACCCGGAGCAGACCAACTCTGGAGCCACCATTAACTTCTGCGTTATTGCTTCTCGACAATGAAGTTCCCGAGGACCAGGGTGTCCATCTCGCTTTTGGTGAAGGTATTGAAGGCGTTGGCGGGCGTGTTCACGATCGGCTCGCCCTTGAGGTTAAAGGAGGTGTTGAGTACGGCTGGTACGCCGGTGGCTTGTCCAAAGCGTTCGATCAGCCCCGAATAGCGCGGGCTGACGTCGCGAAATACGGTCTGCAAACGCCCCGTGCCGTCCACGTGAGTGATTGCCGGTAACAAACTCTGCTTGCTGGGGCGCACCGGGACAACGTACAGCATGTAGCGCGCTGGATAATGCTCGACCGCGTTCGGCAGGTCAAAGAACTTCTCCGCGCACTCGGCCAGCACTGATGGGGCAAACGGACGGTACGGCTCGCGAAATTTGATTTTAGTGTTGATGATGTCCTTCATCGCGGGATTACGAGGATCCGCGAGAATGCTGCGGTTCCCCAAGGCGCGCGGGCCCCACTCGAAGCGGCCCTGGAACCACCCAATCACCTTCCCCTGTTGCAAATGGTCAACCACCAAGTCGTAGAGTCGATCGTCGTCCTCAATATTTTGATAGGGGATTTTGTTCGTATCGAGAAAGTCCCGTACTTCGGACGGACTATAGGCTTTTCCCCAGTAAGCATGGTCCATGCGAAACCGCCGCGGATTCCCCAGCAACATGTTGTCGGCCCACAACGCGGCACCCAGAGCGCCACCACCATCGCCGGCGGCAGGCTGAATGAACAGTTCCTCAAAGCCGGTCTCTCGCAGGAGGCGCTGGTTGGCCACGCTATTCAGAGCCACTCCTCCCGCCATGCAGAGCCGCTTCAATCCTGTCTCCCTCTGGAGGCTTCGCGCCATTCCCAGCAGAACCTCTTCCGTGACCTGCTGGATGCTGGAAGCAATGTCGGCGTAATGCTGGTTCAGCTTACAAAGCTCGTTGAAGTTCGCCGGAGGGGCGCCGAAGTAGGTGGGAAATCCGGAAGTTGCGGTGAAGAACAACGACTTCGGGGCACGAGGTTCGCCGAACAACTGGGTAAATCGACTGTTGAAGGTCCGGTCCGTGGAATGAGGGAAGCAGAAATAATCCATGTCCAAGGAGAAAGAGCCGTCGGACTCCTGCCGGATCAGCTTCCAGACCTTTTCGACATATCGGGGTTGGCCATAGGGCGCCATCCCCATGACCTTGTATTCTCCCTCATTGACTTGGAATCCGAGGAATGCGGTGAATGCGCTGTAAAGCAGTCCCAGAGAATGGGGAAAGAGCATCTGCTTGCGCATCTCGATCTGGTTGCCGCGTCCAACCCCCCAAGTGCCCGTCACCCATTCGCCCACTCCATCCACGGTGAGGATGGCCGCTTCCTGATACGGCGAACACAAGAAAGCGCTGGCGGCATGCGATAGGTGATGGTCGCAATACAGCACCCGGTCGCGCGGTATTCCCAACTTCTCGGAAATCTTGGATCCCACCCACAGCTTGTCGATCATCCACGTGATCATGGACTCGCGGAAAACCTTATAGGACTGCGGATAGGTTTGCAGGACAGTCATCAAAATCCGGTCAAACTTGCGGAACGGCTTCTCGTAGAAGACCGCGTAATCGACGTCTTCGCCCTTGATTCCTCCGCTTTCCAGACAGAACTCGATTGCCTGGTGGGGGAAGTTGAAGTCGTGCTTGATCCGGGTGAAGCGCTCCTCTTCCGCGGCAGCGATCAATTGTCCGTCCTGTAGCAGGGCGGCCGCAGCATCATGGTAGTAGCAGGAAATTCCCAGGATATTCATGTCAGCCTTGGTGACGAGCCTGTTCCAAGTTGCTCGCCACCTCGGGGTAGTCCAACCACTTGACGGGGCGTTTCTTGGTGCTCAAGGAATCGGAAAAGAAGCGGACAGCTAAGCCGAACGGCAAAATCAAAACGGCATAGATGACCGTTAACAGAATACGGGCTTGAAAGTTACCTATCGCATGGGCGATCCGCTTCCAGGCAGCCCATAGCCTCTTCAACTGTTGCATGGCACCCCTAGAAGAATGAGTAGATGAACGGAGCAATCGCGGAGCTCTGCGCCAGGATCAGCAGGATCGCGAACAGTCCAAGCGTGATGAGAATTGGCGTCATCCACCAGCGCTTGTTACTCCAGAAGAAAGCGAACAATTCCCCCGCAATCCCGAAACGCTGGCCGGTTGTCCTGAAAATGCCCATAAAGATCCCTTTTTCTACCAGAGGATGAACTGTGCATCGAAAGACGTTATGCAGTAGTTTGCCACAAGCCGGAGAGATTGTCAGTAACGCAACTGGCCTGCGGGCCGGAGCGTATGCTCCGATTGCCCGTTTGCGGAATCCGCGCCCGAGGCTCGTACTTCCGGCTTGACCGCCGGGGCGGCGGAAAGACTCCTGCTAACGGCGTCGGTGACCAGCGCATTCCCCGCGGCGTTGTAGTGGATGTCTCCGAAGACGAAGTATTTCAGATACCAGCAGCCGGGTTGCAGCCGGGAACACTGCTCCTTGGCGGCAAAGAAGTCTGGGAACACCGTGACGAAGCGTTTGCACTTGCCCTCGCACCATTCGCGCCAGATGCGCACCTGACGAGAATCCTCATTGTCGTGAATGATTTGCGCGGGATAGGGATAAACCACAACGCTGATAGGAATGCCTCGCTGGGCCAGTTCTTGCCAAAGCAGGGTCATCTTCGCCTTCTCCTTGGCGATGCCGCCCTCAAGCCCAAGTGGAGCGTATCCCGTCTCGAAGGGCTGGGTGTCAGAAACCTGCCGGTAAGTCCATGCTGACTTCTCAAAGTCAAATTCGTTGCCGTTGTTGCCGCGGTCCAGGTGATACCAGCCAAACCTGACCAGCATTTTTTCGAAAAGCTCGTAGATGTAGTTGGTCAGGAGAAAATGGTCGCTGATGTTCATCCGCAGCTTCGAATACCAGTTGCGGTCAAAGTAATGGCGCTCAGGTATAGCGACCGTCCCTGACGCGGTTACATCCCGGTAGAAGGCGGCTTCGTCTTGTGCATCGGAGATGTCGATAAACACGATGGCCTCGTCGAAATTCACTCCTTCCCTCAACGCCATACGTGCTGTGTTGAGATAGTTGGAAGGAGAATAACCTCCCACACCGCCATTCAGGAAGTCGTACTGCGGGAAATTGGCTGCGATTTGTCCCACGAAGCTATCGTCCCACGCCTCCATCCCTTCCGTGAAAGAATCGCCGAGCATGAGGACCCTGGGTTTGGCATCGCTTAGGGGGACTTCCCTGATCTGTTTGTCGCGGAAGCCCAGGCTGTTGGTTATCAACGGGTATCTCAGCCCACCCCAGGCGCGGATGCAGGAACAGTCAGGTCTCAACCCAAACACGCGAGTCATGTCGCGGACGGTGAAGCATCCCAAACCCTTCCCGGTTACTCGAAGGGCATACCTTTGAACTCTGGCGGTATGAAACCAATCGAGGGCCAGAAACAGCGCAGCACAGAAGAGAAGGACCAAAAAAAGCAATAAGAGCTTTTTCCCGAGTTGCCCTGGGGAGTTCGAGGCAGGACCGGCCTCCCGGGCTTCCGTCTGAGTCGTATTCACTGGTTCCCTTTTCTCTCCCCTGCCAACCCTAACATAGCCTAACCGCCATAGCTTTCCGACGCATTGCGCTTGCCGGCTACCTCAGTGCGTAATGCTGATTTCATCCCAGTAGATTGTGCCTGAGCCCGGACGGCGTATGAGATGAACGCGCACTGCGCCCTCCCGACCGGCGGTCGCTGAGACTGAAACCGGCCGCCAATCAGGCTCGCAGTTCACGATGGGACTCGAGACCATGCCGTTGCTGCTGGGATCGAACACCGCAAGTTGAGCGGTCGCGGTGGCGCCAGTCGAACCCGAAACCCAGGCAGAAATCGTATACCTTGCGTCGGGTTGCAAGCCATTTATATCCTGGTAGACACTGCCGATGCCGTCCGTTTCAGCCAAGCTGTAAGAGCCGCTATGGGCCGCCGCCCGGGTTGCAGTCGCCTTCAGGTCCCACATTGGAGTCCACGGAGCAGAATCGCCGTCTTCAAACCCGGGATTGGCAAGTGCGTGTTCCAGTCGCTGATCCGCAGTCATAAGCACGGGACTTAGCCCGAAGTCGGTCCTGGTGGAGCACACGATGAAACCGTCGAGATCGTGACACTTGCCCGGACCGGTCGGACCCTCCGAGATGGCGGCAGCCACGTCCGGAGAGACCACATAAACCGAATCTGGCGAGAGCGGCTGTTGGCTAAGCTTCGCAATCGACTGGTCGCAATGAAAGTCCTTCGCTACCTGGGTGTAGCGTGCTGACTGATAGCTATTGATTCGCATTTTCTGGTTGACCGCCAGAAATCCGAAGACCCTATACCCTTCCGTCCCTCCGGGCGAAGCGTTGGCGGCACATTGCCATGCCGGCAGAACAATCAGGTTCTCATGCATGGAACCGAGCTTCGACCAGATCGGCGACCGCAGCGGGGATGGATGCTCGCCGTTCACGGTTACGTACACCCAATGGCGAAGAGGATTGGTGTCGGCAACCTGCACCACAAGAACCGCCGCGAGCAGCAGGTTGGCCCACAAGCGGCGGAAGAGTAGAAGCGAAGCGGCCAGTACCGCCGTCAGAATGGCGTAATAAGGAAGCCAGAACAAACGCCCGGTTGCGCGCAGCGGCGCAAGCAGCGGCGAAAATCGCTGCGACGGATCCAGATCGAGCAGAGTTCGCGAGCCCATCGTAATCCTGGTGGATAACGCCATCAGGGAGAGCAGGAAGCAGCACGTTGCCAGCGGGAGCACCCATCGCAGGTCCGGCATCCGCAGTTTGCGCCGCTGTGCCAGGCAGGCAATCACCACGATCAAGGCCAGAGCCAGCACACCCGCGCCAAGATAGTTGTAGCCCTCGTACTGGCCGGGCGATGCCGAGGAAAATCTAGGCAGAATCAACGATGTCCAGCCGCGCGGATCGATGGGTGCGAGCAGGTTCATCGAAAGGTCGCGATAGCCGCCACTCGCGTACCCTCGGCCTCCAGTAATGACCAACCCCATTGCGGCGGCCATCGCAACGCAGACGGCAATCAGCAACGCCATCGTTCCCGCCGCACGAAGGAATGTCAGCCTTCGCTGCCAAATCAGACTGACGACGGTTGCCGTCAGGACCAGCACCACCTGAAACGCAAGGTACGGATTGATGCCGACCGACACTGCCGCCAGCGCCAACGCTGCAATCACGAAGCGCCGCAAGCTTTCAGCCGGAGCCCCCAATTCGCGCCGGTTTTGCGCGAATTGGGGTGGAAGACTCGTGGTTGGCGCAAGTTGCTCGCGCAAAAAGAGGAACAGCGCCGCGAGCAGCAGCCAGTGATTGCTCAGCGAGTAATGCCCCCAGAAACGATAGGTGAGGGGAGGCGAAAGCAGGAAGAATGCGCTAGCAATTAGCATTCCCCACGGATTTCGGTCGAGGATGAGCCGAAAAATCCTGAGAGCAAAAAAGAACTGCAACGCACAAGCCAGCACGGCCTCGAGCCCAAAGTACTGCATCGGTTCCGGCAGCAGCGGGGAGAGCGGTTTCAGCACTACCGCCAGCAAAGGGTTGAGGTCGGTCAGCGCGACCGATTCGCCCGCGGGATAGCCAAGCCTGTCGGTATAAGTGACAGGCCAATGGACCTTCGGATCCTGACGGAAGAGCTCCCAACTGATGTAGTGATAGGCGGGATCGAAAGGAATCCAGCCGACGTTTCGCGGATTCAGCGGCCGCGGCCCCAACACGATCAGGGCAAACAGCAAACCAGCCACCAGCGCAATTGCCAGGTCGAACCAGACCGAGCCCGCCCCTCCTAGCCAGGCAGCAGTACGTGCAGTCCGGAGCGCCGCGGAGGCATCGTGCCTTTCCCGCCCATCAGCGGCAGGTGGTTTAGCTTGGGTTTCCATGGACAACGATTGCGCAACACCGTCAGCTTGCGTTTGCGGTAGAGGAGCCCTCCCAGACGAACGAGAGTACCACAGAGGCTTCCAGCGTTAATGCTTAGGGCGGAGCCTCGCAACGTCCCCCTGAAGCGTGCCAAAGTCCTGCAAGCCGTTACCTTCGTTTACAGGATGGCATGAAAGGTGGCGTCGCCGGGCTGGTCTGAAGCACCCACCACCTTCACCTCAGGATTCTGTGAAACACATCAGGATTGTGGAATAGAAAGCAACCTTTCCGGGGCTACCCTATGTGTGCGCACCTGACCGCAGTGGGTTCGAAAGGTCTACAACCATTACGCCAACCAACCGTTACTGCTTGCCTCGCAGGAAGAGCTGGGGCTGTTCGATTTCTTCAGGAAGGTCAACTGAGGGTTAAGAACCAGTCCGCTACACCGGCCAAAAACTGCTGATGGCAGAAGTGGACGAAACTGTAATGACTCCCATCGAGAAGGCGCGAGAACAGTCTCCCATAACGGCCCTAGTGACGATTCGATATCAGTGGGTCAGGACCGCAAGTCTTGAGAGGCTGCTCCTGCATCTCGCCGATAACCGGAACCCGTCTTTGACCGGCACTCTCGTCCTTCCGGTTACTCGCTACGATATGTCCGACCCGTCGTTTGTGGAGGTTGCCTTCAGCAGCCCTGAAATGGAACTCGAGGGAATTCTTTTTGGTTCCAAAGGCCGAAGTCATCGCAATCCTCAAGACCGAGGACCCTAGCGACCTGTTCAAGGTCGGCTACCGGGGTCGCGCAACGTCGGAGGCTATGGATCTGAAGTCAGTTCCCGATCCTCCACCGCCCGATGTACCAAACTGAATCGGCTTTCCAAGGCCGTCCGTGCGCCGGACCAGACCGTGGTCTTTGGAGCTAACAGCCGATTCAACGCTGTCCGTAAATGCCTGATGTAAGGCTGGCTTTTTAGCCCCTTTGGCACTCCCAACTGGCACTCTAGAACCCGCGAAGGAAACCCGATTTCCCCGGCAGATTTCCCTGCGGCCATTCCATG
>DATCCF010000437.1:0-4218 GCA_036511435.1 Terriglobales bacterium | reverse complement strand
TCTGGCCCGACTCAACAAGCCGCGCCGCCTCTTGCTTGAATTCAAGCGTGTAACGTCCCCGCTTCGACTTCGTCATCTTCGCTACCCCTTCGCATTAGAACAGCTTGCTAAGGGATACGTTTTGCGGGGGCAAGGTCACTTGACCGAATCTCCGACGCCTCCGCCCAGAACAGTGGCTGCGGTCAGCGGATAGAAACTGCGCTTGGTTTGGCTTGCGATCAAACCTGCGATCAATGTTTTCCCTGTTCCTGGCGGCCCGATCAATAACAAACCTGTTGGGACCTGCAACCCCAAAGAATGCGTTCGCGTTGGGTCTTCGAGTAGGCGAATGATGGACTTCAGGTCCTGCTCGACGGACTCCGCGATGACGACATCGTTCCATTCCACGCGTTCCAGCTGCGGCCGGTCCTTACCGCCGTTTCCATCCAACGCATGCTGCAAATCCTTTGCTTCGATCTTTCGGTTGTCTGTCAGCGCGTAATTCGCTGCCTGGTCTACCAAGGCGTGCAGCTTGGCTGCACTGGCTCCCGGCGTCCGGCGCGCGAATTCCTGCAAGTCGAAGCGTTTCCACGGTTTCTTGCTGAGCTGCGCTTCCAGAATCTTCACTCGCGTGGCTTCGTCTGGAAGATCGACACGCACTTTTATGTCAAATCTCCCTTCCCGAATCAGCGCTTCATCGAGGCCATCCAGACGGTTGGTCGCGGCCATCAGCACGAATCCGCTGATTCCACGATATTGGTCTATCGCGCTCATCAGGGCCATGGTGATGTTATTGAACTCACGTCCCGCCCCGCCCGGGTCGCTGATGGAGTCCTGCCGGCCACCTCCAAGCGAATCGATCTCGTCGATGAAGAAGAGGACGGGCTTGTGGCCTGCCGCCTGCGCGAACACTCCCTGGATATTCTCCCCGGTCGCTCCAATCCAGCGGGTCAGCAGCTTCGGAGCGGATACGTATTCGAAGTGCAACCCGAACTCGCCTGCGGTCGCTCTCGCTAGGACTGTTTTTCCAGTTCCGCGCGGGCCGTACAAGAGAATTCCATTTCTAACCAACCCGTAGCGCTCGTATTTTTCTGGATTCAGATGTCCCTGCACTACCTCGCGGATTTGTTCCTTTGCCTCTTCCATGCCGCCGAGATCGCCGAACCGTTCTGCTGGTATATTGCGAACGACTTCGATAGGTTTTGACACCGCTCGCTGAACCGGGCCGCCAATGGCGACAGAGGCTGATCCAGTCCCTCGTTTCGATCTCGACAGGAAAATCCAGAAGAACGAAACTACCCATCCAATCGGAGTTAGTCCCGAAAGCAGAATCCATATTGCGGTTAGAGCTCCAGATTGCCTAGCTCTCAGCGCTACCGGTTCCCACAAAAGAAAGATCGCAAAGCCAAGCGCTATTTGGCTCGCCACCACAAACTTCAAGGGCTTTCTGAGAAGCGCTGGTGCACGTCGCAGGGGGCCTCGCAAAAGGCTGATCAACACCAGCGCTGCGAGCCACAGCACAGGCGTGTTGAGAAACCATTCTTGATGCGAGTGCGCCACTTCATCACCAATCGGCAGGAAGGACCAGCATCACGCGGAATTGCGTCTCTGCCCGTCCTGACAGAGCTCTAATTTAGCCCATCTCAGGGCTTGGTTGCTGCATATTTGGGTCGATGCTGGAAGGGGTAGCGGGGTACAGATTTGCGAAATGTGAGCACGTCGGTGAGCGGCTTATTCGGCGAGATGCCTGCCGTCTCACCTGGGGTGGCCACGCTGGATGCCAGCCTGGCCGGGCAAGCCTCCGTCTTGCCGAAGTTCGACACCCCAGTCTCCAAAGACACACCTCCTTCTTTCTGTTCATTGCTGCGGCTGCGCTTGGATCGCCGCCTGGCTGCTGGCCTGGGTATAGAGCTCGTTGATTTCGCTTCTTAACTGCATCAACTGGCGAAGCTCTTCGAGAGTCGGCACCCCGCCAGTGAAGCCGGCAGTGCTGGTACCGGTGCTTCGCGTCCCGGATGTCGCGCCCCCATGGTCCGAAGATGGTTTCTGGACGACGATGTAGAAGCGCGTGTTGCCCGGCAGGGTCACCACCAGGTTCTGATTGAACGCCAGGCCGTTTAGCTCTTCCTGCCCTGCGGTCGCGACGTTGTCGGCCAGGCGCTCGCGCATCAGTGTGTTCGGGGAAATCATCCCGTTGTATGTTGAACCCTGTGGACCGACCAGATACGACGCGATTGTCCCCATCCCCGTCAGGGAACGCACCAGAAACTTCGTTCCTGTCTTCTTGCCGGAGACGTCGCCCTTGAGCGGCCCGAAGTTTAGGCTCATGGCCGAGGCATCGATCTTCTCGAGTGTTCCGTCGGGCATCTCTACCCGGTTGAACTGAATGCCCACATAGCCCGACGGATTCACCTGCGTCAGCCGGCCAAAAACCTTCGACCCTGCCGCCAGCACAATCTGTCCGTTGCGCTCGTAGTTGTATTCAACAACCGCCACTACCGGGGCGGCGACTGCTGAACTCACCGGCGTTTGCAGTCGCGCTACCAGCCGGGTGCCCGCCGCAAGCGCCAGGCTCTCCTCCGTGTCCTCGGGCAAGTTCGGCCTGAGCGTCGGTTTGATTTCCGTCGAACGCACGAATACCAGCGAGGGCTTTTTCAGATCGGAGAGTGAGTCCGATGGCGACTGCGGAGATGGCGCTGACGGCGGACTGGGCGTGGTTGTGCCCTGTCCTACGGAAGGGTCAGAGAAATCAACCTTGCTAAGCGCGTAATCCTGTGGGGGCTTGGTCGCGGCAGCAGTCGCTGCACTTGGCCTGGGCACCATCCCGGTTCGCGAGGTCCGGCCGATGTCTTCCGCCGTCAATTGGCCAGCCAGAGCTGGATCTGTGGAACGCACATCCGCACTCAGCATCGGCGTTGCCGCTTTGGTGGGGTCGAGGTTCTCCTGTCCTGGTGTAACTTTGCGGCCCAGGCTGGCTTCGCCGCGTGGGTTCTCTCCGGGAAGCGCAATCTTTTTCTTCGGGTGGGAGAAGACACCGAAGAAAAGCAACAGCAGTGCCACGCAAACTCCCACGAGCAGGAACAACGACTTGCTCTTGTCGCGCCCGAGTTCCTGCCGGCTCTCCGCCGGTTTCTGCTGCCGTCGAGCTCTGTCGAAAGCCGCCCGGAAAGCTTCGCGCCAGTTTCCTTTGCCAGTCTCCTCCGGCGCGGGCTCTTCGTTGGCTATTTCCGCCTCCGGATTGGCTGGAGCTGTGTTCAGTTTCTTGTTTGTTTCCTCAGTGAGCATGGTTGGCTGCCTCCCGCAGAGTGCTGACTCCAAAACCGATAGGCGCCAAGGCCGGTTTGTCTACCGCGCCTGACTCCGCCATTTGCAAGAACAACGTTTCCATCGACCGCTTGTAAGGAGGGCGCTCAAACAGCACCACGCCGTCGGCGCGTTCCCCGGGTCCGATTCGCCGCCGGCTCAGGCGGAAATCCATCACCGCCAATTGCTCCGCCGTGGACCAGTGCTCGTGCTTGATAAGTTTTCCGGACTTGTCTCGGCCGCCTAGCTGGACCTGCGGTGGCATTAACAGGATGGCGTGCTTGCTGGTGTTTACCACCGAGAACAAAACAATCACCTGTTGGCGTCCATCGAGAACTTCGCTGATGCCCGCCCGCAGCCGGTCGCCCTTCACCTCGTCGCCTTCCATCCGCTCGCCATAAAGCACGGGGATGGGAGCCTGTTTCTGGCGTTCCAGCAAGCTGTCGAGAGAGTCCGGTTTGGGTTCGGACGGCACTCTTTCCACCGGAGAGTTGGCCGTAGTAAGTGCGGCGGGTAGCAAGGCAGCACTCGACTCTGGAGAACCTGAGGCGGCCGAAGTGGTTGGAGCCTGCGCCTTCGATACGCTCGCGGTCTGTGCTACTAGTGCGAAAGGAACGGCGTCGGGCTCGACCAGAAAGCCCCCGGATGGCTGGTATCGCAGTAGGAAATCAACCTTCGCTGAGTTCGCTCCTACGCCACCGCTAACCAGGAGAAAGCTGATCTGGCGTCCTCTCGCGGTGGAAATCAGCAAGTTGCTCTCGGCATGTTCGTTGGTCAGGGCCTTGACGAACACCAGCTCTGGCTCATGTTCGGAATGCTCCACCTGGAACAGTGCCGGGTCTCCCACTACGACTGAATTCACAGGCTCCGGTACCCGGATCGTGGTCACAAAGTGTGCCGCAAGTTCAATCGAAGTGATTTTGTTGTCCGCCGTCG
>DATCCF010000436.1:0-5533 GCA_036511435.1 Terriglobales bacterium | reverse complement strand
CGCTGGGATCATCCTCAGGCCTCGATAAGGAAGCGGCCCTTCTCCATAATCTGTTGACCGTCGACCCAGATATCGAAGTGCAAGCCCACGACATCAATGTGAGTGCTGGAATACCACTCCGCGCCGGTATGCGCACCGTACGGGTTTCCGAAGGCAATGTGCAAGCCGGGAAATTTCTCGTCTTGCAGGATCTGCCCGATGACCCGCTTGAGTTCGAGGTTCGTTCCGATGGCGAACTCCCCAACGAGGTGACTATTTTCGTCAGTGTGGGTGTAGGACCAGAACTCCTCTTCCAGAACTTTGTTGTCGCTGAAGACCTCGGTGATGCGATTGTTGCGCATGTGGATCGTTAATGGCTGGCGCGCCAGGTCAGGATATTTCTCGCACAGGTAGTCGCCAACCACGCCATCCACGACATAAGTGCCGTTCACTTCGCCGGGAGTGGTGAACACCTCGCCGCCGGGCAGGTTCCCCCACTTGTCAGGACTGATGATGCCACTGGTCTTTACCCATCGGTAGTTGGGATTCAGCGTAGCCGAGAAATCGCCGCCGGCGGGGTTCGTTGCCCTGATTTCCTTTGCGTGGCCGACGACTTCAATGACCTTCTTGCTGAGCGCGTCCACGCGGTTGAAGTCGGCGCGCATGCCTTCGAGCATGATCTGCCGGTTGATATTGACCATGTGCGCGTGCCGCATCTTGCGACGGTTCACGATGTCCGTCATCTGCATGCGCGACTTCAGTTCGTTGCGCTGCACGCGCACGGCAAAGATGCTGACCTGGCTGGTCTCCATGTCCTCGGCGATTTCCGGAGGCAAGTCGATAAGCGGGCGCGGCGCGAGGTCTTCCAGCACAAACGCCTTAAATGGCGAACCGACCTTCAGCAATTCCTGCGCGATGCTGGCTGCGATGTCACGGCAAATGTTGTCGGTGATGAGCGTGACCTTTTCCGATGGCTGAACGCGCAGGCAAGTATTCACCGCGTTGTGAGCGCCTGGAGAAAGTTCAGCATCGAATGTAGTTTTGGTGAGGTCGGTGAGAACGGGTTGAATCAAGACGATCCTTTCGAAATCCTGAGCTTTGTATCGGAACCTCTGCCGTCCCTACGGGACTCGGTCTTATCTCTCACTTCACCCAGCGCTGAAGCGCTGGGCTAAGCTCTTTCGCCCCGTTCGGGGCTTGTTTTTATGTGCTTTCTTCTACTGTGGCAAACCGGTATGAGGTCGCGACACAGTCTCCTTTAGACATTGACTTTTTCAGCAACCGCTTCTACCGCCGCGCGGCGGTCTGATCGAAGACCCCGACCCGCGTCTCGGCGACGATGTAGTCCACGACCTTCTTCAGATCGCCGGTCTCTTCGAACACCTTCAACTGACGGTCGGCGCCAGTGCCCATCTCGAGCATCTGGTGAATGTAATCGATCTCTTCCCGCGATCCCAGTTCATCCACCACCGGGTCAATCAAATTAAGATATTCCAGCATCAGGTCGCGGACGGGAACCTCTTCCTCTTTTCCGAAATCGATCAGTTTGCCCTGGATTCCGTAACGCGATGCGCGAAACTTGTTCTCCATGATGAGCGAACGGCCATAGATCCGATAGCTCTTATTGGATGCGTGCAGCTCGTACAGCATGGCCATGGTCGCCTGGATCAGCGCTGCAAGTGCGATGGTTTCGTCGAGCCGCATGGGAATATCGCACACCCGCACCTCGAGGGTGTGAAAGAACGGATGCGGGCGGATGTCCCACCAGATTTTCTTGCCGTTATCGATGCAATGGGTCTTGACCAGCAGATCGACGAAGGTTTCGTATTCCGCCCAGTTGGCGAAAACATCGGGAATGTTGGTCCGCGGAAAGCGCTCAAACACTTTACAGCGGTACGATTTAAATCCGGTGTTCATGCCCATCCAGAAGGGCGAGTTTGACGACAGCGCCAGGATATGCGGCAGGAAGTAGCGCATGGAATTCATGATGTGGATGGCGGTATTGCGGTCCTCAATGCCGATGTGCACGTGCAATCCGAAAACCAGGTTAGCGCGCGCGATGAGCTGCATGTCCTCGACCACCTGCGCATAGCGCTCGTCAGGATATATTTCCTGGGATTTCCAGTCTGAAAACGGATGGGTGCTGGCCGCTGCCAGCAGCATGCCCTGCTCACTGGCGAGGGTGATCATTTGGCGGCGAAGAGACTGGATGTTCTCGCGAGCTTCTTTGATGTCCTTACAAACGCGGGTGCCGACCTCGATGACCGACTGGTGCATCTCCGGCTTGACCGCCTCGTGCAGCGCCAGCTTGGCTTTGGGGAGGATTTCAGATGCGATGTGCGAGCGGAGGTCCCGTGTCTCCGGATCGATCGTCTGATATTCCTCTTCAATCCCGATGCTGAGGCTTGGCCGCTCCATCTGCTTACCCCTTGCTCGCTCGCTTGGCCGTCGGTTTGGATGCCGACGACGGTTTCGAGGCCTTCTCCTTCGTCTTGGAATCCGCTTCCGCCGTGTAGCCGCGGAGGAACGCACTCCAGCGATAATCCGGCGTGAGGCCCGTGTGCTGTTTGGCTTTAGCAACCGCCAGTTCCGCCACGGCGTTCACGATCCAGTCGAAATTCTCCTGGCCCACCGAGTTTACATCAGCATCGGGGGCAGGATTCATGAAGTCGATGGCGTAGGGTATGCCGTCCTCGCAGGCGAATTCAACCGTGTTGAGGTCATAGCCCAAAGCCCGGCAGAGGGTCAGGCAATCGCGTTCCACCCGCTCCAGCAGCTTCGCGTCGGTAGCCGGCGGATTCTTCACGTAGCGCTCGTGGAAGGGCGTCGATGGATCGTAGTGCATGATGTGCACCTTCTCCTGGCCGACCACGTAGCAACGGAAATATTCTTTGAACTTCACCCCGCGCTGCAGCGTCATGCAGAGATCGCGGCTCTGATCGTAAGCGTTGAAGAACTCTTCGGGCGAGTTCACTTTGTAAACGTCCTTCCAGCCGCCTCCGTCGAAGGGCTTCAGGAAGGCGGGAAATCCAACGTAGCTGAAAATGCTGTCCCATGGCATCGGGTATTGCAGATTGCGCATGGAGCGTTCGGTGGTGCCCGGAGGGTGCTCCTTATGCGGCAGCAGCACCGTCTGCGGGATCGCAACGCCCAGCTTGGTTCCCAGCGCGAAGTTGAAAAACTTGTCGTCGGCGCTCCACCAGAATGGGTTATTGATAACGATCGTGCCGGAGAGGGCCGCATTCTTGAGATAGCCGCGATAGAAGGGAATGTCGTGCGAAATGCGGTCCACGATGACGTGGTAGGGAGATGGTTCTGCCATTCGGACTTCGCCAACCGTGGCGAGTTCAGCCTGGATGTCAGGCTCATTCATCGAGTTGATCTTGTCGACCAACGCGGGCGGAAATGTGGTCTCCATACCAAAAATAATTCCGATCTTCTTCACGGCTGCTCCTTCGAGGGCGATACGAATCGCCTTGGCTTCGCTCGCAATTGTACGTGGGAAATTCCAGGAAAACAGCGCCGAGGGCGCGGCATTCCATTCAACATCTTAGTGGTGAGAAGGGCTGTTATCAATAGTGACGACTGCGCACTACAACGTGACCAGGACGTAAGGTGCCACACTGACAACGCATGAACAGCGCCATCGAAATTCACGACTCGTATCTCACTTCCATCGCCAAACGTAGCGATTTGCTCGAACTCCGCTTTAGAGCCTACATCCACAAGAGCGAAGGAACGCCGGGCGTGGATGCCGGAACTGGCTGGACGCAAGACGCGATACTCGTCTTCGGCAATGGAATTATTGAAGGCTCGATTACGGAATGGCCGGCGGATTTGTACGATGGAACACTGGAAATCGAGGGAGAGGCCAGTGAGAACATCATCCCGATTCCGTTAGACCGAAAAGGAACCATTCAGCTAACGTTGAAGCCGAAATTCGATGACCCCATTGTGGTGCGCGGTAACAATGTGCGTTTGGAACTTCAGGGTGTTGCAACGTACGTCGAGGAGTTTCCCAGTAGCACAACGGCGTGAGCTCCCGTTCTACAGGGCGTGGCGGCTGATGAATGTCGGGAAATCCCCTTCTCACAAGTAACGCTCTCTAAAGCTGCGGGGTTTTCAGTGCCGCCGATTGTCTCTCGAACAGGCGCGATTGCCAGTAATGTTTGTCGCAGTCTACGCCGGTATGAGGGCAGGCTAAGCGCCGACCAGTTTCTCCAGTATGCCCTTGTTACGCACGGTGAGGGTGGATCCCTTAAGCACCGCGATCTGCCGCTTGCGGAAGTCCGCCAGTACGCGAGTGACGGTCTCCCGCGAGGTGCCGATAATCTGCGCAATCTCTTCGTGAGTGAGTGCCAGTTTCACCTTGGGCTCGGCTTGTTCGGGACTGGCGGCGGTCCACTCAAGCAGCAGGCGCGCCAACCGCTCGGGAGCGGAATGCGACAGGCCCAGACTGCGAATTTGCTGATAGGCGCTCTGGCAGTCCTTGCTCAGGTGTTGCGCCGCTTTCAGGCAGGCGTCTCCGTGCTTTTGCAAGAAGTTCGAGAAGTCGTCGCGCTTGACGAAATTCAATTGGCAGGGCTGCCCGGTTTCAGCGGTGATTTCATAAGGCGTTCCCGAGACCGTGGCGTGCATCCCCAGGACTTCACCCGGCTGGGCGATTTTCAGAATGAGCGTCTTGCCTTCGGCGGAAGTGGTGGAGAGTTTGACCCGGCCTTTGCACAGCATGTAGATTCCGCGCGGCGCCTGGCCTTCGACAAACAGCACTGCTCCCGCCGGATAGGAAGCGGTGTATTTCATCTTGTCGAACGCTTCTAATGAAGTCTTGGGAAGAGAACAGAAGAAGCTGTCGCTACGCAGCTTGCAGATCAGGCAATTCTCTACCAGCTCAAAGCCGTAAGGTGACCCCACGTTGTCCTCCGGGCGCTATGCCGTATGTTATCACCTTAGGCAACTTCAAGATACAAGTCGATTCTGGACGGCCGAATTCCGCCTTTGGCCGGGTCTCAACCGCCTGCCCTGTGACCCGCATCACAAGCACCCGTATCCAGAATCACAGACCTCTGGCCATCTCGCGAAGGAAAATTCCGCCCACAACGGCTCAAATAGGCGGGAGGCGAAGGTCTCATAACTTCACCCTGTCGGGTCCGGCCGAGGAACCCACGTTCACGGTCGGAAGACTGGAATCCTAGTTCCGGTTTGCAACCTTGCACCGTAAGGGTGAGGATCTTGACCACTCTCCTCTACCCCAAGTCGCCTCCCGCCGACGGTTTTGTGACTCGGCCCGATCCAGCCCAGACCAGGCAGGGGTGGTTACGCAGCACACAGGTTCTATAGGAGGTCGCGTTGGTGATGGCTAATGAACCCCGGGACAACCGGTGCATACCCACACAGTTCCCCCCTAAGTCGTTCGACGCAGCAATTATTGCTCTCAGGAAACCGCGATAATAACTTTCTTGCTCGGTAGGAAGGGAGAAATTGAAATGGCTTTAGCAACCGCAAACACTCAGTCGATCGAAATAGGCAGCACCGGGTTGAACCGTTGGTGGCG
>DATCCF010000435.1:0-6024 GCA_036511435.1 Terriglobales bacterium | reverse complement strand
TCCATCGCGTCCGTCAACGGTTGCTAATTGCTAACGGCTAATTGCTAAAAGCTAAAGGCTAATGGCCCGATTCATTCGCTACAAAAAATACGTTCCCGAGCCCGCCTCCGAGATGAGCATGGAGGACCTGCTCAGCGCGCTCTCCGACTACCTGCTACAGAGCGGTTTCCAGCAGCAATACCAGGACTTCTACGATCTCAAGGACGCCGAGCAGACGCTCGACGACCTGCGCCAAGCTATTGCCGAGGCGCTAATGAATAGCGACATGCTCGACGAGCAACTGCGTGAGCAGATCGAGAACATGAGTCCGGAGCAACTCGAAGAACTGATCGAGCAAGTCATCGAGCGCATGGAGCAGGAAAACTACATCAACGTCGACCAGCCGCACGATCCTTCGCGCAGCTCGACCGCTGGGGGACAAGTCGGCGACGCGCAATCGCAAGCGCGCTTCGAGATCACCGACAAGGGACTGGACTTCCTCGGCTTTCGTGCGCTGCGCGATCTGCTCGGTTCGCTCGGCAAGTCGAACTTCGGCCGCCACGACACCCGCGACCAGGCCACCGGCATCGAGGCCAGCGGTGCCTCCAAGACCTACGAATTCGGCGACACGCTAAACCTGGACATTACCGCCACGTTGTCGAGTGCGATCCAGCGCGAAGGCCTGCACCTGCCGCTCAACATCGAGTACAGCGATCTCCAGGTGCATCAATGCGAGTACCAATCGTCGTGCGCGACCGTGCTCCTGCTCGACTGTTCGCACTCCATGATCCTGTACGGCGAGGACCGCTTCACGCCGGCCAAGAAAGTTGCCATGGCGCTGTCGCATCTCATCCGCACGCAATACCCTGGCGATTCGCTGTCGCTGGTGCTGTTTCACGACTCGGCGGAGGAGTTGCCGCTCTCGCAGTTGGCGCGCGTCAAGGTCGGGCCGTACTACACCAACACGCGCGAAGGCCTGCGCATGGCGCAGCGTATCCTGCAACGCCAGCGCAAAGACATGAAGCAGATCGTGATGATCACCGACGGCAAACCGTCGGCGCTAACCCTGGAAGACGGTCGCATCTACAAGAACGCGTTCGGACTCGATCCGCTGGTGGTGAGCGAAACCCTGAAGGAAGTCTCCAAGTGCAAGCGCGCGGGAATCCTGATCAACACCTTCATGCTCGCCTCGGACTACGGGCTCATCCAGTTCGTCCAGAAAGTCACCGAGATGTGCCGCGGCAAAGCCTACTTCACCACGCCCTACACGCTCGGCCAGTATCTGCTGATGGATTACATGTCGAGGAAGACGAAGACGGTGCACTGAAAAGCAGGGGCTATGGGCTATCAGCCATCGGCTCTCAGCAATCAGCTCAGCCGTCAAGTTTAGCGCTGTCATCCCGACCGAGGACTTCAGTCCGAGCGGAGGGACCTGCTTTTGATTGTCTCCTGAGTGAGCCCACCGAAAAGGACAAAGGACCGCGCTTAGCGGTCCTTTATCTCTCGTAAATTCTTTCTTAACTGGACACCAGCCACTGCTAGGTGCCGGGTTTTGGCTCCGGCGGCGCAACCTCATCGGCCTTCTTCACGGCGGCTTCCGCGGCCTGGAAGCCAATTTTGGAATGGGTTCCGTCGCAGAACGGTTTGTTTACCGATCCGCCACAGCGGCACAGAGAAAACGCTGTCTTGCCGGTCAAGTCGTACGGATTGCCGTCGGCATCCACCAATTCGACTGTGCCTTCGGGTGCCTCCACGCGGAACGGCCCATTCCTGCGGACCGTGATTTTCACTTGTGCCATCTGTCTCCTCCATTCGTGCGCGGCCCGCCGCGGCGGGCGCCATCTCGATTGTAACGGAGTTCGCAGTCTGCCACTTTTGCCTGAACGGCCAGGGGTTGAGACCTGCGTCCAGTCAAGCTGCCCCTCACTTCTGCCGTACATACCCGTACACGTACTCCGTGTCGCCTTGTCCCACCAGGATGGAAGTTTGCAGAGAATCCGCCAGCTTCGAGGGAGCGGTACCGGGCAGGGCCTCGTTGGTCAGCAGGAAACCGCCGGGCTTGATCATCGTCGCCAGGTTGGCGCGCGCCAAGGACTGCTCCAAGCCGCCGTAATAGACGAATATGTTGGTCCCGATCACCAGATCGAATTGCTGCTCCGGCGGCAACGGCAGAGTCTGATATACGACATTCATGTCCACGGGAGTAATTCTCATCACTACGCCGGGGCGTATGTTCACGGCGCGATTCCAGATTTCCGACGCGGCCGCGGGTACCGCGATCCGCGTAACCGGCGTCCCGATCTGGTTGCCAAACTTTTGCCAATAATCGAGGAATCCGGCGCGGTACGCGGCCTCCCATTGCTCCAATGGGCTGCAGACCAACTGGATTGTGTACGGCTTACCGGTAGCCGCGGTCTTGCGGGCACGCTCAATGTGCCGGTTGACCCGCTGACTGATGTCGAAAGTGTAGATGTCGACCGAAGCGGGATCAGCCAGGCCCAGCCGGGCAAGCGAGTCGATCAAGGCAAAGGGCTGGGTGGTTTGTGGCGGATAGAAATCGGAGCCGAAATTCTTATTTACAAAGTCAAGGCCGGGGCCGACGATTGCCACCCGATGCACGCTGCCCGGCTTTAGCAGCCCTTTTTCCATCATGTGCTTCAAGTGCAGCTCGAGCGTGTAGTCGGGATAGAGATTGCTGTCGGTGGAAATACCCCGGTCCTTGAAGCCCTGGTAGATGCTGATCTTCTTCGCCGATAATTCTGCCACCCACTTGGTCACGTCGTCCCGCTGGTGTGCCAGATTGGCTAGCAGATAGATCTTGATCTTCTTTCGCCCGTCCGGGGTCGTCAGGGTGAAGCCCTTTTTGTCGAGGAACACGCGCATTTCCAGCATGCCTTCGCTGGGGTGTGGGCCCGCAAGCGCCCGGACAAGATCGTCAGCCCGCTTTTCGGCGACGGAATTGATCGTGCTGTCTTTTCCGTAGGTCTGCAGATCCACAAAAGAAATGCGCGGTTCCTTGGTGTAGGTGACGCCCAGGCGCAACAAATTCGTCAGGGTCTCGGCCTCGCCTCCTTCGATCCGGCCGCGAATTTCCCGGTCTCTCCCCCGGACCCACTTGTTCCACGCGTCGGCTGTAACCGGACTCGAGGTTTTCAGTTCGGGCGGCAGCCCGTCGCGCATGGCCGAAAGAACGGGCTGGGCCGATTCAAAGGGAACGAACTGAGGAGTCTGCGCCGGCGCCGCGCACAGCGCAAAAAGGCAGAAGAGAAACACACAAAGGTTATTACTAATTTTGCTGGGCATAAGGGTCGGTACTAGGCGTGCTCCGGAGCAGAAGTCGGCAGGATTGTGGTTGCCACTTTCTCATAATACTATGCGGTTGTCGAGCGTTACCTGGCCTGCGGCCGACCTTCCTTAAGAATATACTCCCGCTTGAATCCAGTACACACTGGCTCCCTGCCTTCCTTCCTGGCTACCTCAAATTCCTCTGGCTTGCACACGAAATAAACGTCGTTTTCCACAGACACTACCGTTCTCTTAATGATGCCCCCTCTGTCCGCAATTACGTTAACTAGATGTCCAGCAGTCATTTAGCCTCCATGGCTGGAGACTAGCACCTGCGGCGCGCAATTAACAAAAATAATCCTTCTCTTATGGCTTAATCCCCATGCTAATATATAACAAGCGATAAGGGGGCCATTATGGCAAAAGCGATGACATCCACGCTAGCCCAATCGGCGAAGGCGACCCCAGCTCCATATCTGCCGTTTCGCACGTTTCTGAGTTCCATCGAAGCACTTGAACATGGAGTGCCCAAGGAAATCGACCGCACCATTTGGCGAAGTCAATCAGGCATGGTACAGAGCCAAATTCTAATGGCGTTGCGCTTCTTCAACCTCGTAGATGACGAAGATCAACCAACAGACTTGCTCCACGAGGTTGTGGACAGTAAGGACGACCGCCCGGTTGTGGTCGGAAAGCTACTCACGATTGCTTATGCAGACCTGCTGGTGCATGACCTTACGAAGACGACACCCAAAATGCTCGAAGATGCAATGGAGCAGTACAGTGTCACAGGCGAAACGAAGCGCAAGGCTGTCGCTTTCTTTCTTAAAGCAGCCAAGTATGCCGGATTTCCCATGCACCCACTCCTCTCCAGCCAAGTGCGCAATACGGGGCCGAGGAAGAAGCGCGCCAACAAGCGCAGTTTGGATTCAACAATCACGGTCATTCCGAACGGATCGGAATCCGGAGTCGTCGCCAGGAACACAAAGTCAATTCGACTTAGTAGCGGAGGCACTATTACGTTGTCGCTTTCCTACGATCCGTTCGCACTGTCCGCAGAGGATCGCAAATTTGTTTTTGAGCTGGTGGACAGTTTGAAGGCATATGCCGACTCTAATCCGCCAGACGATGAGCATGAGGAAGGGGCGCCCGAATGATAAGAAGATCGAATAGCCACGCAAGGGCCGCTCACACTGCTTGGCTGTAAACGGGAAAGCCTGATTCTTTGAATCCTTGGCCGGGTCGAGAATCGGGCTCCAGTAAAGCTTCGTTCTTTGTGGCGGGTAACTGTCAGGTGACAGAACCGGATTTATAACCCGGAATTGTGGAAACGATAGGCAAGCCCCCTGCCCGCCATTTTCAAGTACAGACGTTCTTGGGTTCGGAACAAATGGAGAAATGAATGGCCAAGATATGGGTTCCTGCGGGTAGGATACCGACAAAGGACCGGGATTTCGACTCAGTCGTTGCTGACGTAAGGCACGCGGTGTTCTCCGTGATCCGATATCGCCCGGCCGCTAATGGGCTGTTCGATATCACTCCGCTTGGCTCTGGCTTTTTCGTAAGCTCACAGGTTTTCCTAACCTGCTGGCACGTTATCGATTCGCCAATTTCACCCCATAAAGACGGCGACTTGTATCGATTGGTTAACAATTTGGACGGCACGCTTGGGATGGTTCACGAGATTAACGGCGGCGTGGGGAATGACATCCATCTCTATCCCGACAGCGATTTGGCAATCCTGATTTCCAAATCAAAACTAGACCAGGCATACATGCCAATCAGCTTCGCGGATATTCCTGTTGGCCTTGACATCGGCGTTGCTGGCTATCCACTTGCCCAACTCATAACAGATTCAAGCGGAAATTTGACGTTCGGCGCAGTGGTTTATCGCGTAGCAAAGGGAGTGGCTACTGCTTTCTACAAAACGGATCTGGACATGGGAGATGGTCACCCAATAAAAGATCGGGAGATAGTAGAGGTGAACTTCTTATTCGTGCCGGGAAATAGCGGAGGACCAATCTTCGATGCCCGAAAAGGTCGCGTCCTGGCATACGTGAAGGGCTTCAGGTCGCATAAGATTCAGGAGCGACCAGAGATTTGCAACTTGATACCAGTTCCTGCGGGTATGCAGAAGGACTACCTCACGGCAGTACACGCCGTGTATTCTATCGGCCTGACTCTTGGGCCTGTCCAGAGCCATCTTGAACAGTTTGGGGTGACGCTTTAACTGTGTCGTTGATACCGACGATCCTTCCCGTGCTGCGCACGGTGTTATAGTGGCCCGCTGACTCCGACGATGTCGAAATGCACGAAGTTGCCAATTTCACAACTTTGGCATTCGGATCGCGCGGCTCGAATACGACCCAAGAACCGCGCCTATGATTCAACATGAGAGTTCTCCAGTCTTCAAGTTTAGCAGCAATCCGAGTTCCATGCCTGTCAACACCCGTCCTTACGCCTAACGTATAGTATCAAATCGGCAACTGATCGCAGTGACTTGAATCACGCTGTTCTGGTATTCCTACCTGAGTGCAATTGATTGCACCCGAACCCCAGCCGACCCGCTGGGCTTTGGTGTTTTTGGCATGAACTTCGGTTTTCAGGGTTCGGGCCCCAGCCTTTCTGAGCCCGTTTTTCTGTCCGCTTGCGAACATCGGCGTTGCGTTGGCGGACATTCCGAGTGCCTTGTACGCCCTAAGTTACTGATAACTAAGCTCCCGACATGGCCAACACCTTGCATTGTCAACACTGATGCCC
>DATCCF010000434.1:0-3334 GCA_036511435.1 Terriglobales bacterium | reverse complement strand
GAGGGGTCCGCAGCGACGGAGACGCTGGTTCGTGCCGTAGAGGCCGCAGGGTATGGTGCGAAGCCTGCCGCTGAACGAGTTACGGAAGGATCGAACGATGAGCATCGCCGAGGCAGTTGCTGCTCCTGACATGAGAGACATCACCCTTCCGATCGAAGGAATGACCTGCGCCACCTGCGCGGGGCGCCTTGAGGCCTCTTCGGATCAAGCGCTCGCGCCGGCCGCCCAAGTTGCAGGATCGTAAGATGGACGCGATTACAATCGGTCAGGCTGCACAGCGCTCCGGCGTGCCGCCGAAGACCATCCGTTACTACGAAAGCGTTGGTTTGGTCAGTCCGGCAACGCGTGGAGAGAACAACTACCGTGGTTTCGGCGAGAAGGAGGTCGATATCCTGCGGTTCATCAACCGGGCAAGGCGACTGGGGTTTTCGCTCAAGGAAGTCGAGAAGCTGCTTGCACTCTATCGCGATCGCAGCCGGCCGAGCCGAGAGGTGAAGCGCTTGGCGCTGCGGCACATCGATGATGTCGACCGCAAGATCGTGGAGTTGAAGAGCATTAAGAAAGCCCTCCTGCAATTGGTGGAGAAATGCCCGGGCAACGACAGACCGGAATGCCCGATCCTCCAAGACCTGGGTGCTCGAACTCGGTAGCGCAGCGACTTCTCGGTTCGCGAGTGGACAAGGTAGAGCAATTAACCGGGGCGCGGCGCGCTATCCCAGCCGTCCTGCTTTCAGCCATCGTGCTGCCGGGCCAAGCTATGGTAGGACAGTCCCGTCAGGCATGATCTCTCTGGCGTGGCGGTGGTGTTGGCCTTCGTCGTTGGTCGTCGCATCTTGACAACGCTGACAACAACGACGCAACGAATGTGGTTGCGCGTGTAGCTGAGAATTTTCATGCGAGAGAAACTCGTTGCGGCAATCTTAATCGCAGCCTTATTTGCGCCACACCTAGCGACGGCGGAAGCGCTGAGCTTCGCGCCCGGACTGCGGGTCGCCGGTTGGACCGCCGTCAGTTTTCCCGGCATAGCGCCAGCGCAGTTCAAGACGGACAAAACGGCACGTTTCGGATCGCGACTGATTCTGCTGCCGGATTACTTTGGCGGGAGGTGTCACGCCCGATGCAAATAGTCCGCACGGCGCGCTGGCGTTGGCGGGTGGACGAGGGTGTGGTCCCCACCGATCTGACCAAACGCGGCTTCGACGACCGCGCGTTAGGTGTCTATTTCGTTTTCAGCGATCGCCCCGACGTCCCGAAAAGTCCGATGGCGATTTTCGACAACGCGTCTGTCACGGCGCTCGCCTACGTATTCGGAGGCGACAAACCGCGTGGGACAGTCGTTGAGAGCCCGCACATGCGCCGACGTGGAAAGTTCATCGTGCTACGTGCCGCTGATGCGCCGAAGCATGTCTGGTACGATGAGAGCGTAGATTTAGCGCAGGATTATTTGCATATCTTCGGCAAGCCATTGCCCAACCTGATCGCGATCGCAATCGAGAGTGACTCCGACGATACCCAGGATCGTAATCGCGCCGAACTACAAAACTTCATCGTGGGTGAGTAAACGTACCCGGAAAACACAATGGCGAGGACTGCGATGTTCGACTTTGTGCCCGCGCGTAAGAACCCATTTACCCTTGATGGTGCACCTTGTATTGATTTCATTGCCGAAGTTCGGGGACCGTAGAGATCAGACAGCTGAAACGATTTCGGTAAGTCGGCCCTCGTCCGACGCGGAACAAGTGACAGCGCAAATATTACCTCATCGTGAGGGTTTACAGTTCGCGAATGACGCCAACCTACGCGCCGCCACGGCCGCTGCACGGCAGGGACTGATTTCAGAGGCCACTTGCGCGAGCTCTACGACGTCGCCGTTTTATCCGACCTGATCAGGTGCCCTCCTAGATGAGCGGGCGACGGTACGAGTGGTCGTTATTTCAACTGATTGCGCCGTTTCGGGAGCATCGATTCAAACACATGAATGAAGATTTGCACCGTCAAAACCTCACCTGCAGTGCTTGGCCGAGTGTTTGACGTTCATCGCCGATATTGAAGAATTCCTGCGGTGCGAAGCCGAGTGCGCTTGCAAACAGCACGGTCGGGAATTGCTGGATCATGCTATTGTATCCTTGGACCATGCCGTTGAAAGTGTGGCGCGCGTCGGCAAGCCTGTTCTCGATACTGGTCAATTGGGCCTGGAGCTGTTGGAAAGTGCTATTCGCCTTGAGGTCCGGCTAGGCCTCTGCCAAAGCGAACAATTGCCGCATCGCTCCGCCGAGTAAGGTCCCCGCTTGTGCTTTGGCCACAGGCCCCTGCGCCGTCGCGGCCGCATTTCTCGCCTGCACCACCGCGTCGAGCGTGCCGCGCTCGTGGCCGGCGTAGCCCTTCACGGTCTCGACCAGGTTGGGGACAAGGTCGTGGCGTTGCTTGAGTTGCACGTCAATGTCGGCGAAGCCCTGATTACATTGCTGGCGCATTGCAATGAGCCGGTTATAGCTCACGCTACCCCAGAGTACGACGACGACGATGATGCCGAGAATAATCCATGCGGAAATGGACACGGGGCGTGGCTCCTGACCCGGCACGCGAATGGGCACAGCGTAGCGCAGACGGGGCAAGATGACTACGGCGATACCCGCGCCGCTGCATCACATACAATGCCCCACATTCCCTTGCTGCTAAGCCGGCCGGGAATGCGGCGCATACTGCACTGAGGGCATCAGTGCTGCATTCTCTGAGCGGGAAGGGCGTACAGCTCCCACCCGGCGACGCAGAGAACGAGGAGACCAACGATCACCGCGTTCCCCGTGTTCACCGGATCGTGGCTGAAGCCCAAGGCCCATGGTGAGCTGGCGATCCAAATGCCAACTATGGCACTGGTCCATTCCTCCCACTTCTGTACCTGATACAACGCGGCAGCGGCGATCACTGCGATGATGCCGCCGGAGATCCACGCGTTCCAGGCCACCACGGAATCGTTCGGGAGTTGGAAGACCCAGGGTGAGACGAAGAGCCAGATCCCAAGGAGCAGGTTCGTCCAATCCTGCCAGAGATTAGCCCGCCCACTTCCAGTGGTAACGTTGTACGACGTCATGACAACCTCCTACTTTCTCCTACTTTGATCGATCACGCCCAAATTTCGCGTGTCCCGGAATATGGGGCTTCCAGTCGCTGGAAGGTCAAGAGGCCGGCTTGGGTGTGAAATCGCGTCCAATTGCGACCCCTTCCAAGGCTGAAGCATCTCATTGATTACTTGTGTGAATCCACTTCCTGGGTGGGGTCACGGTTGGACGCGAAAGATGACTTCCCAATTCCAATCTTTCGCAACGAGATCAAT
>DATCCF010000433.1:0-8410 GCA_036511435.1 Terriglobales bacterium | reverse complement strand
AGAGCGGTTTAGTTATTTGTGTAGTCTAGGTGCCGCCGGCTGAAGCCGGCTCGGAGGTGAAGGATCAGCGGGAACGCGGCGCTGAAGCGCCGCTCTACCCGTGCTCGCTCGACTACAGTAATTCTTAAACTGCTCTAGAACTGGGTCCCACCCCTGAACGACCGTTTCGCTTGATTTCGCGGCAACCGCTGTACCGCCGTCGATGTGAAGATGCTCGTAGAAGCTTCGCAGGTGACCGAGGCAGCTTTTCAGGTCAAACGCGTCCGATGATGACCGATACAGATCCTCTGCCTTGCGAAGCGACAATATGAGAATCGGGTCAAAGCCGAGGCTTTCCAAAAAGCCGACGACTTTCACCTTGTCATTTTCCACTTCGAGATTCACCGTGTCCTGCAGCTCACCCTTCAGATAAAAATAGTGCGCTTTCCGGCACTCCTCCCTAATGCCATCAATCGAACGCAGGACTTCGTTTGCCAGAGCCTCGAATCCCGGAACATAGCGCGGATTTTCTGTGGCGGGTCCAGTTGCTCCCCGAGGACGCGTCGACTTAAAGATCAACACAAACATCTCCTCGTGAAGATTCAGCAGTATGTCAGGTATCAGCTCAAGTTGCTCATCAGTGAATATCCGAAAATTTACGGCGATGGCTTCTTCGAGTTGCATCAGTAGCAAGAGCAGGCCGTAAGTTGGCCGCGTCATCTTTCCGGCTTCCTGCAACAACAGCGTCAGATATCCTGTGCGGATGAAAAACTCAGCAAGGAGAGGAAGTTCCGAGATGTGGGCGCTGAACCGCGGATAGGCGTATGACTGCACATCCCGACGGTAAGATGATCTGCTCGGCACACGCTTCACCAACGCCGACATGAAGGCGTTTCGATCCTGCTTGGGCACCTGCCCAAAAAGCGCGATCAGCAAGTTGAAGTTGGTGCTTGAAAAGGCGTAATAACCCTTCACTTCCTCGACGGTTCGTGGGCGGCTTTCTCTCTGCGCAATTAGATTCTTCGTTACACCCGACAGCTCCTGCAATGAACGCTCAAATGTAACGTTAGTCGGCCGGTAATCCACCGTCGGAACCGCCAATTCTTCGTCCAGAATTTCTGAAGCTTTCTTTATCGCCTCGGCCAGATCCATGAGCCGAAGGATAGCACCCTGTTCAGACGACCGCCTTCAGATCGAAATAAAACCGCGCGCCGTTCACATAACACGGGCTCTTTCCGACGAGGTCGTCGGGACAAGCGCACTCATCGCTATCGCAGTAACTGACAGCGCCATTCGTAACGTCAGCCAGGTCGCCAGCAAGCAGTTTTGCAGCGATGCCGAGAGCATCCACATAGGGTCCATAAGAGGGATTGTTGGAGTCAATACCGAGTACACGTTGCCGGTCTGCTTGCGGCCACCAGACGTCGTACTGATCGTGGCGCAAGACAGACGGTTCGGACATTGCTCCCTCCCATCCAGTGAAGGTTTGCTTTCGCGCGGTTCATGAGCGTGCATGCCGTTTCCGTCATGCCCTATTCGCCGAGGCTTTCCGATTCGCCTATCAGCGTCATCGCAATAACTTCCTGATCGCTGAAGGCGTCCGTATCGCTCATGACGCTGGCATCTGAATGTCAAACGGCAAAAGAGGTTTCGGCGCGGGTGCGCTGTAAATCACGCCAAGCAGGAACATCGCCATGCAGAACCAGAAAGCTGTCCACAGCGTCGGCCGCCTGTCGGACAACATCAACAGAATTCCGAATCTCTTCATGACTTTTGCATTCCTCCTGGAAACCCGCTGGGCGTTCTCGTAAACGTCGTTCTCATACTTGGATTGCGGATTTCAGCAGCGGGTTTGCTAGGAACGGAGCAGGTTTATTCGCGGGAAACTTACAACCTGAACGGGCCGGGACACGTCGTGGGATGGTGGGGAACCTATGCAGGGCGCTTACCAGTTGCCCGCTGCCACGGACGCTTGGGACGTTCCGCTTCCGGCAGGTCGCGTCCGCGCACCCGATCATACATATACGACTCACTTACCGTACCCAGGCCTTCATTGTAGAGACTGATAGCGCCAATCCCTTCCTTCAGTTCCTCGGTGAACTGGTGCAACGCCTTGAGGTGGTCGGCGGTGGCAGGATGCTCAGCTTTGGTTGTCTTCAAGACCTTCTGGTAGCCGTGATCGACGAGTTTTGAGATCTCGCCATTGATGAGATATCCGGGATAGGCGAATACCTTGACGGCACCGTCTTCGGTGCGCTCAATTGCCGCCGAGCAGTTGTATTTCTTCAGAAATACACGATTACTTGTGGCCGGAGCTTCCAAAACGTCGAATCCGTGACCGCGAAACCAGGCAACGGCGTCTTCGTACGATTTCGTCTTAATTTTCTTGGTCATCTTCAGCAGTACCCCTTCACTAATCACCCTCGTTGGACGGAGTCGCCATGTCCGTCTTCACCTCGAATGCGATACCGGAATACCGCGATTACGTTGCCTTGGTGACAAACAGACTTTCCTCGATCCGGCATCCAGAGACTCACACTGTCGCATACGGCACGGGCAAACGGCAACTTACGGTGAGGTCAATGCGGAGCGAATCAGCATGATTGACGAACTTCGAGGTGTCATCCTGAGTGTCACAGACCTGCGGCCCACCCATAGGAATGAAAATTAACTACGGAGGTCACGGAGAAAACTCGAGAGAAACTAAAACTCCGTGTCTCCGTGGTGAATGATTTTCGACGGAGCGACGGAGCGGCACAAACGCGTGCCGGGTGAGTGAATCATTTTTTTGCTGTCATTCTGAGCGCAGCGAAGGACCCCTATCTTGGCAGGAATCCAAGAGATTGTTCCGGATATGGGGGGCCTTCGACTCCGCGCCCGCCCGACTCGCACAGTCACCCCAACGAGCGCAACGGCGACGCTCGTTGGGAACCCAGAAAAGAAGCGGGGCGGAAATTCTTTGCGGGCGCTCCGCTCCGTCGAAAAACGTGCCATTCGAAAGTGAGTGGGCAGCATAGGGGTCCTTCGACTCGCTGCGCTCGCTCAGGATGACAGAGGTTGAGGGATGACAGTGGAAAAGTCTTTTCATTCCTGTAGGTGGGCCGCAGGCCCATGTGACACTCAGGATGACACTTCAAAGCGCGTGAATAATGCAGCGTTGCCGCCCCGTCGAAATCCGAGCGCCATAGGCGCGACCCCTCCGCATTTTTCCGGTGTCGCCCCGCCCGCGGGCCTGAAGGCCCGCTCTACCCTCCGACCGTTCCTGGCCCTGAAGGGAAATGTTTTTGCGGAAACCAGGCGCCCTCATGATAGAAAGGGCGGCGAAGACATGCTGAAACTCCGCCAGCTCGAATATGACGAGATTCGCCGCCACGGCGAAGAAACTTACCCGTACGAATGCTGCGGTGTGCTGTTGGGCAGGGTTGACGGTGACATGCGCATCGTGGACGCGACCGTACGCTGCCGCAACACGCGGACTGACTCTTTAAGGGACCGTTATGAAATCGATCCTGTCGAGGTGGTGCGTATCCAGCGCGACGCGCGCGCGCGCGGACTCGACATTGTCGGCTTTTATCACTCTCATCCCGATCATCCCGCATACTGGTCGCTAACGGATCTCGATCAGGCGTATTGGTTGGGTTGGTCCTACCTCATCACCAGCGTCGAGAAGGGCAAAGCCCAACTGACTCGTTCGTTCTCTCTGACCGGCAGCAGCGTGGAAGATAAGGCATTTGCAGACGAAGAGTTGGTGATCGAACCATAGTCTCCGCGCGAGAGATGGTAGTGTATTTGGCACGCAGATCAGTTTCACAGTTGGCGACACTACCCAAATTCTCGTGGCATCGGGCGCCGGCGGGTTGTCGTCGATATTCTCCCGGATGGATTTCTCTTGGAACGACAGTCGCGCCCTACGCCATCGCAACGCCGAGAAGAAATACCGAGGAGACGTACAATGATTATGTGGTTATAGCAGTTTCACATCTGGTGTATAGGCGATGGGTGGAGCACGCCTTCAGGCGTGCATAACTGCCGTCAGTTCTTGGATCGCGCTTTAGCGCCTGAGGTAATGTTTCCGTCACCTCAGCGGCTAAAGCCGGCTCATTGCCGAATCTTAACTGCACCGCTGAAGCTGGATTATTCATGAATGTGAGGTGTCATCCTGAGCGGAGCGCCCGCAAAGAATTTCCGACCCGCCGCTTTTGCGGGTCGGGCGGGCGCGGAGTCGAAGGACCCCCTATAGCTGCGAGAAATCACAGTGTGGCCGCGTAGCGCAGCAACAAGTTTGAGATGGCTGGCGGCCAAAGGGGTCCCTCGACTCCTCGCTGCGCTTGTCGCTCGGGATGACACCCAACAAACTACGTGCGCTCATGAATAATCCAGCTGAAGCGGTGCTCCACCCTATACACCAAGTGTGAAAATGCTCTAGAAGCGGGAGGGGTAAGTAATGGCAAATAGCTTCACGGCGCATAACATCAGGCTTGACGACGGGTCTCTCACAAAGCCGGAGCAGCCCTGGCAGACGGAAGACCTCGCGCTGGTTAAGTTCACCAAGCAATTCCTGCGGATGGTGTTTCCGGATGGCGCGGCTGGCAAACGGGTTGTCGATCTTGGATGCTTGGAGGGTGGCTATACCGTCGAACTGGCGCGCGCAGGATTCGATGCGCTGGGTATTGAGGTTCGGGAAAGCAATTTCGAGAATTGTCAGCGCGTCAAAGCGGGGACTAATCTGCCCAACCTGGCCGTTCGCGTGTGACGATGTCCACAATCTGGCGAAGTATGGCGTCTTCGATGTGGTCTTCTGCTGTGGCCTCCTTTATCACCTGGATCAGCCACGCAAATTTGTCGACCTGATGGCGCAGGTATGCCGGCGGGTCCTCATTATCGATACCCACGTCGCGGACATCCAGCCCAACGGTAAGTTTGCACTTTCTAAAATTACCGAGAATGAAGGTTGGGCTGGACGGTGGTTTTCCGAGTTCGACGACGACCAGGCACGGCATACGGACAAGTGGTCGGCCTGGAGCAATCGGAAATCATTCTGGCCGATGAAGCGCGACTTGATGCAAGCTTTGCTTCAGGCGGGCTTCACCATGGTTCTGGAATGTCCCACCTTCGAGTCTTACCTCGAACTCACCCATAGGGTCACAATCGTCGCTTTGAAGGATTGACAGCTTCCGAGGCTGATTTGTCCTGCCAGAGATGACAAGCAGCGGCTTCCCGTAGCATCCTTGATTAAGCAATCATGACGCTGCAGTTCAAACCGCTGGTTGGTTCGATGGCCCGCGCTCTTCTTCTCCTGGGTACATTTCTGGGCGCACTGGGCACGGCAGCACAGGCGCAATCGATTCCGCCGATCTCCGGACCGGTCTTGCCGTTATATCGCGCGCTGCGCAATGTAGGACTCGATCCCCAACGGGTGTTCCAGGTCCGCGAGGCGGAGATCAATCGCGAAGATATTCATATCTGGCTGAACGATGGCACCATCGCCTTTACTCAATCCGTCGATGGCAAGGTGACGGGCGCCTTCTTTGAAGGAGAAGGTGAAGTGCTGGTGCGTCCTCCCGACCGCATGGAGCGCGCGTCACTGGGACGCTTCATCGGCGCCGGCGTGCTGGAAGAAAAGTTCAGCTCCGCGTATCTGCGCTTCAACGACAACACGGCGAAGGACCTGGAGCCGTATCTGCGCCCGCCGCTGGATGCTGCAGCTTTCCTCGCTCGCGTCGATGCCACGGCGCGCTCTGTCGCCCAGATGGACGCCATGCGGCTCTGTATTTCATTCGCCAGGGTGCAGCCCGTGCCTACGGCTGGCGAAGCAGCGCCCCTGGAGGATCGTTTGTTGCATGCTCGCATAGCGGGCGAGCACTACGGCGTGTTCGACCTCTATTTTGACACCCTCAGTCCAGAACAGATCGTGGTGGGCAATTCCTCACAGAACCAGCAGATCTATTACGACTTGTGGATGAGTTTCCCCATGCGCTCGCTGCGCAAGACGCCGCTTTCCAACCTCCGCTTCGAAGGACCCAACGGTCCGGCGTGGACGCGGGACGTCCTGACCGTCCACAAATACACCATCGCCGGAAAACTTGACCCGCCTCGAGACTTGGCGGCGGACGCAACCCTCGACGTGCAAGTGAAACAAGGCGGCGCGCGCATTGTGCTCTTCGAATTGTCCCGTTACCTGCAACTGAAGCAGGTCGACGCCGACGGTCAGTTGCTGGAATACATCCAGAACGAAGCCGTGGAAGGCAGCGAAATGTCGCGGCGTGGCAACGACGTTGTTGCGGTCGTCTTTCCCCAGCCGTTGCAGACGGGAGCGCATTTTTCCCTGCGCTTCAGCTATGCCGGCTCGGTGCTGTCGGATGCGGGCGGCGGACTGCTCTACGTGGGGGCGCGCGGAACCTGGTATCCCAACCGCGGCATCGCCATGACCAACTACGATGTCACCTTCCGCTTTCCTGGGCCCTGGACGGTAGTGGCCACTGGGAAGCTGGTTTCGCTGCAGCGACAGGGCGGCGACTTCCTGGCCCACTGGATCACCGAGAAACCCATTCCCATGGCCGGATTCAACATGGGCGTGTACCTCCGCAGTGCGGCAAAGTCCGGCGATGTGGAGGTGGACGCCTACTCGGCGCGCGGCGGCGTAATCAAAATCATGCCTCCTCCCGGCGTGATCGCTACCTCGCCGGGGCCTGAGTCGCTGCTGGCCTCGGGGACCCCTGGAATGAAGCCGGAGCCATTCCCCAGCGCCGCCAGCCGGGGCCAATTGCTGGCCGACAGCGCGGCGGAAACGCTGACCGCACTTTCCCAGACGTTGGGAGCCTATCCCTTCAGCACGCTCTCCCTGGCGGAAAATCCAAGCACCGACAGCCAGGGATGGCCGGGACTGGTTTTCCTTTCCAGCTACGTTTACCTCAGCCCGGAGCAACGCGCCGCCTTGAAGCTTCCCCCCGCCGACGAGATCATCTATGGCGATATCATGATGCCGCATGAACTCGCCCACCAGTGGTTCGGGGACAAAGTGTCATGGGCGAGCTATCACGAACAGTGGTTGATGGAAGGACTGGCAAACTACTGTTCGCTGATGCTGCTGGAACGCACCCGCCCCGCGGACGCGAAGCTGATGCTGCAAACCTATCGAAACTGGCTGGTGTTTAAATCGAAGGAGGGCCGGCCCAACGTGGAAGCCGGACCAGTGACGCTGGGCGTGCGCTTGTCCTCATCGCACTTTCCCAATGGATACGAAATCATTACCTATGGACGTGGCACCTGGCTCATTCACATGCTGCGCTGCATGTTGCGCGACGCATCGCGAACACAGGAAAAACCCGATGGCGACGACACCGTTTTTCTTGCCCTGTTGCGCAACATCGTGGACCGCTATCAGGGGAAAGAAATCACCAACACGGATTTCCAGCAGGCCATCGAGGCCGTATTGCCAGCCGCATTGTGGTTTGAGGCTCGCAATTCGCTGGACTGGTTTTTCGATGGATGGGTGAATGGCACCGCGTTTCCGCAGCTTGAAGTTGCCGAGGTCAAGATGGCGCGCGGCGCCGGGGCGATGAAGGTCAGTGGAGTCATCCGGCAGAAATTGGCGCCGCCGGACCTGGTCACCAGTGTTCCGGTCTACGGCATGACCGGCGAGCAACAGATCTATCTGGGCCGTGTCTTCGCTGAAGGCGAAGAGTCGCACTTCAGCATCTCCGCTCCCGCCGAGGTGAAGCAGTTAGTGCTCGATCCCTACCAAACCGTGTTGACCGCGCCGCAGTGAGCGGTATCGGAGCGATGCGAATTGCGGGTAGCGAGTCAGTTTGGAATAAGGATGCCCGCCTTTCGCGCGTCGGGCGCCCAGAGCGGGGTCCCCGGCGTGCGCCTTCTCTTCGCGCGACAGGGTGGAAGATCCCTCGCCGCGCAAGGAGGCTTGCGTGGGAAGACAAAACTCTGGCCTCCTGCTCAAAGTCTAGGATGGCCAAGCTGACCCGCTACCGAGTGGCGTCGAGGTTGCTGCCATGCACCTTGCCTCCAGAATAGCAGTCAAATATACTTTCTTGGCGGTGACAGACCCGGAGCCCGAAACATCTCGCGCCTCTTCCATTCTCTCCTACGCAATCTTGCTTGGCGGGGTACTCACCATTGGGGTCGCGCTGTACATGGTGGTGGTCAGCTATTCGAGCCTTCCGTACTGGGACGGTTGGATGGAGGTGCAAGTAGCTGACGCTGGCGTCAATCTACTCTCTCCCGCCTGGCTGTGGGAGCGGGACAACGAGCACCGCCTGGTCATCCCCAAGCTGTTTCAAGCCGCTGACATGCGCCTGTTTCAAGGCCGGCAGATATTTCTGCTGGCCAGCATCTTTGGCATTCAATTGCTGCATCTGGCGTTGTTGAGCTGGAGCATGCGAGTTCTCGGCGGCTGGCGCGGAGCGCTGTGGCGCAC
>DATCCF010000432.1:0-25555 GCA_036511435.1 Terriglobales bacterium | reverse complement strand
GCTATGCTGGACTACTACCTGAAGTCGCCAGCCAAACGGGTGACACTCGAAATTTACGATTCGAGCAGGCAATTGGTACGCCGCTATGCGAGCGGCGGAAAAGAACAAACTTATCCTCCACTGCCCATTGCCCCGCGCTGGCTGCCAAAGCCCGTCGTGCTGGAAAACGGCGCGGGCATGCACCGTTTTGTTTGGGACCTCCGGTGGAGCAGCTCCGGAAGCCCCGAAGAGATCGAGGAAGATGAAGGTTACGGAGCTCCACGCGGACCGCGTGTTACACCTGGTATCTACCAACTTAGACTTACGATTGACGGCGATATCTTAATGCAGAACTTGAAGGTAGAAATGGATCCTCGATCATCCGCGACTTCGGTCGAACTGGACGAACAACTTCGTCTCGGGTTGGAAATCTTTGGCGAGGTGCGTCGCAGCCGCAGGGCGGTGACTGAAATCAGCGCGGTAAAGAAACATCTCGACGAGGTGCAGCAGAAGATTGTCGGCCACCAGCCCGAACTGCTCAAGCAGGTGACAGAGTTGCAGGCGGCGATTGCGAAAATCGAGAAGGGAAGCGGCCCTGCGATGATGGGACTCGAAGCTGCGAACACTGGCCTGGCCTCGGCGTTGCGCGTCGTGGAGGGCGGCGATCGGACGACGCCATCACAAGCGGTGGAGCTGTACCACCAGTCCGACGAGGCCGCCAAAGCGCGCATCGCAGAGTGGACGAAACTCAAGAGCAACGAGCTACCCCGCCTTAACAACACGTTGCAAAAGGGTGGCGTCGCGCCAATCCAGATATCGCAAATCGAGCGCGAGGTGGAGTACCTGGTGTCGCAATAGTGCATTCGTCACGCGCGGCTGTGATGCATCTCGCAGAGTTTCCCGTAGAATAGGGCGACTCTTGAGCATGAAAAGGAGAGTGTAGATGCAAGGCGACAAAAAGGTCATCGAGCAGTTGAATGCGGCCCTCAGCGCGGAGTTGACAGCCATTGCGCAGTACATGGTGCAGGCGGAAATGTGCGCGAGCTGGGGCTATCACCGGCTGGCCGGTCTCACTAAGGCACGGGCCATCCAAGAGATGCACCATGCCGAAGGACTGATCGAGCGCATTATTTTCCTCGATGGAACGCCGGCCATCAATGTCCCCTTAACGCCCAAGGTCGGCGGCACCGTTGAGCAGCAACTGCAACTTGATTATGCCGACGAAGCCGATGCCGTGCGACAGTACAACGCGGCCGCAAAGATCTGCCGCGAAGTCGGCGACGCCGGAACCAAGGACCTATTCGAGCGGATGATCCAGGATGAAGAAGGCCACGCCGACTTCCTGGAGGCCCAACTGCATTCGATCAAGGAAATGGGAATTGGCGCGTATCTGGCGCAGCAAATGTCCGCCTAGAGCAATTCCAGAATGGTCGTACCTACGGTAGCGCGGGCGTCCACTCGGATTGTTCATGAGGATCTCACGCTTTGAAAGGGCACGGCTTCAGCCGTGCCGTAATCTGCTGGCATTCATGCTGGCTTTAGCCACTGAGGGACCTCGGGGTTGAGGTGAAGTGCGACTTCCCTCAGGGGCTGAAGCCCAAACTCTCCGTGCTCATAACGGCACGGCTGAAGCCGTGCCCCTTCAAAGCTACCGAAACCAGATGAATAATCCAGAGAGGCCCGCGCTAGGCGTGCAAACTGATACAGGAGTCGTCGAACCCTATAGGAATAGAGCCAGGCTCTCCGCTGTTGCAGCCGCGCCCGCAATTGGCGCCTCCGTTCGCAGCCGTCACCGCCTCTTAACCGCGACGATATTGTCCTGGGGATTGCGGTCGATCAGTTTGTTCAGTGGATCGATTCCCGCCTGGGCTGGCGCCTTGTCCACGGTCAGCGTCAACTCGGTTTTCTCTTGCTCGACCTTGTGCTTTTGCAAATACAGATAGTGGCCGCTCGAATCCAGAACCCCAATGTCCAGCCAGTCGTGGAGCGGGACGGCGTGTTCCTGACCTCGCCCATCGGCGCGTAACTTCTTGGCCTCTACGACGAGGTACACCTGGTACTTGCCGTCGGCCTGCTGCAAATAATCGGCGGAGATGGCACGATCGTCGTAGAGCGTGATGTTCTCGAACAGGTCCTCGTAAAGATACTGAAATTCAGAAGGCGTGACCTTCTTGAGATGACTCATAAGGTCGAGCGACGTGGGATAGGGCGGGCCCTTGAAGGCATAGTCCTTGATGAACGCCGCCAGCGCCTGATTGACTTTATCCTCGCCGATGTCATCCTGTAACGCGTACATCACCAGCGAGCCCTTGGCGTAATGGATGTACCCTTGGTTAGGCTCGACGCGGTACAGGGGCTTCTCTTCGTTGCGTTCGGTGCCGCGGCCGCGCAGGTAGCGATCGAGTTCATAGCGCAAAAAGAGCTTCATCGACTCCGGCCCGTAATGTTGCTTCATGACCATCATCGCGGTGTACTGCGCCAGAGTTTCGTCGATCGAGGTAGCGCCCTCGACATAGGCGGAAATCACTTGATGGGCCCACCACTGGTGCGCGGTTTCGTGGGCGGTCACGTAGAACGGCACGTCCATGGAGTCGGCCTTGTTGCCAACCTTGGTGATGAAGCCAATCGACTCGGAGAACGGAATCGTGTTGGCGTACGAAGCCGCAAACCGTGCATAGCGCGGAAACTCGATGATGCGCAACTGGTGAAACTGGAAGGGACTGAAATTCGTGCTGCAATAAGCCAAGGTCTCCTTCATGCTTTCATCCATTCGCTCGAGGTTGAATTCGTGGCCGGGCTGGTAATAAATATCGAGATTGACGTTCTGCCAGCGATCGCGGCGCACGTCGTATCGCGCCGACTGCACCGAGTACAGGTTGAGAATCGGCGCATCCATTTTGTAATGGAAATAACGCCGGCCATCCTGCTCCCATTCCTTCTGCAAATAGCCAGGCATGATGGCGATCTGGTCGGCGCTGGTGCTGACGGTGGCGTCCAGGTTGATCCAGTCGGCGTCGGTGCTGCCGCTGTTGTATTGCCTGGCCGCCACGTCCTCGAGGGTGGCCAGCCGTTTGACGAATTTCAGGCCATGGCGATGGCGCGTGCTGTCATCAGTGAGTTCGATGTCGGGCGCATAGCCGATGAAAGGAAAATACCGGTCGTTTAACCCCATGCCGTTGCGCACGAGGTCGGTGTTCGGCCGTGAATTCTCAAATCCCACGTTGTCGTACTGGATCGCGAAATCGAGCTGCACTCGGCCGTGCGGCGGCAGCGCAGTCGGTAGCTGGTACAGATAAAACCCCAGCGACGGATCTTCGATGATAGCCGTCTGGCCGCCTGCCAGGCTGAGGTGCTTCACGAGTATCCGCGGGCGGGGAAGCGGCTCCAGGTCGGCGGGCCAGACGGTTAGCGCCACGCGATCGAGGCTGGCATCCGTTTTGTTCTCCAGCCACATGGTGCCGCGGAGCGAAACCCCGCGCTGCTCCGGATACAGATCGACCTGTGTTTGCACGTCGGTAATACGGGGCTGCGGGAGCTTCAAGTATTGCCGATACTTTTTCTCATACTGAGCTCGCGATTCATCGATCTGGTAGCCGGTCCGGTAAGGATTGACGATATTGGTGTTGTAAAAAATATAGCCGCCCACGCCAAACAGGAGCGCGATAAAAGTGGCTGCTCCTGCAAGCGTTGGCCGCGATAGTCGGGAGGAAGCGAGCTTCAGACGGACTTGCCAATCGCTTTCCGTGCCCCGCACCCACAAAAGATTGGCGAGTATCGCTAGCAATACTGCCGCGATTGCCCAGTAGAGATGAAACCAAAACAGCGGCTTCACGTACGGGCCAAAACCGTTCATGTCGGAGTAAATGAATGTTGGTGACTGTCCGAAGCGGTAGAGATAGTGCTCCAACCCCAGCGACGGCAACGCCAGGGTTGCCACAAAGTAAAGCACCATCACGAAATGCCCGAGGTACTTCTGGTTAACGATTACCTGGACAAGCAGCGCCAGCACGCAGAGAAACCAGAGGGAAGGGAGGTTCAGCAGGAATAGATCGCGGAAATAGAGGCCCAATTCGAAGCGATGATAGCCATTCGCGACCTGGACGATCAGACCAGCGGCCAGCACCACCAGCACTACCAAGACCTGCACCAGCATCAATGCCAGAAGCTTTGAGGTGAACAATACCCACCGTTGGACGGGAAATGCGTCCACCACCTGGTTGAGTTGCGCATCCCGTTCCCGCCACACCAACTCGCCCGCGTAAAAGGTGATGATGGCGAGCGCAAAGACAAAGAAGCCGGCGCCGGCCGCTTGCAGCATTTGGTAAGTCACGGGATAAGTTGGCGTGGAGTAAGGATCGCCGAGGCCGGTCGCGACGAGGACCGACAATAGGAAGCCCGCGAGCATGAATACGGTAAAGAAAATGTTCCTGGTTGTCTCCGTAAACTGAATGCGCGTGAGAGAAAGCAACTGCCGGAACGAGGCCCGCAGCGAGAAGTCTTGGTGCAAAATCGGCAGCGCTAACAGGGCCGGTTGAACCTCGCTTTTCTCAACCAGAGCCGCTTCCCGCCGTCCTGCCTTTGGCGACGCGTAGGAGAACGAAAACTTCAGGTAGGTCACAATCCAGAAGAGTGCACCGACGCTCAACCACAAAATCCGATTAGCGAGCAGAATTCCTTGCAGCGGGATGAGGCGCGTGTTGCGCTGAAAGGGGGTCCAGTATTGAGCGATGCGATCAATCGCGTTGCCTCCCAAAGGGTCGATAAGGGCGGCCTGCACGCTGATGTTCAAGTTATTGGAGAGCTGACCAGCCACGAAGTATCCGATCAGCACCAATACGCTGGCGACGTACACCGGAAGCATCTTTCGAGTTAGTGCCGCCAAGGCGAAAAAGATGGCGGTTGTGAAAAGCAGATTGGGCAGGACGGTGATCAAGTAGGGTTGGAGGTACGCGGTCTCGATCTGCGGTCCCAGTCGCGTTGGATCCATGCCAGGCAAGCGCGTTCCCAGCCATGCCCCCAACCCAACGCTGGAGAAGATGAAGATCTGCACCATGAAGGCCGACAGAAAACGGCCGCCAAGATAATCGAGCTTGGTAATGGGAGCGGTGTAGAAGAACACAGCGGAGTTGTTGTCGATGTCCTGATAGGTGGCTTGACCCGCAATGGCCGCCGTGATGATGATGCCGAAGAAGCTGATGTAGGTGATGATGACATTGAGGCCGTACGGCGAGTTGACTAGCACCTTGCCACCAGTGCCGAAGTCGACGCTCGCGCCCGGAAGCGCACCGCCCGACATCATGGTGAACAGACAGCCCAGGGCGAAGAAAACCGCGAAATAAACATAGGTGGAGATGCGGCGCAGGCGCTGCTGCAAATCGAAGAGGAAGATGGAGAGCAGCATAGGATCAGCTCGCAGGCCCGCTCGGACCCGGACTTTGAACGAAGCCTTTGATGGTGGCGAAGTACAGGTCTTCAAGATCGGGAGTCACGACTTCAAAGTCTGGCTCCGGTTGATCGTCCTGCAGCACGTGCAGCATCGTTCTTCCGCCGAAGAGGCGCATGGAGATGACGTGAAACCGTTGTTGGTAGGCGAGTAGCTCGGAGCGGGGAATCGCTTTCTTCCAGACTCGGCCGTTCAAGCTGGCAACCAGGTCGGCGGGATCGCCGGTAGCCAGGACGCGTCCTTGATGGATGATGGCCATGTTGCGGCAGAGGTCGCTCACATCGGACACGATGTGCGTCGAAAGGATCACGATAATGTTCTCGCCGATGGCGCTCAGGAGGTTGTGGAACCGCACGCGCTCCTCGGGATCGAGACCGGCGGTGGGTTCATCCACGATGATCAATTGCGGGTTGCCCAACAAGGCCTGGGCAATGCCGAACCGTTGTTTCATACCTCCCGAAAAACTGCCCAGAGGCTGGTTGCGGTATTCGAAGAGATTGGTCTGCTGTAGCAGCGCCTGCACCAATTCGCGCCGTTCCTTCGGATTGGCGATTCCCTTCAGTGCAGCGAAATGGGAGAGCAACGTCTCGGCGCTAACCTTGGGGTAGAGCCCGAATTCCTGGGGAAGGTACCCCAGCAGCTTGCGTACGGCGTCCTTCTGCCTCAGCACGTCAATCGAGCCAAGCTGAGCGCTGCCGCTGTCGGCTTCCTGCAGCGTCGCCAGGGTGCGCATAAGCGTGGATTTTCCCGCTCCGTTAGGGCCGAGAAGGCCAAACATGCCGAGCGGCATGGTTAAAGAAACGTTCTGTAAGGCGCGGGTGCCGTTGGGATAAGACTTGGAGAGATTGCGGATTTGCAATTCCATTGGAGCCTCTATGGCGAAAAATACACTTCACGGGGCGCGAGCGCGACAAGTGGCTCGCTGCCAGATGGTACGCTTCGAGAGCTGGTTTCGTTCCACGAAAGGCGCCGCTCGTTGGGGCAGGCGTTTCCTCAAGGAGCACCGGTTTGCACGAGGGCGATTTTCCGAATCGCGAAACCACATCTCAACTCCGCTCTCCTGTAAGCGGTTTACAAAACTTATGTTTTCTTAACAACCGAGCTACGGCCGGTGTGTTTAGGTTGTTATTGGCCAGAAATGTCCGCCGTGACTCCAATGCGAAGACCTCTTGCAATTGCAAAAGTGTTTGTAGTCGTAGTCTTTATCGCTTTGCTCGCTGCGCCCAAACTCTTCGCCGCCGCGCAAAAAGAGGGAACTGAACAGACGGGAGCGCCGAAATCAAGAGTAAAGGCGGTGGGGACGATCAAGTCAATCACTGGCGACACCATTGCGGTAACAACCGATACTGGAGCAGAGGTCAACGTCATCCTCCAGCCGTCCACGCGTATGGTTCGAAGCATTCCTGGTCAAACTGACCTGAAGAGCGCATCTCCAATCCAGGTGCAGGATTTGCAAGTGGGCGACCGGCTTCTGGCCAGTGGGACTGCCTCAGAAGATGGCAAGTCCGTGTTGGCCGCCACGGCGATCGTTATGAAGAAGTCCGACATCGCCGAGAAGCAGGAGCAAGATCGCGAGGAGTGGCAGAAGCACGGGGTTGGAGGTGTGGTCAAAGCAGTAGATGCCGGAACGGAAACGATCAAGATTTCCACGGGCACATTAGCTGCGAAGGACGTGGCCATTCATGTCTCGAAGAACACCATCATCCGTCGTTACACTCCGGACTCGGTCAAGTTCGATGACGCCAAGCCGGGCACGCTCGACCAGATCAAGCTCGGGGACCAACTTCGCGCGCGCGGAACCCGCAGCGCCGATGGCAACGAACTGACGGCCGATGAGATTGTTTCGGGTACCTTCCGCAATATCGCGGGTACGGTGGTCGCAACCGATCAGGGAAATAACTCAGTCACGGTGATGGACCTGGCAAGCAGATGGCCGGTGACCTTGAAAATAACCGCGGATTCACAAATGCATAAACTGCCGACCATGTTCGCTCAGCGCATTGCCATGCGCTTGAAAGGCATCACGCCAGGCGGCGGAGCGAGCGGAGCCGCAGCGGCAGGTGGGCCGCCGAGGACGACGGACGCCGACGCGCCAGCGAACGGAAATGGCCCGGAACAGCGCGCAGGCGGTGGGCCTGACTTCCAGCAAATGCTGAGTCGCATGCCTGCAATTACCCTCACCGACTTGCAGAAAGGCGATGCGTTGATGATTGTGGCCACCGAAGGAAGCGCCGATTCTCCCTCGACGGCAATCATTCTACTGAGCGGCGTTGAGCCGATTCTTACGGCTGCGCCCAGCCAGGCGGGAACCATTCTTTCGCCATGGAATTTGTCGACAGGCGGGGTAGCGGGCGCGATGGGAGATGCCCCATAACTTCGCTGTTCATGAAAGTGCCAACATTTCCAATGCGCGCGTGTGCCATCTTCGTTGTTCTTTTGTTCGCACTTCTTACGGCCAACATGCCGGCGCAAACTGCTTCCGGCACGCTGCGTGGCCGGATCACCGATCCCTCCGGGGCCGTCATTCCCAATGCTACGGTCGCAGCCACTACTGCGGACGGAAAGTCGGTCACGGCTGTCACCAATTCGCAAGGAATCTATGAATTCAAGGGACTGGCGCCCGGGGATTATACCGTCACCGCGACGGCAAGAGCTTTTGCGGTTGCTCAGGAAGAAGCGGTCAAAGTTACAGCGGGGCAAGTTCAGGAGTTTGACATCGCGCTCTCCATCGCCGTGAAACAGGAGAACGTGGAAGTTCAGGAAGAAACTCCGACCGTCGATGTCAGTCAGCAAAATAGTGCGGGCACGTTGGTCCTGAAGGGCCAGGACCTCGACGCCCTCTCTGACGATCCTGACGAACTGGCTTCGGAGTTGCAGGCGCTCGCCGGTCCGTCGGCGGGGCCGAATGGTGGACAGATTTATGTCGATGGATTTACCGCGGGGGAGCTACCTCCGAAGTCTGCGATCCGTGAAATTCGCATCAACCAGAATCCCTTCTCCGCGGAATATGACAAGCTGGGCTATGGACGAATCGAGATTTTCACCAAGCCAGGGACGGACCAGTTCCATGGTCAGGCCATGATCAACGGCAATTCCTCGGCCTTCAATGCGCTGAATCCGTTTGTGACCGAAGAACCCGGTTACTACTCTGAGATCTTTAACGGCAACATCAGTGGCCCGCTGGGTAAGAAGGCATCGTTTTTCTTCACCGCGCAACAGCGCAACATCGACAACGTCAGCGTGGTTGTGGCGCAGGTCTTGAATTCGAACAACACCATCGTTCCGTACAACACTACGGTTCCGAGCCCGGCAACACGGTTGAATATCAGTCCGCGCGCCGACTTCCAACTTTCGAAGAACAACACCTTGACGGTGCGCTATCAGTATGTGCGGAACAAGCAAGACAACGAAGGCATTGGACAGTTTTCGCTTCCTTCGCAGGGTTTCAACTCCCACAGCACGGAACAGACGGTGCAAATCAGCGACACCCAGGTCTTGAGCCCGACGATGGTGAATGAGACGCGGTTCCAGTACATCCGCAACAGCAGCAATCAGATTCCGCTCAGCGACCAACCAACGCTGAATGTGTTGGGAGCCTTCAACGGAGGAGGCAGTCCTGAAGGCATGGTTATCGGCAAGCAGGACCACTACGAACTGCAGAACTACACCTCCATCGCGCATGGCCGGCATTTCATCAAGTTTGGCGGACGGCTGCGCGGGACGCTGTATTCGAGCAACAAGGACTCGAATTTCAACGGGCAATTTACTTTCCCTTCGTTGAACGCATATCAGATCACGGAAGTCGGCCTGCAAGAGGGCCTGACGCCAGCACAAATCCGCGCGCTGGGCGGAGGCGCCAGCCAGTTTTCCATTGTTACCGGGCAGCCGCTCTCGGACGTCTCCATGATTGATGTCGGCTTTTATGCGGAGGACGAATGGAGAATCCGGCCCAACATTTCGCTGAGCTATGGTTTGCGTTACGAAACTCAGACCGGCATCCCGTACCAGGGGGATTGGGCTCCGCGCGTGAGCCTGGCCTGGGGACTTGGCGACTCCAAGGCTGCGCCGAAGACGGTGCTACGCGGGGGATATGGGATCTTCTACGACCGCTTTTCCTACAACTACCTGCTGCAGGCAGAGCGGCTGAATGGAGTCACAGAGCAGCAGTACACCGTTACCCAGCCTGATTTCTATCCGCTGATTCCTCCGCCCTGCGAACTGAGCAAGCTGGCGAAAACCTCGCCCACGATTTACCAGGTTTCGCCCAATTTGCGCATGCCGTACACCATGGAAGCGGCGTTCAGCGTCGAGCGCCAACTTACCAAGAACGCGACCATGTCGGTCACGTATCTGAATTCGCGCGGGGAACATCAGCTCTTCCTGCGCAATGCCAATGCGCCGCTGCCGGGAACATATAATCCCTCAGATCCCACCAGTGGTGTTCGGCCGTTCGGCGGAACCACCAACATTTATCAGTACAGCTCGGAAGGAGTTTACCGGCAGAACCAAATGATCGTCAACGGCCGCGTGAGCGTCGGACCGAAGCTGTCGCTGTTTGGCTTTTATTCCCTCAATTTCTCCAACAGCGACTTGGGAGCTGGCGGTGGCGGCGGTGGCGGTGGCGGCTTTTTTGGCGGAGGCTCCAGTTCCGCCGAATTCATCATGAACTCGTACGATCCCATGGAGGACTACGGCCGTGCCGCATTCGACGTTCGTAACCGCGGGGTCATCGGCGGCACGATTTCTCTGCCCTACGCTTTTCGCCTCAGTCCGTTTATCCTCACGAACTCCGCCGCGCCCTTTAACATCATCGTCGGGCAGGATTTGAACGGCGACTCTATCTTCAACGATCGTCCCGCACTGGCCAGCACGGCGGGGCCCGGCGGAGTGGTCAAAGTCACGCCCTATGGCACGTTCAACACCGTACCGATTCCGGGGCAGACGATCACCCCGATCAATTACGGCAGCGGCCAGAGTTTGTTTACCCTGAATCTGCGGTTGAGCAAGACCATCGGGCTGGGGCCTAAGACGGAAAGTCATAGTGCCAGTGGTCCTGGTGGTGGCCCGCATGGAGGCGGTGGTGGCGGCCACGGCGGCGGACTTGGCGGGCGCGGACTTGGCGGGCGCGGACTTGGCGGCGGGGGTGGCAGCCCGTTCAACTTCGGAAACGAGACTACGCACCGCTACAACCTGACCTTTAGCGTCAGCGCGCACAACCTGCTAAATAACGTCAACTATGCGCCCCCGATCGGCAACCTCGATTCGCCAATCTTCGGCACATCGAATGCGTTAGCCGGACCGCCGTTCTCCTCAGGCTCAGCCAACCGTCGCATTGATCTGCAGATGCTGTTCTCGTTCTAGAAGCAGGGGCTAGGGGCTAGGGGTTAGTGAATAGTTCCTGTTATTTTGTCATTCGACCGAGGACGCCACGGCGGTCGAGCGGAGGGACCTGCTTCTCCGGCATTCACGGGACAAACAAACTAGCGCGGGCCCAGGATTGTGTATCCGCCCGCACTAACCGAGCTACAGCCACTCTGGAACTGTTCGATCTCGGGGGCCGCGAAGAATATTGCTGCGCGACTGAGCGGCTGCTCAACCCCGTAGCGACATGTTTTCTCCCCATTACCGGTGGGTCGCAACGTGGGACGAGGACGCCGCAGCTAGCTCGTTCTTCCATACCTGTTCATAACCGATCGCAGCGTAGTAAAGCGCGCGGTCAAAGAACTGTCCCAAAGAGCGCACAAGTTCCATTTCGCCAATGAGGGCTTCCGGCTCCAACAGACCTTCCAGCAACAGATAATCCCACAAGACCTGCTTTGTAGTCTGGACGGCAAACATCACCTGGCTGAAAGGTACATTCTGCCGAGCGCGCCTGGCCCCTAAACCGATATATCTCTCTTCGACCTCCGACAGCGTTTTGGACAGCAGCCAGTCGCCGAGATGGCGATAGATTTCGTAGGTCCTGTGCTTCAGTTCGTGGGCCGGGACCTTGTCCAGGAAGTCCCGGCACTCATCGGCGTTCTTCAGTTTGTGGATTAATGCTTCAGAAAGTTTATCGGCGTGTGTTTCGATGAGTTGAACCAGCCTGACGGCGAACATAAGCTGCCTCCTGGCTTTGGGATCGAACTACGGGCAGCCCTGGAGACTCGAGGGCGACTCTACTGCTATTTATAGTTTAGACCTCAACCAGGCGATTTGACAGTGACCGCTGGTACAAGGTGGCGTGACGACATTGCATCATGCATTCACTCCCACCGTGGCGGCTGCACAGTGCTCCAGTTCATGCGCGACCGCGATCGACAACCGGCGGATGCCCTCGCGAATCTGTTCTGGCTGGGCGTTGGAGAAATTCAGCCGCATGTGCGAGCCGCTTTCTTGTCCCGACGGGAAAAATGGCTCACCAGGCACGAACGCTACGTCCTGGCGCAAAGCCGTGTCCAGCAGCTTCATGGTGTCGATTCCAGAAGGCAGCGTGACCCAGAGGAACAGGCCGCCGTGCGGGTGCGTCCACGAAACCTCGGGCGGGAAGTAGTTGTGCAAGGCCTCGAGCATCGCATCGCGACGTTCTTTGTACACCCTGCGAATCAGTTTTACGTGCTCTTCCATGAAGCCGTCGCGAGCCACTTCGTAAGCCACCATTTGTGTGAAGCTGCTGGTGTGCAGGTCGGTGCTCTGTTTCAACTGCACCAGGTGGGTTATCACGTCAGGCGGTGCGACAATCCAGCCCAGCCGCAACCCCGGCGCCAGCACCTTGGAAAACGTGCTCAGGTAGATCACATTTCCCAGCAAGTATCCGTTATCGCGTAGCAAGTTGGTGCGATCCAACACCACCAGCGGCGGAATGTGCTCACCCTCGTAACGCAGTTGCCCGTAGGGATCGTCTTCGATGATTGGAATGCCGTATTTGTCGGAGAGCAACACCAGTTCGTCACGCCGTGGACGCGAGAGCGTGGTACCACCCGGATTCTGAAAGTTCGGCAGGATATACATGAACTTCGGTCCGGAACGAAGTGCGCGTTCCATCTCGTCGGTCTGCAACCCGTCGTCATCGGTGGGCACGGTCACGTATTCAGCGCCCATCAGATCGAAGGCCTGCAACGCGCCCAGGTAGGTCGGCGACTCCACCAGGATGCGATCTCCGCGATTGATGAGCAGCTTGGCGATCAAGTCCAGCGCCTGCTGCGAGCCCGAGGTGATGAGTATGTTATCGACGGTGGCGATAATGCCATACCGTGCCATGAGAGCAACGATCAGTTCGCGCAGGGGACGGTAGCCCTCGGTTGGCCCGTATTGCAGCGCGATGGAGGGGTTGGTTGTCAGTACCTGTTGACAGGCCTCGCGAAAACGCTCCACCGGAAAAATCTCCGGTGCAGGCAAGCCGCCCGCAAAGGAAATCACTTCTGGACGCTGCGTGAGCTTCAGGAGCTCGCGGATGATGGAACTCTTAGCTGTTTTTGTGCGTTGCGCGTAACGATGTGCCCAAGGCGCTGCCACGTGACACCTCCCCATTACAGACCAAAATAGCGCAGGCTTCACCACCTGTCTGTGACGGCGGACACACGGCGGATCGGCGGTTGAACCGACGGGCGTGCCCTGCACACAGCACCCTGCGTTCATAACGCGACGAAGCGCTAGCCTACGATCTTCGCCCCACCTAGACCTAGGCGAACAACCGCTTCGAGGCTGGGCCCGACAGCCGATACACCGATCAGCTCTTTCGCGACGTCACCGCGAAGAACTCGGTCGCGTCCTGCTCTACTCTCTTGCTGTCACACTTCGGGCAATGTACCTCCTCCGTTTCGTGCTCTTTCATGGTGAGGATCGTTTCAAACGAAGCGTGGCATTCCTGGCAGATGTACTCATAAACTGGCATCGCTACCTCCGGGAGACCACTGGCCAGTGCAAATTTCAATTGTGTGGAGAACCACCTTCAGCGAACGCCGACGTGGTCCTCCTCTTCTTCTTCGGGCACCCTCCGCCCGTTCGGTACTTCGATTTCAGCCATCTCACGCGCGCGGTGGAGGAAGAAATAGGCCGCCAGCAGAGTGACCATTAGCAAGCCGAATACCACCATGAGGATGGCGAAGAAGCCCACCGTGCGGACCGGTGCCAATACCTCGCCTTCATTCTGGCTTACCATGACAAACCAACTCAGATTGGAATAGCTCTGGGTCAGCCCGGTGTCGGCGAATCCCACAATCCGATTCCCCTCACGCAGATTGGCAATGAGGTATCCGGCTTGGCGGCCCTGCAACGTGCCCAGCGCGTCTCGCACTGCGCCATATTCTTCCGACTTGAGCTGCATCGCCGGCACGACATTGGGGGCGCTGACGACCGTGCCATCCTCCCTCACCAACACGGTGGCTGTAGTTCTTCCGGGTTGCTCGCGATTAAGCCGTGCGAACAATCCCGAGACATCCACCAAAGCGTAGACTGCACCGATGAACCGGCGGGAACTTTCATCCAGTACCGGGACTCCAATGCCGACGTAGTTAGTCCTGCCTAATTCATCCCAGAGGACCCCGGTGACGTAGACAGCGCCCTTGCCCTGGGCGGAAACCCCCTGCCAGAAGACTTCATCCGCCGGGGCATAGTGGCGCGGCTTGTCGGAGGCCGCCACGGGAACGCCGTCGGTATCCAGAACGATGAGCTTCATGAATCGTGGATCCAGCTCACGCGCGCGCCGCAACGAGGCGGAAGCTCGCGAAGCCAGGATGCTAGCCACTAATGTGTCAGCCTCGGCGGTGTCCCACTTCTTTTCCATGTCGGCGATCTTGGCGGTCCTCGTAGCATCGTTCATCCCTGTGGAGGCGCGGTTCGCCTCCACGATGGCATCCACGACAGCAGGCTGCGAGGCGATGGCGCCGACGGTCATAACGCGCTCGTCGACGAATTGGCGCGTGGCGATCGCATCGCTTTGAGCAATGTCCCGAAAGAGCGATCCGGTCGTTCGTTCAACCCCTGTGTGGCTCTGCATGGTCAGGTACAAACCGATGAAATTGAGTGGCACGAGGATGACGATCAAAACGATCAGCAGCTTTTCCAGGGAAACTCGGATTTCAAATGTATTAAGGGGCATAATGCCTCCATGCGGAAGTCTGTTCAGCCTAATAGTGTTCCAGTTCGGCAGAGTGCGGTTGAAGAGATGGCTGGTGACGACAGAACGACGTAAAGCAAACTAGGCACGCTTGGGAGAGCGGCGGAAATCGGTTGTGCGCTAAGGTATCCCTTGTCTGTTCTTGGGGCGAAGCCCGTCGCAGATGAAACTTGCCTGGGCGGAATGCAAGCCAGTACTGGACTACCGGCCATAGCACCACCTCTCGGCCAGCAATTAGTCCGATGATTATGTTACGCGGGATAGCTAACTGACGTCAGTGATACCGGTCACGTGCGCCTGGTTTGAACAGGTACGCGAGGCCTTGCTCATACATGTTCCCGGCGGCTCAAAATTCTGCACAGCTCACCCGAACAGGCTCATCTGCTCCGCCTCTTGCTGCACCGGATGTGTCCTCTGGCTGCGCGAGCCGAATTCGGTATCGAATCCGTGCTTCTTGCGCAGGTTCGCCATCAGCTCCGAAATGCATTTACTGTAGGCCTTGCTCACGAAGGCGTGGTCTGCGAAGCGTTTGCGGTAATCCTCAACCAGTTGCGGGAATTCTTTCTCCAGAAACGGAAGGAAGACGGTGGCCGAGCATGGCTTCAGGAACAACGGGTTGGCATAGATGTATTTTCCGCCGGCTAGTTTGGCCGCGCGCACGAGGACATCCAGCGCCGAGGGCGAATCCGTAATGCCGGGCAGCACCGGTGCGCAGATGACACCCGCGTTGACGCCTGCGGCGTTTAGTTCACGCATCGCCTTCATGCGCAGGTCGGGACGGGGCGCGCGCGGCTCCAGAATGCGCGCCAGCCTCGCGTTCATGGTTGTAATGGTGATATTGACGAACAAAGAATTGTGTTCTGCAACCTGCCGCAGCAGTTCAACGTCGCGCAGGACCAGGTCCGACTTGGTGACAATACCGATTTCCAGCCCATGGTGCAGGGCCAGTTCTTCCAGAATGCCGCGGGTGACCTCGAACCGTTTTTCCGCCGGCTGATACGGATCGGTCGCCGTGCCGATGGCGATCTCTTCGCCACGCTTAACCTTCTTCAGTTCTTGCCGCAGCAGCCACGCCGCCTGCTGCTTGACGTAGATTTTGCGCTCAAAGTCCACGCCGTCGCGCATTTCCATGAACTCGTGGGTGTAGCGCGCATAGCAATACTTACAGGCGAACTCACAGCCGCGGTAAGGATTGATCGTCCAGGTGAAAGGCATTCGACTGGAGGTACAGCGATTCAGCAGGGCCCGCGAGGGAAGCGTGAAATACTCCACCAGGTGGCCTTGTCGAATCGATTCCCCTTGTGCCGCTAGCTTGGCAATGCCGACCAGCGGGGCAGGCTCGCGCGCGTCGGTCTGGAGTAGGAGTGGATGCATTGGGAGCTTACCTTGCTCCGCTTTTTCTTCGCCTAAAAGCAGAGTAAGCAACCAGCGGCTCGGAGTCAAGCGTCGAAGAGCGAAACCGGCTGACGGGCCTGAATGCTGAATCCCAATCCTTAGCCCGAGCCCCTAGCCCCTAACGCCCTAGCTCCGGCCTCACGACCCGACGTACCTCGCATACAAGCTACGCGCGATGGCGGTGTCGGTGGTGCCTTTGATGATGGCCCGGCCGTCAGGGAAGAGCGTTAACTCGTAGGGGGCGCGCCAGAACTTGAGAATGAACTCGCTGTGCCGCACGGTGCCGAGAGGGGTCAGGCGGCGAGTGAGTTCGTCGAAGTCAATGGGCCGCTGTCGTTCGTGAATCTGGACGGAATTGCGCCCGCAGAGCGTAATGTGCGGCCGTCCCTCGCCGGCGAGGTGGACAAAGTCGTGCTGGTCGCACGCCCGGCAGCCCGGCCGAGGCTTGGCCGACTTGATCTCCGCGAAGTCGTTGGTCCATACGTCGTAAGACAGAAGCGTCCGCCGGACCTTGTCGCGGGCGCCGACCAGCAGTTTGATGGCTTCGGTGGAGGCAATCGAGGCGACAAAGTTCACGGCCGAATTCAGAATGCCCGAAGTGTCGCAGGTCTCGACCATGCCGCGGGGGGAATCCGGAAAGACACAGGCGAGGCAAGCCGTCTCGCCGGGCAGGACCGTCATGGTGACCGCGTAGCTGGCCACAGCGGCGGCGTAGATCCATGGCAATTTTTTCCAGATTGCAAAGTCGTTGATCAGGTAACGGGTTTCGAAATTGTCTGTGCCGTCGAGGATGAGGTCGACATCGCTGAGCAGGGCTTCCACATTTGCGGGCGTGAGGTCCGCGGCGTGCGGCTCGACCACAATCTCCGAATTGAAACTTTTAATTTTGCGGGCGGCGGCGATGGCTTTGGGCAGCGACTCGGCGGCGTCGGCCTCGTCGAACAGCACCTGCCGTTGCAGATTGCTGGGCTCCACGTAATCGCGATCGATGATGCGCAGGATGCCTATACCGCCCCGGGAGAGCAGGGAAGCCATGGCGGAACCGGTAGCTCCACATCCGACAATGGCGATCCGTGCCGCCCCAAGCTTCTTCTGCCCTTGCGACCCGATGGGTTGAAAGAGGATTTGGCGGGAATAGCGTTCGGCGAATTCCAACGACTGCACCTGCTCCGAGGAAGGCTTCCTTGTTTATTATAGGGATTCGACATTCACTTCGCCGTGAGGACCGGGTTGAAGAAAGGCCGCCACAGTTGCACCGCGCTGGGGGACGCACTTTCGCCGGCATGGCACGCCGGACTGGTCCCGTCAGACGAGGTCGTCCAGGCAGCGGATGTGCTGAAGGTCAGAGTTTGACGGAGCCAATCACGCCATCGTTCCACAAAATTGCGGCGATCTGCGCGTTGCTGATGCTCAGCGTGCTGCCCTCGGCGTGGCCGCAAAGCGACCCCTTGTCCACGGGTCAAAATCCCGGCCCGACCGCTTCCCAGACTAATCTTCCCGCAGCGCTGGGCGAACTGAGTAAGTACCAGGGCGTTCCCGTTCGTGCCATCGAGTTCCGAGGTATCAAGGGCACCAACCCGGAGAGGCTTCGGCAGCTGCTGGTACAGAAAACGGGTGAGCCGGTGGATGGTGACAAAATCCGTGCCAGTTTGCGGGCGCTCTACGCCACGGGACGCTTTTCCGCGTTGCAGGTGGAGGCGGAGCCCAGCCAGCAGAACGGGTTGTCCCTGGTCTTTGTCGCCACGGAGAACTACTTCAACGGCAGCGTCAACGTGGACGGAGCACCGGCCAAGACGAATCCCAAGCCGCATCAACTGGTGGAGTCCAGCAAGCTCGACCTGGGGGCTACGTTCTCGCAGGAGAGCGTAGATCGCTCCGTGGAACGCATGCTGAAGGTGATGGCCGATAATGGGTACTACAAAGCTACCCTTACCTATGACCTCAGACCGCACGACGATACGCGACAGATGGACATAGATTTTCACGTGTTCCCCGGCGAACTGGCGCGCGTTGGCGAGGTCACCATCGAAGGTGACACCGGTATTCCGCCGGACAAGGTTCGCAGCCTTACCAAGCTGAAATCCGGCGACAAGGTGAAGCAGCAGCACGTCACCCGCGCACTGGAGCGGCTACGCGAGAAGTATCAGAAGAACGATCATCTGGAGGCCCAGGTCTCACTCATCGACCGTCACTACCATCCCGATACCAACCGTCTCGACTACGTGTTCAAAGCGGAAGCGGGACCGACGGTGGCCATTACCACCGACGGTGCAAAGATCAGTAACCGCCAATTAAAGAAGCTGGTTCCGGTCTACCAGGAGAACTCTGTCGATGACGATTTGCTGAACGAAGGCCGCCGCAACGTGCGCGACTACCTGCAGACGAAAGGCTATTTCGACGCCAATGTGGAAGTAGAACGGCAGCCGTCACCAGAGAAAAACCACCTCAACATCGTTTACAAGATTGACCCTGGCGTGCGCCACAAGCTTGCCGCCTTGCGGCTCGAAGGCAACAAGTATTTCGATAGCGATACGATCCGCGAGCGGATTGCGATACAGCCGTCGAGCATCATTCTGTCGAATGGCCGTTTCAGCCAGAGACTGCTGGCCGACGACCTGACAATCATCAAGAACCTCTACCAGGCCAACGGGTTTCTTGAGGTCAAGGTCGCGGCGGACTTGCAGAACGACTACGAGGGCAAGGAAAGCCAGATGGCGGTGGTGATCAAGATTGAGGAAGGTCCGCAGACACGGGTGAGTTCGTTGAAGGTCGCCGGAAACAACGCCTTCCCACTGGAACGGCTAACCCAGTTGCTGAGCTGCACGGAAGGGCAGCCCTACAGCGAAGTCAACGTCGCTAGCGATCGCGACGCTGTGACCTACTTTTATTACAACCACGGGTTTCCCAATGTGCAGTTTGACGCTGCGGCCGCGCCGGTCCCGGGCGAGCCACAGCGCATGCAGGTAGCGTATACGATCGTCGAGGGAGAACAGGTCTTCGTCGATCGTGTGCTGGTGAGCGGCCGCAAGTATACGCGTCCTTACGTGGTGAATCGCGAGATGCGCATTGACGACGGAGATCCGTTAAGCCAGGCCCGAATGGTGGATTCACAACGGCGCCTCTATGATCTGGGCCTGTTCAACCAGGTGGACATGGCGGTGCAGAATCCCGATGGCCAGGGGCCTTCCAAAGATGTGCTCTTCAACCTGCAGGAGGCCAAGCGCTGGACCTTCCGGTACGGAGGCGGTTTTGAGTTTGCCACCGGCAATATTCCCACCACCAACAACCCACAAGGCAAAACCGGAGTCAGTCCCAACGGAGTACTGGAAGTCACTCGCCTGAACATGTTTGGACGGGACCAGACTCTTACTATGCGGGCACGAGTCGGTTTGCTCACGCGGCGTGCTTTGATCGGCTATGACGCGCCGCGCCTGTTTCACCGCGAGAGGTGGCGCTTCAACGTCACCGCCTTCTACGACAATACGGCTGACGTGAACACGTTCACCTCGGAACGGCTCGATGGAACCCTCCAGGCTGAGCAGAAATATAATCGGGCGACGACCCTGCTTTACCGGTTAAGTTACCAGCGTGTATCTGTCGATCCCAATAGCCTGGTCATCGATCCAACTCTGATCCCTCTGTATACAAAACCGGTTCGACTGGCAATTCCGAGTTTCACGTATGTGCGGGACACGCGTGACAATCCCATTGATTCGCACAAGGGAAGCTATAACATTGCGGATTTAGGTCTGGCGACCAGCGCGCTGGGTTCAGAAGCGAACTTTGGGAAGGTACTCGTCCAGAATTCGACCTACTATACCTTTAAGAAACGATGGGTCTTCGCGCGGAACACTCAGATCGGGATCCTGCATCCCTACGGCACGAACAATTTCCTCAGTCCGCCACCAATGGGAAGCAAGCTGCCGACGGAAGCGACCTCCGTTCCCTTGCCAGAGTTGTTTTTTGCGGGCGGCAGCAATTCGCTACGCGGCTTCTCCATAAACCAGGCTGGCCCCCGCGACTTGCAAACCGGATTTCCCATAGGCGGTCAGGGACTCTTCGTCAACAACCTGGAAATTCGCACCCCTCCGGTGGCCTTGCCGTACGTGGGCGATAACCTGGGATTTGTTTTCTTCCACGATATGGGCAACGTTTTCGACACGGCAAACCATATCATTAGTGGGATGGTGCAAATTCGTCAGCCCTCGATCGCGAAGTGCTCGGCGCCAACCAGCAAGGCAACCTGCAACTTCAACTACAACCCGCAAGCCGTCGGTATGGGCGTACGCTATAAGACACCGGTAGGGCCCGTCCGCCTCGACGTCGGCTATAACTTAAATCCGACGCGATACCCAATCCAGAAACAGGACACGGTGGAAACACTGCGTCATATCAATTTCTATTTCAGTATTGGACAGACATTTTGATGAAACGAATTTTGTACTTAACCATTGGCTTATTGTTCTTGCTGCCCACAGTTGTGCCTTTCGCCTTGGCCGGCGAGGTCATTGATGGAGTAGTTGCCACAGTGAATCGCCAGCCTTTGTTCCAGAGCGATTGGGAGGAGGCGATCTGCTTCGAGGCCTTTATGCAACAGAAGCCTATCGCCCAGGTGACCGAGGCAGATCGAATGCAGGCCTTGCAACGCCTCATCGATCGTCAGTTGCTGCAGGCGCAGATGGGCGACGAGACTTTCCTGCAACCGCCGGAAGACGATATCGACAAGTATGTTGCCAAACTTCGGGCGCAGGTTCCGAACGGCGGCGACGATCGGATTTGGCAGAAGGCGCTTGCTAGCCATGGACTCACCCCGGACATGCTAAGAGGCCATCTGCGGACCGAGGTGCGAGTGATGAACTTCGTGGAGGTTCGTCTACGGCCCCACGTGCGCGTTCAGCCTGAGGAAGTTGAGGCCTACTACAAGAATCAGTTGCTGCCTGATTTGCAAAAAGCCGGCGGCGCAATGGTTGCCTTAGATGAAGCGGAACCCCGGATTCGTGAGCTGCTTGTCCAGCGGCACATGGATGAGCTATTAGACGCATGGTTGCATAACTTGCGCCAGCAGGCGGAAATACACAGCACCGTAGCAATTCCCGCCGGGAATGCTCCGGCCGATCAGGGCGGGGCCTCCGGCGCTAACTGAGAATGACGGCAGAAACCCGAATCCGACGTTCGCACGTTCGCTTGTGGATTGAAGCCGCAATCGGTGTGGTGTTGTTGGCGGCCGCTATTGTCTTGGTGTGGTATGTGCGAAGCCCACGGTTCGCGGATTTGGTTCGGCGCAAGACGATTGCGACCCTGGAAGATATGACCGGCGGCCGCGTCGAGTTGCATGCTTTTCGCTGGAACCTCTCCAAGCTTGAGTTCGAAGCCGACGATCTGACCATTCACGGCCTGGAAGCTGCGGACCAGCAGCCATACGCGCACGCTGACCGTATCCACGTGCGGCTGCACATCATCTCCTTCGTGGAAAAGCGGATCAACGTAAAAGATTTGAGCGTGGACCATCTCGTCGTGCACGTGATTGTGAATCCCGATGGCAGAACGAATGCCCCGGAACCGAAGCTGCGCAGCCGAACCACGCCGGTGCAACAATTGTTCGATCTGGCTATCGAGCACCTCGATCTGAATAACGGGCTGTTGCTGGTGAACGACCGGGCGCTGCCACTTGATTTCGCAGCCGATGATGTCACCGCAGTCATGACCTACGATCACCTCGACCGCCGCTATGACGGCACCGTGCAAGTCGGCAAAATGGATGCGAAGTACCAGGACTTCCGCGATGTTGCGGCGCAGGGGGAGATGGCGTTCAGCCTGTGGCCCAACCGGCTGCAAATTAAGTCTCTGAAAGTGACGTCGGAAAAATCCTCCCTGGAGGCGACTGGAAAGCTCACCAACTTCGACAACTCCGAACTGGAGTTCAAGTACAGCAGTGCGCTGGACGTTGGACAGTTGGGATCGGTCACCCGCTTGTATCAGCTTCGCGGTGGCAGGGTGACGCTCAACGGGTCGGGTACGTATTCGACCGGCACCGGCCTCGCCACGCGAGGGTATGCCGCTGCGCGCGGCGTCACGTATCTGGACAACGGAGTCGCGGTGCGCGACGCCGGTGTAAACGCGGATTTCTCGCTCGCGCACGACAATCTGGCGCTCACTCGAATAGCGGGACGTTTACTGGGAGGGAGCGTTGCCGGCGACGCCGAAGTCAGGAATCTTTTGTCGGGTTCGACCCGTGGCATGAAACCGAGCATGGAACAGACCACTGAACGCGCGAAGCCCGGCGCGAAGCAACGCCCCAACGGGCGTAAGTCCACTTTTCCGCCAATCTCGGGCCCTGGTCTGCAGCAGGGGACGGCCCACTTCCGGGTGACGGCCTTGTCGCTGGCCGACCTGGCGCGCATGTTCTCGACCAAGGCAATACCGTACGAGAAGCTCAACCCAGTGGGCCGCGTAGGAGGAACGGTGAATCTGGCGTGGACGCGGTCCGTGGCCGATGCCAGCGCCGACCTGGCGCTCGATGTCACACCTCCGGCGCAACCCTCCGGCAACCAGTTGCCGGTGACCGCAACGGTGCGAGCCCGCTACAATCCCAGGGCGCAAGTAATGGATTTTTCGGCCCTGACAATGACGACCCCGCACTCGCACTTGAATGCAGTGGGCAGTCTCGGGTCGACTTCCGCGGCCCTGCACGTAGTGCTGAATACCACCAGCCTAACTGAGTTCCAGCCGCTGCTTACGGCCATGGGCAGCCCGTCGCCGCCAGTGGAACTCGCGGGCGTGGCAAGCTTCAACGGCACGCTCGGCGGCAGGCTGACCGATCCGCAGATTGCCGGCCACCTGCAGGCATCGGACTTCACTTACGTCTATACGCCGAGTGTGCAGAGTTCGGCGTCGGCTTCGACCCAGGCGCCTGAGAGAAAGAAGTCGCTGTTCCACTTTGCGTCTACGCCGAAGCCGCCTCCGCCGCAGCCCACGGCACAACCGAGACGCATCCACATCGATCAATTCTCCGGCGACGTGCAGTACTCGTCGACGGGCGTGGCCGTGCATCACAGCATCATTCAAGAAGGTAGCGCACACTTGAATGTGGATGGTTCGGCTACGCTGGTGAAGGGGAGCTTCACCGAGAACCTGCCATTCCAGGTGCAGGCTGCCATCCGTGATGCGGACGTGGCGGAATTGCAGCGCGCCGCCGGACTGAATTATCCCGTAACGGGTACGCTGAATTTCACCGTGCAGGCGGCCGGAACGGAAGCGAATCCTCACGGTTCTGGACATTTCTCATTGACGGCAGCGCAAGCCTACGGCCGCCCCGTCAAAGCGCTCACGGCGAACCTCGCCTTTGTCAATCACGAGGCGCAACTCGACGACATTCAGATGCAGGCCATGCGCGGCAAAGTTGCGGGTTCGGCTGCCTACAACTTCGGCAACAAGGAGGTGCGTTTCGACCTGGCGGGCGAGGGCATCGATCTGGCCAATGTCCCCGAATTGCAACAACCACGCTTGCAGGTCGGAGGCGTCGGTAAGTTCACTGCCAAGGGAGCAGGTACCATCGAGCAACCGCTGATCGATGCCCACGTGCAAGTAAGTGACTTGGTGCTCAACGGCGACCGTCTCGGCGGCATTACAGCCGACGCGGTGACCCATGGACGTCATCTGCAACTCACGGCGCGATCGAATTTTCCTACGGCAAGCCTGGCGGTGGATGGCGGGATCGAACTCCGTGGCGACATGCCGTCCGATCTAAAGCTGGAGTTTTCCGGTCTCGACATCGATCCTTTTCTGCCAGCAGAGGTCCGCCGGCGCGTCACCCGCCACGCGTCTCTAGCCGGACACGCAGACCTGGCCGGACCCCTGAAGCAGCCCAGGCTTTTGAACGGCAAGTTCAGCATTCAGCAGTTCGCGGTGGAAGTGGAAAAAGTTGAAATTGCGAGCGATGGGCCCGTGGAATTTGTGGTGGCGAACCAAGTGGTCACGGTACAACGCTGCACATTGGTAAGCGGGGATTCGCACTTCACCTTGACCGGTAGCGCCAGCCTGAAGGACGATCGCCCGCTTGCTCTGCGCGCCAATGGCCATGTCGACCTGAATCTGGTGCACACTCTCGATCCCGACGTGACTTCGTACGGCGCCTCGAATCTGGACCTCACGGTGAATGGTCCGATGGCGCAGCCCGCGATATCGGGGCGCATCGATATCCAACACGGCGGTCTCTCGATGATTGATCTGCCCGCCGGACTCGGCGATATCAACGGTAGTCTGGTCTTCAACCAGGACCGGCTTGAAGTGGAGCACCTGACGGCACGCACCGGCGGCGGCCTGGTGACCTTTGGCGGCTTCATCAACTATGGCCGGACAGTCGGTTTCAATCTGACGGCGAACGGAACCGAGATTCGTTTTCGCTATGCCGGGATCAGCGTTACCGCGGATGAAACGCTTCGCCTGGTGGGCACGCTGCAAAGCTCGACTCTGAGCGGAGACATAACCGTTACCCGGTTCGCGCAGATTCCGTCCAGCGACTTGGCCTTCGCCCTGGCGCAGGCCAGTCCGGCGCCCATACCCGTTGTAAACTCACCGCTCAACAATCTGCGTCTTGATGTTCGCATCGTCTCCACCCCGGAGTTGACGGTACAGACAGCACTGGCGAAACTGGCGGGCGACGTGGATCTGCGGCTGCGAGGTACGGCGGCCCGCCCGGTGTTGCTGGGACGCATCAACATTGCCGAGGGCGACATCGACCTGGCAGGCACTAAGTATCATCTGGAGCGTGGCGATATTACGTTTGCCAACCCCGTGCGCATTGATCCGGTACTGGATGTAGAGGCCACCACCCGGGTTCGCGATTACGACATCACCATCGGGTTGCACGGCACCCTGGAGCGGCTGAACACCACCTATCGCTCGGACCCGCCCCTGTCCAGCGATGACATCGTCGCTCTGCTGGCTTTCGGGCGGACGCAGCAGGAGAGCGCGATGAACACCACGCCGCAGTCCGGATTCGCCGAGAGCGCCTCTGGCGCCATACTCGGGCAGGCGATCAACCAGACGGTTTCCAACCGCGTCTCCAAAATATTTGGCGTGAGCTCCATTCGGATCAACCCCTCGCTAGGTGGGCCGGACAACAATCCCAACGCGCGCATCACGGTCGAGCAGCAGGTCTCGAACAATGTGACGCTCACCTACATCACTAACCTGACGAGGTCGGCGCAGCAGGTGATTCAGTTCGAGTACAACATCAACAGCGAATACACCGTCGAAGCTATACGTGACGAGAACGGGGTGGTCAGCTTCGACATTCTCATCCGTAAGCGAAAACGATGAAGCGCGCTGGCACTTAGCAGTTAGCAATTAGCTCTTAGCCGTTAGCACGCGCAGCTAGCAGCTAGGAAGCTACTGCGTCTGGTGCTAGAGCGTGTTTCAAAAATCGGTTTGTAACAGGGCACGGCTTCAGCCGTGCCGTAAGATCTGCATAACTCTGAGGGCTTTAGCCCCTGCCCTCAGCGGCTAGAGCGGTTTAGTTATTTGTGTAGTCTAGGTGCCGCCGGCTGAAGCCGGCTCGGAGGTGAAGGATCAGCGGGAACGCGGCGCTGAAGCGCCGCTCTACCCGTGCTCGCTCGACTACAGTAATTCTTAAACTGCTC
>DATCCF010000431.1:0-17687 GCA_036511435.1 Terriglobales bacterium | reverse complement strand
AAGCTGCTCATCACCAGTTCCGTGTGCGACGAGGGCAAGTCGGTGGTTGCTGTCAACCTCGCTCTGACCTTGGCACGGCGTCACAATGCGCGCACTCTGCTGATCGAAGCCGATCTGCGCCGGCCCAGCGCCAGCAAGTTGTTGACGAGTGCGTCGTTGCGCGGCATTTCGGATTGGGATGCGGGCAAACTCTCGCTTGAAGACTCGCTGTACCGGGTCAAGGAACTGCCGTTGTGGTTTCTTTCGGCAGGTCAGGGCATGGAAGAGCCGTTGCCTCTGCTGGAATCGGACCGTTTCGCCAAGATGCTGGAAACGATCTCGTCGAGCTTCGATTGGGTGTTGCTCGATGCGACACCCATGTTGCCCATGGCCGACGCTACTTCGCTTTCACGTCTCTGTGATGGTGTGCTGGTTGTTGTGCGCGAAGGGTTTACCCGGCGTAAGGTTCTGGATAAGGCGCTCGAATCCATCGAGAAGCCCAAACTCCTGGGCGTGGTCTTTAACGAAGCCTCCATGTTAAACATCGATTACGACCGCTACTACGGTGGCAGCAACCCATCCGGAAAGTCGAAGAAGGAAGCTAAAAAAGAAGCCGAGAAGGAAGCGGACAAGGTAACAGCGGCGTCGGCATGATTCGTTTGTTCAATGCCTATTTCCCCACCCGCACACTGTTGCTCACGGTGACCGAGGCCGCCCTCGTCACCTTGGGTTTTGTGCTGGCGGTGGAGTTTTGGGCAGGGACGGCCTCCGACGCCAGTATTTACCTCCTGTACGAAAACGGCCTGGGCCGGATCGGCTTGGTGGTCGCAGTCTTCCTCATCTTGATGTACTACTTCGATCTCTACGATTCGTTTGTGCTCGCCAACCGGCGAGAAGTGGTCACCCGCCTAGTGGGCGTATTGGGCTGTGCCTTCGTCGCGTTGGCGGTGCTCTACTACGTGTTTCCCGAGGTTAGCTTGGGTGGCAGCACTTTGTGGATCGGGGTGGGCATTGTCGGCATCGCGGTTCCCGCTTGGCGCAGGCTTTTCTTTGTGCTGAACCGATCTGCCCGCTTCTCCGAGCGCGCTATTCTCTATGGCGACGGTCCTTTGGCGGGACCGCTGATGGAGGAGATGAGTAAACGCTCCGAACTCGGGGTGCGCGTGGTGGGCTTCGTGGGCCAGAGCGCTCCGACTGTAGCGGGCGTTCCCCAATTCGACGACGGAGACATTGAAGAGCTCGCGGAGAAGAGAAATGTTCAGCGTGTCGTGGTAACCATGGGGGACCGCCGCGGCAAACTGCAAGTGGAAAACCTACTTAAGTTGAAAGCCCGCGGAGTATACATTCAAGACGGGCCCGAGTACTACGAAAGCATTACCGGCAAGATCCCGTTGGATTCCCTGCGCTTGAGCTGGCTGCTATTTTCGCCGGGCTTTCATGTCCGCACCGCGCTGCATCTTTACAAACGCTTATTCTCGCTCATCTTAGGTAGTCTCGCCATCGTCGTGACCTCGCCACTGATGCTGCTCGCGGCCGCCGCCATCCGTCTTGACTCTCCGGGTCCGGCGATCTTCCGTCAGAAGCGGGTTGGCGAACACGGGCGTCTGTTCACGGTTTACAAGTTTCGTTCCATGTACGACGGGTCAGACAAGGAACAGTTGAAGCCGGCGGAGCGCGAGGATGCCCGCGTCACCGGGGTAGGCAAGTGGCTGCGCCGCACCCGCATCGACGAATTGCCGCAATTGTTCAATATCGTCAAGGGCGATATGGCATTCGTCGGACCGCGCCCTTTCGTTCCCGAGCAGGAAGAAGAGTGCGCTCAACAGATTCCGTTCTACAAAGAGCGTTGGCTGGTGAAGCCGGGCGCCACCGGATGGGCGCAGATCAATCGTGGCTATAACGTGACCCTGGAAGACAACCGCGAGAAGCTGGCCTACGATTTGTTCTATATCAAGAACGTCTCTCTTGGACTCGACCTCTACATCATGTTTTCGACCGTGAAGATCCTGCTGCTGGGGAGGGGAGGGCGATAGTTTCTCCACCGGTTAGGGTCTCTTCAGAGCACGGCTAACGGACGATTCCTGCTTGGATGCGATATTCTTGAGTTATAGCTAAGAATGACAGCTGATGCGCGTCATCGCGGACGTGTGCTACTCAACCGTGCTGTGGAGCGCGAATCTTAAGGGGGAGAGTTGCTTTTATGAAGAAGGCCTTAATCACCGGCATTTCCGGCCAGGACGGCAGCTATCTTGCCGAATACCTGCTTGAGCTCGGATACAGCGTTTATGGCATGGTGCGCCGCGAAACGGGAACGATGCGCTGGCTCATCCCCATCCAGGACAAGGTCGAAGTCCTGTATGGCGACATGCGCGACGCCGCCTCGCTGGAAGTCGCTTTTGCCAAGGCGTCGCCGGATGAAGTTTATAACCTTGCAGGACAGGTTTTCGTCCCCACCAGCTGGCAAATTCCATCCGAGACGTTCGACATCAATGTTGGCGGACTAGCGCGCTTGCTGAATATCATCGAGCGCCAGAAGCCGGATACCCGCATCTATCAGGCATCCAGTTCGGAGATGTACGGCAATCTAAACGGCCTGCGCAATGAACAAACCGCGCTTGCTCCGACCTCTCCCTATGGAGTTTCCAAGACGGCCGCTCACCGCTTGTGTGGCGTCTATCGCGAGCGCGGAATTTTCGCCGTCGGCGGCATTCTCTTTAATCATGAATCGCCGCGCCGCGGACCGGAGATGGTGACCCGCAAGATCACGCTGGCTGCGGCCGATTGGGCCCAGGGCAGGAAGAAAAAGCTGAAGCTGGGCAACATGCAGGCCCGTCGCGACTGGGGATTTGCCAGCGATTACATCCGCGCCATGCACGCCATGCTGCAACAGGACAAGCCCAACGACTACGTCATCGCCACCGGCGAATCGCACAGCGTTTACGAATTTGTGGTCGAGGTGCTTCACTGCCTGGACCTGGTGCCTCCTGGCCGCAACGTTGCCGAAGTGGTGAATGAGTACGTCGAAGTGGACCCCAAACTCTTCCGCACCGGCGAGATTCATGACCTGCGTGGCGACTCCAGCCTGGCTCGGCGCTCCTTGAACTGGAATCCCGCGGTGGATTTCAAGGGCCTGGTTCGGATGATGGTCGAGTCGGATGCTCTCGGAAACCTAGATCAAAAAGTCCAATTTCTTAGGACTGGCGCATGAGCGGAGCCCCGCGGGTGGATATGATCGTCCAGGTCATACTGATTGGGGCGCCAAGTGAGCGGCTAATGAGGAAGGCGAGAGTGCGAGCCTGGTTTCGACCATCGCACTCATGCGAAAGGCTTCGTTTGCAGAGAGCGTTGCGCTTGACCTGTCTCTGATCCCGAACGGCCTGCGACCTGAGCGGGAGCGGGCATCAAAGTTGACCTCGCATAGGTCTACCTTCTCCACGCCGCATGGAGATTCCGGATAAACTAGTCACGCCTCTCGGCAGAACAAATTGCAGCGATGCAAAAGAGGAAGGACGGCCCTGCTGGGCAACTCTCGAGCACTTTGAGTTTCGAGGTGGGTTGGTGCGAACGGGTGCTTCTCTAAAGAAAATTTTGTTGACGCCTTTGTGCGTGCCGGGACTGGCGGAAGGTCTTTCCAGCCTAACCGGCACGTGCGCGTCCATTTTCATGCTGCACCGTTTCTCTTCTCCTGGAGATGGGGTGGACGGCCATGACCCTTCGAAAGTCCGTGCGGTTTTGTCGCATCTGCGAAAGCAAGGTTATCATCTCATGTCCCTGCAAGAGATGTTCCGCCGTCTTCGAGAGGGAGAAAGCCTGACACGAGCAATTGCTTTTACAATTGACGACGGCTATTTCGATCACGCTTCGATCGCAGGGCCGATTTTTGCCGAATTCGATTGTCCTGTGACCATCTTTGCGGTCACGGGATTCCTGGACGGCAAGAACTGGCTTTGGTGGGACGAGATTCAACACATCTGCGAAAAGACCTCCAAGAGGCAGTTAAAGGTTTGTGTCGGTGATGAGCAAAGACTACTTGAATTGGACTCCCTGCCGGCTCGCATGAGCGCGGCTCGCGAGATCGCCTTGTGGTGTCAGGACGCTTCCCACCCGAATCGAGTAGCGTGTCTCGCCAACTTATCCCGAGATGCCGATGTCGAACTTCCAGCCGTGCCTCCGCGCCGGTTCGCGCCACTGTCTTGGGACGAAGCGCGGCAGCTTGAAAAGCGAGGCGTAACGTTCGCACCTCACACGCTGACCCATCCGGTTTTGTCGAGCACCTCCGACGAACATGCGAGATTCGAGATCTCGGCATCTTGGAAGCGCTTATGCGATGAGTTGGCATCGCCAGTGCCCATTTTCTGTTATCCGCATGGACGCCAAAGAGACTTTGGAATGCGCGAGATGACAGAGGTACATCGTCTAGGATTGTGGGGAGGCGTCAGAGGATACCCGGGCAGATTCCGCCCCGCTGAATTCCGGAAAGCGCCTGCGATCTGTGCGGTTCCACGGTTTCCCTTTTCCGATAATTTGATAGACATTCTGCAATGCGTTTCGGGTCTGGAAAACATGAAAGCCCGGTTGCGCGGAGTTCGCGGTTAGACACTATGCTGCACCCTCTGCTTGATCTCGCTGCAGTTTGGAAGGCCAAATTTGAACGTGCCCGTTTGGAGCGACGATGGGAGAAGCTCCGGACAATGGGTATGCACATTGGCCAGGGTGTCAATCTGCCTGCTTCCACTTGGATCGACACGTCAAGCTGTTTCGCAATCAGCATCGGCGACTGGTGTGGCTTTGGAGAGCAATGTCTGATTCTTGCCCATGACGCCCAAATGGACGAATTTCTGGATGCCGGTCTGATTGGCAAGGTGACCATTCACGAATCATGCCATTTTGGATCTCGTACTGTAGTCCTTCCTGGCGTGGAGGTGGGACCAAGAACCATTGTGGGCGCCAATTCCGTTGTGGCCAAGTCGCTGCCACCTGAGACGGTATGCGCCGGAATTCCAGCCAAGGTGATCTGCTCCTTGGATGAGTATCTGGCGCGCCATCAAGCAAGCTCGGCTGTAGGTCCCCGGTTTCCCTGGTCCGAGTACAACATTAACGGCATGACGCCCGAGCGCTGTCAGGAACTCCAGGTGGCGCTGGAAAAAGGGGCCGTCTACATCACCGGTGGTTTCTCGGAAGAGCTAAAAGGCAAGGGCGGTACGCCCAGAACGGCCTTTGACGAGACTGCAAAGCCCAATGGCGTTCAGTACATGAAGCAACGCAGGGCGAACAGCGACTAACGAACGGCTCGCCGCAGCTGCCCTAGCCTACCCGGTTTGGTTCGGAATGTATTCGCCGCAGAATTTTCAACCGGTTTCGCCTCTTTACATACAGGACGTAGCCGACCCAGGTCATACCGGTCGGGCAGCGAGCATCCCATCAAGCAGTTTCGCGAGTATTCCGGCTTGGTTCCTTCCGTTGAAGTCGAGCAAGAACCGCTCGCTGGCGGGAACCGGGTCGCTCGGAAGGTTCAGAAACTCGATCATGCGCGTATCGATGGTCTGCTCGTCAAGGTCCGGAGACAGTACCACATGAGGAACGCCGCTTGTAGCGAGAATTCGCTCGACGGGCGAGCCGGCGGAAGTTAGGGCCAATATTGGACGCCCGACCCGGACATATTCGAACAGCTTGGCCGGCACAGTGTGTCCGATGTCCGCGTTGTTATTGTCCGCGAGCATCAACTGATCGGCTTCCATCATGAGATCGAGTGCCTGAACCCGAGGCACAGGCGGCAAGCACTCGAGACAGCCGATCTCAATTAGTTCGTCGAACAGCTGCTGGTTGTTCCGCCGTATAGCTAAGTCAAGCGACCCTATGAGGCGCAATCGGAGACGAGCGGGGTCGAGAATACCGCGCCTGATCAGCCGAGCAATGGCCGTCATGGGTATTATTGGATGGCGCCCAAGGTAAAAACTTCCAATGTGGGCTAGGACGCGGTAGGACCTGAGTGGAAGAGGCTTGGGCGCAATGTTTTCCTCCGGGTCGAACCCATTCCATATCACAACAGTCTTTGCCGCAGCCTCAGGGTACCGCTGGATCCACTCTTGCTGTAGGCGGTCCGTCACCGTCACCACCAGGTTCGCGGCTTGGCAAAAGTGGCGCTCCATCAAACCATCCACCCAGCGGGGCAACCCACGGTATGTGCGCAACGGGTTGCCGACGACTGGATCGCGGTAGTCGGCAATCCATGGCAATCCGGTTCGCTTTTTGAGCAGGTACGCCACCGTGTGACCGTGGATGGGAGGAATTGTGGATAAGACTGCATCGAACGGGGTTTCTGCAATCAACCGCTCCGCTGCGGCAATCGCGGGGCGGATCCAAAGCACGTCGTTGTCCGCAGGGAAAAAAAACTGTCGCAATACGCGTTCGGCAAAGGACACTTCTAATGGAGGAACGAATGTGATTCGGGGGAGAACTTGTTCGGGACGTGATGCCGTGAGTACATGGGTTTCGTAGCCGAATTCGGGGAGGAATTTGTAAAAGCGCCATGGTCGTGCAGATCCTGGCGCTGGAAAGGGCGGGAACGCGTAGGCGATGATGAGGAGTTGTCGCATGAGAGAGCCGCCGTTGAGGCGTAGAACATGAATATCAAAGGGGAGTCGGTGCGCAAGGACTCTCGGTTCTTTCGATGGCAGTACGCCCCGAGTATAACCGGCGAAGAACCTCGCGGCAGCGCGGCCCCGCTTTCCCATCCCACAGTGGCGGAATCCGGGTTACCCGCGGGGAACTTTGGACTTCCTCCCATGCGCTCAGAATAGTCGCTTTGCGCGTGCCGACTACGCGGTTCGTGCCGAACTGGATCGTGACCGGCCGCTCCGTGTTGTCGCGCAGCGTAAGACAGTTCACCCCCAGGGCTGTCGTTTCCTCCTGGATCCCACCAGAATCGGTAAGCACGATCGAGCTATCTGCCTCGAGGGACAAGAAATCCAAGTAGCCTAGCGGTTCTAGGACCCGAATGCCGGACGAAAGCTCGATTCTGCTGTTCTGCAGTCGCGATCTAGTCCGGGGATGCATCGGCCAGAGCAGCGGCAGGGACTCCGCGATCACGCTCAATGCCCCAAGGATCTCGCCCAGACTATCGACATCGTCAACGTTTCCCGGCCGGTGAAGCGTAACCAGTCCGTAGGGCTTACCTCTGACACCGAGTCTATCCGCGATCTCGGACGTGCGGGCCCGCTCGAGATGCTGGCGCAGCGAGTCGATCATCAGATTGCCGACCAGGTGGATCCGCTCCGGAGCGATCCCTTCCCGCAGAAGGTTTGTGCGTCCGCTCTCCTCCGTAACCAGGAAAACGTCAGCAATGGAATCGGTGACAATGCGGTTGATCTCTTCCGGCATGGACCGATCGAAGCTACGCAAGCCGGCTTCTACGTGAACGACATCGATGCCGAGCTTCTTTGCGACCAGGGCTGCTGCAGCGGTCGAGTTCACATCTCCCACCACGATCACCGCCGTAGGGCGGAACTCTTCGAATACGGGCTCAATCCGCTTCATGATCTCGGCGGTCTGCTGGGCATGGCTGCCGGAGCCCACCTCCAGGTGGTACTGCGGGTCGGCAATACCGAGGTCGCGGAAAAACTGGCCCGACATGTTGTCGTCGTAGTGCTGGCCGGTATGGATCAGCGCCACTTGGAAATCGGCATCGTTCGAAAGCGCTTTCATCAACGGCGCAATCTTCATAAAGTTGGGACGGGCGCCGGCGACAATTGCCAGCCGGATTGGTATTGGTGGACTTGTCACAAACAGATGCACTAGAGAACCCGTCTTGGCTTTCCTGCGCCATTGTACCCGACCGTACGATGAGTGGACCTGGCAAGTTCCAGCATCCTTACGGGTTGTCCGAAAGTGCTGCCTGATTGCTCCGGACAACGCGAGCCGGACTTCCAACGGCGACAGAGTCGGGAGGAATCGGGCGAGTCACTACCGATGCCGCCCCGATGGTAGTTCGTGCGCCCACGTCCGCCATAACGATAGCTGCCGCTCCAATCCAGCAATCAGGACCAATCGTCACACTGACAAAGTCACCCGCCTCATGAAAAGTGCCAGACGAGTCCCGTATGTGCTGATGTTGACCGCTCAGGATTTGTGCACCAGAAGCAACCTGTGTTCCATCTCCGATGACCGCCTTTCCCAAGATGCAATAACTTCCGATGTAAACGCGCGCGCCGACGCGAGCTTCTGGGTGAGCGAAAAACGAACCGAAGGAGATTCGGCTGGACATCGAACACTGCGCGAGGGTCAGATGATAATAACCAACTCGAAGATAGTCGCCGACGCCGCCTGGAACCATCGCACAGAATTGTGAGAAGAACGTGTAGATTGGCTTGACGCGGCCAAAAAGAGACATCGCCGCCAGCGGCAGCCCGGCAGCAAGAAAGGCGCCATACCAACATTTCTTTAGAATTTTTCGTATCACGAATCTTTTTGATCTCCATCAGCTCGATGTCGGAGCTGACTTCTCAAAAACGAATTCATTGCAACCTGGCGTTCCGCCACAGGTTAACAGGCGCGTGAGGACAAAGCCTCGCTGCCGGTAGAAATCAAAAATCTGCTCGGGCCTGGCAACTTCAAATGGATAGCCTCCAACCCAGTCGACCAAATCCTGCCAAAAGGACATACCGCGCTGGTTCTTGCCATAGTCACGAATGCTCCGGAATGGTCTGCCACGAAGAAAATCCTTCACCAGCGGACGCCAATTGAGTACCCAAAACGAAGGCCAGACCACCAGAAAGCGCAAGCCGCGCGGCAGTTGGTTGTACAGTCTCTTGACCTTGGTCCAACGCCGACTGGCGGTTCCCTGGTCGTTGTAAATGGCGATGAAAAGCTTTCCGCCTCGAGCTACCGAGGGTGCAGCATTGGCTAGCGCCGTCCACATGTCCCCGGTGTGGTGCAACACCCCCCAGGAGTAAACGACATCGAACCGCCCTAGAGATCTGAGATAGGGAGCGTCCAGAGCCGATCCCGATTCCACCGTCCACGCGTCGTCGTGGGGAAAGTAACGCCGCTTCAACTCAGCCGTACAATTTACGGAATGGGGGTCGTAATCGAAAGAATGAACGCGTGCGCCCAGACGGCGCGCCGCCAGGCTGAAGAGACCGCTGCCAGACCCGATATCGAGGAAACTCTTGCCGGCGAGGCCCTCGGTCTCAAGCATGTCCTTGAGAGACTTGACGGCCTCTTCAGTCTTTTCGTCATTGAGCGTTCGTAGAAACCGCTCCCAGTTCCTGCCAAACTCGAAACGCTCTCCGCTGGCGATTTCCGTTGCCTGTTGAGTCATGCTCAAATCGCTCCTCTGATTGTTCGCTCCCCCAGCGCATGGCGCCTTAATGCAACTTCTGATTGTCGCATAACACTTTGTGTGAGCGGAAAAAGTGAATTACCAAGGTGCGCGTTGAATAGCAGGAATGTAGCAAGGTTCTTAAGCGAGCCGCTGGAGTGTCATTTGGCAGATTGGTGGCGAGCACGTCGGATGAGATGGTAGCATTCCTAATACCATGTGCGGGATAGCGGGATTTCTCCTCCGGGATGGCAAGGCGCAGGTTTCCGATGTGCACGCCATGTGCGACTTGATACGCCACCGCGGGCCGGATGACGAAGGTTTCTACGTCGACGGCGGCTGCGGGATCGGCATGCGCCGGCTTAGCATCATCGATCTTAGCACTGGACATCAGCCAATCTCCAACGAAGACGGCTCGATATGGGTTGTCTTTAACGGTGAAATCTATAATTACCGGGAGCTACGGGACGATCTGATCCGTCGTGGTCACCACTTTACCACCAACAGCGACACGGAAGTGTTGGTCCACTTGTATGAGGAAGAGGGTACGGAAGGCCTGCACCGATTGGACGGTATGTTTGCGTTCTGTATCTGGGATGCGCGAGCCCGCAAGATCCTGCTGGTCCGCGATCGCTTTGGTAAGAAGCCCTTGTACTATGCACAGACGCCGTCCGGCTTTTACTTTGGGAGTGAATTGAAATGCCTTCGCGTGGCCGGCGTTCCTCTCGATCTCGATACCGAGGCGCTGCGCCTGTATTTTCAATTCACTTACATAGCTGACCCGTACAGCCCGTTCCGGGCGATTCGCAAGCTGATGCCAGGTTGCTGGATCGAGTACTCGGCTGATGGCACGATAAAGGAGGGCCGCTATTGGAGGCTTCCGGCGTTTTCCGAGGAGAACCGAACCGGGCTCACTCAGCAGCAAACCCGCGAGCGATTGCGCGAGCTCTTCGATAAAGCTGTGCGCGCTCGCATGATTGCGGACGTACCCCTGGGAGCGTTTCTCAGCGGCGGTATTGATTCCAGCTTGGTGGTCGCGTCCATGGCCATGCAGTCTTCCGAGCCGGTGAAGACATTTTCGATCGGCTTCGAGGAGGCTGCGTACAACGAGCTGAAATACGCTGCCTTAGTCGCGAGGAAATATAAAACAGATCATCACGAGATCGTGGTACGTCCGGATTCGGTTGGACTACTCACCAAACTGGTGGGCCACTATGACGAACCCTTTGGGGATTCGTCGGCCATTCCCACTTACATCGTCTCGGAGTTTACAGCTCGGTACGTTAAGGTGGCTTTAAGCGGCGATGGTGGCGATGAATTTTTTGCCGGATATCCGATCCTGGATCTTGTGCAAAAATACAAGTTCCTGGACCGCGTGCCGCTCCCGCTTCGAAAGCTGCTGCGCCTGACCGCGAACGCGCTCCCGTATTCCGCCTACGGCAAAAACTTTCTCCATGGAATGGGGTCTCCCACGGCGCTGGAACGGTATTTCAACTTGAATTACGTCCCATATTTTCTTCGCAAGCGAATGCTGAATCCTGCGTGGATGCTGCCGGCAGATGCCGTTTTTCTGCAGCACATGTTGCCGGATAACTTCCTCCCAGACGGCACCGACATCCGTTCGCAATTGATGTATTTCGAAGCCACGAATCTCTTGACCGGAGACTTTCTGGTAAAAGTCGACCGGGCTTCAATGGCGGCTTCCTTAGAAGTGCGCTGCCCACTGCTGGACCACCACTTCGCGGAGTTTGCCACCCGTATTCCAACGAGTTGGAAATGGGAAAACGGCAACGGCAAACGAATACTAATCGATGCACTTGGAGATCGCCTCCCGCCGGAGTTGTTGACGCGGTCCAAGATGGGTTTTGGAGTTCCGATCGATCACTGGTTTCGGGGGCCATTGCGGCAGTTGGCACACGATAGTCTCTTGAGCAAGACTTTTCTGGATCGCGGCATCGTTTCTCCGGACTTCGTGAGATACCTGCTGGAGGAGCATGCCAGTGGCCGCCGCAGTAATCACCACCAGATCTATGCCTTGCTCATGCTGGAATTGTGGTTCAAGAGCCTGGAAGAACCGATCTCACCGCCAGACTCGGCGATACCATGCGCAGCTCTCGCGAGTTAGTGTTCATGGCCCCGACCAGGAGTCGTGCGTCAAAGTTTGCATGGCAAGCCGGTTGCTGGCGGCGGTCGTGCCAGCGGGCTTGGGATTGCGCAGTAGCAGACGGGCGCAAGCATTCTGGCGCTCAGTAGCGCGCAGAATCAGTAAAGCTCCCGAATAGAACCTTCCTGAGTGCACCCGGCCGGGGGCACTCGCCTGAGAAAGGAAATAAACGATGCTACGAAACCTTTGGAATAACCTCAAGAGGTGGAGAAAGATTCGTCTCGGCCCAATCGCGTTGGCCTTCAAATTTGAACGCGCCGTAGATGTCACGCGCAACTCTGGTCATCGCCTCAAGAATGCGTCCCGACGACACCAGAGGTGGTTGGAGGCTTTGCCACAGATGTCAGCAGGCGGCGACCCAGAAACAGCACGGCAGCCATCAGAGGTACATGGACTGAGAGGTGAGCTTGCATTGATAGTTGGCGTCGGGCCGGGATTTGGATATGCACTTGCCAGACGGCTTGCAAGCGAAGGAATGGCTGTCGTGGTGGCGTCAAGAAACGCGAACCGGCTTGATGCCCTTACCGATGGGATTGAGGCGGAAGGCGGAACCGCCTTCGCCTACGGCTGCGACGCGACTAGCGAAGCGTCTGTTACGGAACTCTTTGCACTCGTCCGGGCACAGCATGGTATTCCGAACCTGGTTGTTTATTCGATTCAGAACTTTGGACCGGGCGAGACCATTGACATCCAGCTTCCCGCGTTTGAGGAGGGATGGCGGCACAACTGTCTTGGCCCCTTTCTAGTCGCTCGAGAAGCGGCATGTTCGATGCTCCCGGTTAGGCGCGGAACGATTATCTTAGTAGGATCGACCTCATCCTTGCTGGGGCGGGCAGGACACCTGAATCTCGCGGCGGGAAAATTCGGTCAGCGCGCGCTCGCCCAAGTACTCTCCCGGGAGCTCTGGCCCAAGGGGATTCATGTTGCGCATCTCGTCATCGACGCGGACATCTATGAGGGTGTCGAAAGGGCTGACGGAGGGCCTCAGTCAGACCCAAATCACATCTCCGAAGTCGTAGTTTCGCTGCATCGGCAACAGAGCGGTGCGTGGACTAGCGAAATTGACGTTCGCCCATGGAATGAGCGGTTCTGGGAGCATTGCTGACCTCTCGTTCCAGCGGAGCCTACACGTTTTCGCATAACTCCCAGCATTCTTGCAGAATGTTTTCGCGAGACTCGTAAGGCGCCGTGCCCTCGTGCGTACCAGTCTCTGGGTTCCCGTTTTTCACCTGTTGCCTTCAGTCGCAATCACTTTGTTACAAAGTGCGCACCGTTCTCCCAATTCGGGAATTAAGGGGCAATTACTTTTGGTGACACCCGATTTGCCAGTTGACGCCCGGCGACTTCGTTCTAGAATCAAACTGTCGAGGTGCTTTCGACACTCGCAGTCGCAATCTATTACGAAGTTCAATCCGAGCCGCGCGTTAGCGTCGGCTCTCAATGGGCACGCTTCTGCGAGCCGTAGTCTGGCTTTTGTCATGGCGAACCGAGAGTGAGCGGCAAGAACGTGCGCAAGAGGGCGACAGCACATGGCTGGCTGCAGAAGGCCAATTGAAAGTCTGGGATAGCAAGTCGACCACTCTCGGGGGCAGAAGTCCTATCCGGAGGAACTGCGATGTGCGGGATTGCCGGTTGTGTTTCCCGCGATGTAACCAGCGCGCAACTGGTTCACAAGATGTGCGATGCGCTACGCCATCGCGGCCCCGACGGCACGGGGTTCCATATTGAAGATGATTGCGCCCTCGGAGTAGCCAGGCTAAGCATCATCGATCCCGAAGGCGGAGCCCAGCCGATGACAAACGAGGATGGGAGCGTTTGGGTCGCCTTCAATGGCGAGATATACAACCACCGTCAGCTTCGCGAGGAACTCACGCGGCAGGGTCACCGTTTCCAAACGACTTGCGATACCGAAGTGCTGGTTCATCTGTACGAGGAGTACGGAAAAGCTGGGATAGCCCGTCTTCGTGGCATGTTTGCATTTGCCATATGGGACTCCGCCGCCAAGCGCCTTTTGTTGGCAAGAGACCGCTTCGGAAAGAAGCCACTTTATTATGCGGCGCTTCCGCATGAGTTCTTCTTTGCAAGCGAACTGGACGCCCTCGTGCGTGCTGGGATTCCCTGTGATATCGACCGCGAGGCACTGCAGCTGTACTTCCAGTTCCTCTACGTGCCGGAACCGCTCACAGGCATACGCGCGGTACGCAAACTGGCTCCAGGCAGTTGGATGACGTATGACATCGGGGGCGCTCTTCATCAGTCGCAATATTGGAGACTTTCCGCGCCCACCGAGCATCCAGCCCCAGGACTGAGCGAGAATGAGGTCTGCGCGCAACTTAAGGAGAAGTTCGACGAAGCAGTGCGCATTCGTATGCACGCGGATGTTCCGCTGGGAGCTTTTCTCAGTGGAGGAATTGACTCGAGTTCTGTGGTGGCGTCGATGGCGTTACAGTCTGCGGCACCGATTAAGACCTTTTCTGCAGGCTTCGATAATCCCGCATTCAACGAACTTGGCTATGCGGCACTTGTCGCCCGGAAGTATGGTACCGAACACTATGAGCTGGTCGTCCCGGAAGATCCCGCCCTGCTGGTTCGGGTGGTGGAAGAACTAGTCGGTCGATTCGGAGAACCTTTCGCGGATTCATCCTCCATTCCGACCTATTTGATTTCCCAGCTTGCCGCACAACATGTCAAGGTTGTTCTCAGTGGGGACGGCGGCGACGAGATGTTTGCCGGCTACGAGATATTTGGTGAAGCACAGCGAATGAGCGCTCTGGACCGTATTCCGCCGGGCGTGCGTCGCATTCTTGGATTTGTGAGCGAGGCCGTGCCGTATTCGTCATACGGAAAGAACTATCTTCGCGTGCTAAGCTGATCGTCACCTCTTGTGCGTTACTTCGAGCACGGTTTTGCTCCCTATTTCTTGCGCCAAGGACTTCTTCGGCCCCAGTGGATGCTCCCTGCCGAAGAAGCGTACTATACGCGGACTCTCTGCGACTTCCTATTGCCCAATGGAGCTGGTCTTTTGCAACAAGCGGTCTATTTCGCCGCCACATCCTCTCTCGTGGCCGACATGCTTGTTAAAGTCGACCGCGCTTCCATGGCTCACGGATTGGAGGTCCGGAGTCCGTTTCTCGATCATGAGTTAGCCGAACTGGCCGCAGCGATTCCCCTTGATTGGAAGTTACGCGATGGAAAGGGCAAGCAAATCGTCTTTCGGGCATGGGGCGACCGTTTTCCACAGGAACTCTTCGTACGGCCGAAGATGGGCTTCGCTGCCCCAGTGTCGCACTGGATACGGGGAATCCTGCGGGAGTTTCTGCAGGACCATCTCAGTAGCTCGCGCTTTTTGCGCCGGGACCTGGTATCGCCACCGTTTCTGCGAGAGCTGATCAGGGAGCACGAAGCTATGCGACGCGATAATTCGCATTGGCTTTGGGCCTTGCTGGTGCTCGAACTCTGGTTCGAACGCTTGGAGCAAGCGCGGAACGCAGCGCAACGGCCATCGGCAGTGGAATCTGGAGGAGGTGGCCGATGATCCACTTGCCGCTGATGGCTTCCGCAACCTTGATAGTCGTGACGGTATTGGGTGCGTGGCTCGATATTCGGCGGGTCGAAGTTCCTGATTGGCTGTCGATTGCAGGCATGATGTTTGGTGTTGGATTAAATCTGTTTTTCTTTGGCATACGCGGGTTGATTGTCGCTGCTGCAGGCTTGAGTCTGGCGGTATGTACCTATTTCGCGCTTCACCTGCTGCGAATGGTCAACCTCGGTCGCCTGAAAGTGATGGCACCCGTCGGGGCTATCGTCGGCCCCTGGAACTGGCTGTTAATCTGCGCCCTTTCTGTCGTTCTTGGCCTCCCGATCGCAATTGTCGTCGCGCTTTCCACCGCCCGGCTTCACCAAACGGGAGCGACCAAGGGAATGGTTGTCCGCGAGTTTTTCCAGTTTCTGCCGCCGTTCCACAAGGCTGACAAACTCAGCCTCCGTCGGCATAATGGACTGATCATGCGCCACGGGTCCGTAATCGCCGTCGGGGTGCGGTTTTTCTTGGCCATTACTGCGGTCTGGGTACGCAGGTGACTGCGGTTCTCATGATCGCTTTGTTATATCCGCCCGACCCGTATTCCGGAGCGGCTCGCCCGCATCGCCTTACCAGGTATCTCCGTCGGCTCGGATACCCAGTCGATGTGATCGCTGGGGGAACCGAGTCCCGATGCATCATGGCCGACAACGTGTACCGGATGAAAGCTGCATACCCTACTTTGCCGAAACGATACCGTCCGGTGGTGGAAAGGGCCGCTCGGCTGACGCTGCTCCCCTGCGACTGCGGCATCACGTGGGTCCCCCGTGTCATCCGGGTTGCGGACAGGTGGCGGGGTGAATCGCGTCTGCTCATCTCGACTTCGCCGCCCTTGACCACGCATCTTGCTGCACTTTGGGCGAAAAAGAAATTCGGTTGGTCCTGGATCGCGGATTTTCGTGATCCGCTCGTGGGGAACCCGTACCGCCCGAAGCGCACTCGCAAGGTAGACGAGTATCTTGAAAAACTGTTCTTTCAAAACGCGGATGCGGTTATTGCCAACACCGATTCCGTAGCTGAGTTGTGGCGCACCCGATACCCTGAATGGAAGGGGAAGATCGAGACTTTGTGGAATGGCTTCGATCCGGAAGATGGACTCCATGCCGTTCCTGTTCCGTCTCGCCCATATCGGGTATATCGCCACGTCGGTGCGATCTACGGAGATCGTTATCCGGACTTGTTGCTGAACTCGTTGCATCGGCTGATTGAGTCGGGCCGGTGTGATGTTTCCGCGCTCCGCTTAGAAATGATCGGTTTTTGCGACGCGCCGAGAACTCGGCCTGACGTTCAAATGACGTGGTTTCGGTGCGATGGCGTTGAAGTGGCCAAAACCGAGGCTGATCGCCTGGCCGCGGAGAGCGATGGACTGATCTTGCTCGACGTTACCAAGTCAAGCGCGGCCTTGCAACTGCCGGCGAAAGTATTCGACTACGTGCGAATTGGGCGCCCAATACTGGCTTGCACACTACCCGATTCCCCAGTGGAGCGTGTGCTCTCGCGTTCCGGAGTTCCCTACGTAGGTCTCCATCCTCAAGACGTACCGGACGAAATCGATCGCAAGGTACTGCAGTACCTGAGTCTTCCGTCCGACAGCGTTAAGCCCTCGGAATGGTTCCAGCGCAGCTTCAACGCCCTCGCTCAGGCGCAAAAGCTCGCCGCTATCATCGACAAAGTGCAATCTCGGTCATGACGTCCGTTCTTGCCTTCCGCATATGGCGCTTCTATCGAAATATGATGTCTATCGATTAGTGATCGAGCAAACGGAATACCTGGACTTGTACTACATTTGCGGACATTATTCAGGCGCGGATCTCGACCCGACGATGCCGTTCTCTGCTTGGGCGTCGCTCATCTGGTGAGGGACAACATGCGAGGAGAATTCACGGCGAGATATCAGGACGCGACTGACCTAGCGGATCTAGCCCGGCGTGAGCATCTGAATGCAACTACCACTACCAACTACTTCTTCGCGCATTGGAGCGGGTGGTTTGGAACCCGCACCGAGATCAGGAAATGGTTGCTGGCTCGCGTTATGCCAGGTGTCGGGGGTCTTACGTCTGTCCTCGGCTTTCGCCCCGCTCCGGCCTTGTCCGAATCCGAAGTACGGCTTAAGAGCGAAGCTCGATTAAGAGAGCTGAAAACCTTGTGCGATGAGTATGGCGCTCGGCTTACGATAGTGATTCCTCCGACCCTGGCTGCCATTGCCACAGAACAGCACCTGCGGCGTTCGGCGCTCTTTGCTGATTCTCTTCAGCAGCCGCATTGCCAGGCGCCAGTCTTACACGACTCTGCTCAATTGTTCATTGCTGCTCGCAGAGCCGCCCAATCGATTCCTGATCTTTTCCCGTCGGTTGTGTCAGTCCGTTTCGGAGTAAGGAGTTGATAGTCGCCGTTGCCAGGATCTGCGTAAGTAAATGGTAGGGTTGTCGCATCATTATGCGCAGGCCAAGTTGCGACCCGGTCGCTGCTCGGCACGAACATGATGTTTCCCCAGTAACGGTTAGCTACTTCCCGGTGCAAAAGTAATCACTATTGAGCAGTAAATTCGCGGCTGCAGGGGCGAGAGGACGTGTTACAACGTTGCTTTGAGCTGTTGACTTCACGAGCGCCAGGAGGGAACGCCAGTGATCCAATGGCGGCACCAG
>DATCCF010000430.1:0-3684 GCA_036511435.1 Terriglobales bacterium | reverse complement strand
AGTTGGCTGAATCAGGCGGAGATCGAGATCAGCCTGTTCTCCCGGCAATGCCTGGGCCAACGCCGGGTCGGGGCTATTAGCTCCCTTCGCAAAGAGGCGCGCGCATGGAACCGCAGCGTGAATCGCCATCATGTCAGGATCAACTGGAAATTCGATCGCAGGCAGGCACGAAAGAAATTCCATTACCATCACCAAATCAGACGGTCAGAGACCTAGCGATTGACGGTTAGCAATTGGCCGTTAGCAATTAGCCGTTGGCAGTCTCTTAACGCCCCGAGGCACTTCGCTATGGCCGCTCCGGCATTGATGAGATGCCTTCCAGTAACTCCCGACCGATAACCTGGTTCGCGAAGTGGTACAGAGGCGCCAAATGCTAGCCGCAGAGCGGTGGGATGAAGTTAGCCCGGTGCGGGAGCACCGGGTAAAGTGGGAAAGTTCACGGAGCCGCGGAGCGGCGACACCAGACTTAACAAGTCCCGGTGGCAAGCCAGGAATAGTTGTGGTTGTGCTCTAATCTTTCCAGAGATCTCCGAGAGTTCTTCCATGCCACAACTCAAATTGGTTCTCATTTTCCTGCTCGCAGTTGCGGTCAACGGCGTTAGCGTCCAATTGCACGCCCAAGCCGCCCAAGTTCCTACGCTCATGGACAACACCGCGCAGTCGAACAAAACAGCATCGCCTGAAGCCATCTTCGCCGAAGCGCGCCGTCTCTCCGAACAGGGCAAGTACGACGACGCGATCGCGCAACTGCAAGAGCTCGCCCCCCGTAGTCCGCAGCCGGCCGGGCTTTCGCACGAGCTGGGAGCGGCCTACTACAAGAAAAGCGATTACCTGAAAGCGGCGGAGTATCTGAAGCAGGCCCTGACGGAGAACCCCAAGGACGACGAAGCCGTTCAGTTGCTTGGCCTGTCGTATTACCTCGCCGGGCGGCCAGGCGAAGCGATCCCTTACCTGGAGAAAGTGCAGACGTGGTATCCGCGCGCCAATGTGGACGCGTCGTACATCCTCGGCATTTGTTATATCCAGTCCAAGAATTACGCGCAGGCTCGGGTCGCCTTCGCCAGAATGTTTGACGTTAAGCGCGACTCGGCCGCCAGCTATCTCTTCACCGCGCGCATGCTCTTCCGTCAGGAATTCGATCCGGTCGCGGAAGAGTATGCCCAGAAGGCGGTCGCGCTCGATCCCAAGTTACCGATGGCGCATTTCTTGCTTGGCGAGCTTCATCTGTACAAATCGAGAATTCCGGAGGCGATCGCCGATCTGCAGCAGGAGCTCGCCATCAACCCGGGCTACGCCGCGGCCTATTACAAGCTCGCGGACGCCTACTCCCGAGTGCAGAAGTACGATGAAGCCGAGCGCCTGTTGCAACGCTCGATTTGGCTGGATGCAACTTCGACCGGGCCGTACATCCTGATGGGCAAGGTCCTGGAGAAGAAGGGAGAGGCGGCGCTCGCGGTGCGGACCTTGCAACGTGCGGTGGCTATGGACCCGAACAACCCGATATCCCATCATCTGCTGGGCCAGAGCTACCGCGACCTGGGCAAAACGGATGAGGCAGAGCGCGAGCTAAAGCTGGCCGAACAGCTCCAGCAAAAGCAGGATGCCAGCCAGTAAGCCGCCTATTGGGGCCTGGCGGCATAGCTCGCCGATCACAGAGCGCCCGCTATCAACAGGAGGTGCTCTGTTCAATCGCCCTTGACGCGGCAAGAGGGGTGGCTCACATCCCTCGGTGCATGTCATCACAGACGTTACCGCCAAGGCAGCGTAACTTTCTGTCGAGGGACTGCACGGGGGGTGATTGCGAGCTTCTAAGCGCTGGTAAGGACTCAATTATGGTAGCACTTTAGTGTCATTACTATCGTTTTGGTAGGTATCTTTTTTTTCATTGACCTAGGAAATAAAATTAGATTTGGTGGTAGTCTTTTCCTTGTTATTCGCTATTATAAAGTGCCATTCTAAAAGCTCGAAAGTGGTACTGTGGAGGTTCCAAATGAAAACTCGTTGCTTGATTTATTTTGTCTGCCTGATTGCAATATTGGGTCTGCCGGCGCTGGCATTTGGGGCTTCTAGCGATGTCGCAGTGATGAGCTCCAGCGGTGCAGTGGCTGTAAATGGCAATGGAACCCCGGCAACCACAGCGCTCTTCAAAGGGGACAAAGTAGTGACGGCGGATGGCGCAGTTGTGACCATCACTTCCCCAGGATCGACCGTTTTGATTCCGTCCAATTCTCAGATGGTCTTCAACGGCGGCGTCCTGGACTTAACCGCAGGCACCGCGAGTATCAGCACTACGAAAGGCATGGCGGCCCACACCGATAAGTACACGGTCGCGCCTGCCACGAGCGGCACCGCTAAATTTGAGGTTAAGAAAACTGGAAGCTCGGTATTAATTCACGCTTCGCGTGGAGTCTTGAATGTGAGCGGCGCAGGAAAGACTTTCACCTTGGCGGAGGGCACAACCGTGACTCTCGACTCAGGAACCGGGACGGCCAACACTGCATCACACACTGCTGCAGCCTCGGGTCTGTATGGCGCTCAGTCATCCACATCATTCTTCAATCTCGAACGCGCTCTTTCTAACCCATCTGAAGACGATATCCCGTGGTGTAGTCATATCGCCTTGTGCCATATTCCCCCTTCGATTTCGGGTTATCATCCATGCCGTTGCCGGCACCTGTAGGCTCAACTGAGATTCTTGCGTTGAGCTTTTACCAAAATCGGCCTGTCTCCTGACGCACAACAGCCCAGCTAAGATTTAGCTGGGCTGTGGCTTTTCTCTTGCGCCTACCTAGCACTGCTGCCGGGTTAGGATTCGTTCCCGTGATCAGGCAGAATGGCTGGCGCATGCCACAGCGCCTCCGCGGGAAGCGCTTTGACCCACGATCTAGCCGCGCAGTAACTACACTGCCACAACGCGACCCTGTTGACCGTTTTCTCGCTGCCACGGCTCAGGTCATGGATGACGCTCGTCACCAGCGACGAAAACTTGCTGGGTCTGAGGCCATCCGAACCGTGAAGAACTGAGAGGCGAAGTTTCAGCTTTGCGGCGCTCGACCCTGATGGGCACGCTGGCTCGAGGACGCGGTTGCAAGTTGCCCTTCCCAGCCGCACGTTTGTTGGTCACGTCCTCCGTTCTCCTGCTCATAACAAACGACTTGTTGGCTTCGTTTCGCAATATCACCCTTTCCCAGCACAGACGCCTAGATGCGGGCGACCGGTTTGGTGAAACGCCCGTTTTCGAAGGTACTGGGGATCGACCGGAGAGGCTATGCGCGCTCATTGCAAGGGACAGGACTCGCCCCCTTCAATCTGGCACAGTGGCCAGCCCATGCCATGGCGCCGCTATAGGAAGCGCCTTTCGCTCACAAGATCGTGCTTGCCGCCCACCAACTGCCAGTGCCTCGCAGCGACCCGGCTGACCGGGTTCTCGCTGGTACGGCTCAAGTCATTGCCCTGACCCTTGTCACCAGCGACTACAATTTGCTGGGTCTGGGAACCTTCCGGACGATGAAGAACTGAGCTCGCGAATTTGAGATCCGCAGCGCTAAAGCCGTTTAAGAATTGGTGTAGTTGCTATGGAAGCAGCAGTGCCGCCGGCTGAAGCCGGCTCCGTTATGAAGGATCAACGGGAACGCGGCGCTGAACCTGGATGATTCATCTGTTTCGGTAGTAGAAGGTAGCAAG
>DATCCF010000429.1:0-10261 GCA_036511435.1 Terriglobales bacterium | reverse complement strand
TGCCGTCAGTTCTTGGATCGCGCTTTAGCGCCTGAGGTAATACTTCCGTCACCTCAGCGGCTAAAGCCGTCTCATTTCCGAATCTTAACTGCACCGCTGAAGCGGTGCTCCACCCTATACACCAAGTGTGAAAATGCTCTAGCGCAGATGCTAGAGAGGTTCCGCAATAGATGTGTCTGGTTTGCATGGGTAGTACGGGCCTTCAGCTGGATTATTCATGAATGTGAGGTGTCACCCTGAGCGGAGCGCCCGCAAAAATTTCCCGACCCGCTGTTTTCGGGGTCCCCAGCGAGCGCCGCCTTTGCGCTCGTTGGGGTGATTGTGCGGGTCGGGCGGGCGCGCAGTCGAAGGAACCCTATAGCTGCGAGAAATCACCGTGTGGACGCAGTACAACAACAAGTCTGGGATTGCTTGGCGCCAAAGGGGTCCTTCGACTCCTCGCTGCGCTCGTCGCTCAGGATGACACCCAACAAACTACGTGCGGTCATGAATAACCCAGGTTCAGGCTCGCATATAGGGCAAGAACAAAAATCGCTAAAGCCGCTGGGGTCGACTGCGCGCGGATTTCGCCGCGGTTTACAGCGTTCCTTCTTTACCGTGCGTCCGCACCAGCACCGTGCCAAAGCGCGTTCCCGAACCACGCGGCTCGATCGCCACCAGGTGTTCGTTGTCGCTGGTGCCGGTCTTGAGCTCCCATCCATCGCCGTGCGTGTCCTTACAGGTCAGCTTCTGACCTTCCTCGCCATGCGATCCCATGTGAACATCCGAACCACCGCTGTGGCCGCTGCACACCAGCACGTCGCCGAAACTCTTCAGTTTGTCCTGATAGAAAGCTTTGACCTTCTCGGGCGAGTCGTCGGTCTCGTACTCCGCTGCGATCACCTTCAGGCCAAAACTCGCGGCGCCAATATTGATGTTGGCGGAATGGTTGTCCCCGTTTTCCGCGGGACGCAAGTGCGCACCCGGGTAAACCGGAATGCCGTTGTCTGCCGCCTGTTCACCGGTGTCCACCTTCAGGTTGGCGAAGGGAGTCTGAATATCGACCTTCTCGTTCTTCTTGTCTTTATCGTCCACGTTGATCGAGCAGGCGGCCAGCAGCAGCGCCAGGCTCGCCATTACAAGCGCGAATGAAAACTTCGTAGTGACCTTCCTCATTGTGGTCCTCCGCTGGAATCTTGCGCCGCGCCCGGCAGTTTTGCGCCAGGGCCGGCGATGTTCGGGATGGTTACAGGCAAGCGGCCAGTCATCGGGATTTCGCCAAACATTGCCTTCACCGCACTCAACTCAGAAACGCGACCGCTGGAAAAGGTACAGATGTAGGTTTGTACCTCGGGCAATTGGGCGGCAATGTAGGGACTACCCACGGCCACAACGATCGCCTTCTCCGCTGCGCTTCGCAAAACCTGCTGCAGCAGTGCCGCGGACGACCCCTGCACAGCTATTGCGTTGACGGCTGCGCCCTCCTGCGTACGAACCACCCGGCCCGCTACGGGGAACTCGTACACTGCGGCGATCACCACTTGCGACTCTTGCACGGAAGCCATTACCGGCTGGGCCATCCCTGCCGCGTCGCGTGGATCGATGTAATACACGCGCGCGTCAGGAATTCTCGCCCTGACCTCGTGATCCAGCATTCGCCCTGAATCGGAACGGCTATCGTCCGTAAAAATCAACAAGACAGTGTTATTGCGCGTCTCCGCTACTGGCTGATACGCATTCGGCGGAGGCTTAGTTCCCTTCGCTGTTGCTTTTAGGGGAAGCACACGGTGATTGTCGCGAACCAGCGTAACTGCTCTGTCAGCGACCTCTTGCGCAGCCTCCAGGTTCGCGGGTTTGGCTACGATCTGATTCACGGCATTGATATCGACGAGTTTGGCCTTGTTCAGCCCAACGGAAGCCTTGGCGCGCAGGATCTTCAACACCGATTGATCGATGCGCGATTTGGGAATCTCCCCACTGCGGACCGCGCGCAGCAATCCGTTGTACGCGCCGTCGAGATCGAAAGGCAGCAGCAGCATGTCATTACCCGCCTTCACGGATTCGACGGCGGCCCGGCCCGCCCCTTCGGACCCCTCTTGCGGAAATGACTGCCGCAGCCCACCCATGTCGAGCGCGTCAGTGACCACCAATCCGTGGAAGCCCATCTTCTGCTGCAAAAGGCCGGTCACTATAGCGGGCGAAATTGTGGCCACCCGATTGGGATCGGAATCCAGCGCCGGGACCAGCACATGGGCCACCATCACCGCGTCAACGCCGGCCTGGATGGCAGCGCGGAATGGCGGCAGCTCAATCGTGTCGAGGTGGGCCGCATCTCCTTTCACCACGGGCACGAACACGTGGGAGTCGCTTTCGGTGTCGCCGTGACCGGGAAAATGCTTGGCGGTGGTCATCATGCCGTACTCGTGGGCCCCTGCGACGTAGGCGGCTGCCATCTCGCCCACCAGCTTCGGATCTTCGCCGAACGACCGGGTGTTGATGATGGGATTCGCCGGATTGGAATTCACGTCAGCATCGGGAAACCAGTTCCACTGCACGCCGACGGCGCGCGCCTCCTGGGCACCGATGCGGCCGGACTGGCGCGCAAACTCCACGTTGCCGGTGGCGCCGAACGCCATGGCTTGCGGAAAATCGGTGGTCCCATTAAGGCGCATGCCCAGTCCGTGCTCGAAGTCGGCGGCGAAAATGAGCGGAAACTCGGAATCCTTCTGCAATCGATTGATGACCATCGCGGCTTCGAGCGGTTCATTTTTGTAGAGAAAACCATCCTCCCAACGCACCGTCAGCCCGAATCCCCCGAGGTGGTACTTGCGCATGGTGTCGCGCAATGAGATGTAGTCAGGACTGTTCACATTGGTGAACTGCGCCAACGCGCGGACCATGAACATCTGGCCAATCTTCTGCTCCAGCGACATTTTCTTCAGCGATTCACGCGCCCACTTCTCGCCTTTCTTGTCGAGATGGATCGGGCCGGGTGTTTGAAACCGCTCTTTGGCCTGGCTCATGGTTGACATACAGACGGCGATCGAAAGCACGGCAAGAAGCACTCCGCGATTCATGACGAACCGACGATATCAGAAGTCTTGCAGCGATTTTCGTTTTTGTGTAGACCGGGGTAGAGTCGGCCTTCAGACTTTTGTTTCGGTAGCTTTGAAGTGCACGGCTAAGCCGTGCCCCTTCGAAGCGTGAAGTCCTCATGAATAATCCAGGTTAAGCGCCGCTCTACCCGAAACCAGTTCGGCAGCTTCTCTTGCGACGTCGGGATCATCTCCGAAGCCTGCGAGCCAGGTGACGCCAGGCTCGTGGCGGAACCAGGTCATCTGCCGCTTGGCATAGTTGCGATGCCCTTGCTGCGTCGCGGTCAGCGCCTGCTCGCGCGTAAGCTCTCCCCGCAAGAACTGCGTCGCCTGCTTGTAGCCGAGCGAATCTAGCGGCGTGACGTTCTTCTGTCCGCTGTAGCGCGCGAGCAGAGATTTTGTTTCCTCGATCAAGCCGTTGTCGAACATTTGGCAGGCCCGCTGATTGAGACGGGCATACAGCGCCTCCCGATCCGGATTGAGCCCGATCCGCAGAATACAAAATCCGCGCAAGGGATCGCGCCCGCGTTGCTCCCACAACTCGCTCATCGGCGTCCCCGAAGCCAGGCACACTTCCAGAGCGCGAATGATCTTGGGTGCGTCGTTGGGATGGATCTTCGCTGCCGCCGAGGGATCCAGGCGGGTCAGCAACTTGTGCAGATAAGGCGAGCCGCGTCCCTCCGCACGTTCACGAAGGCGTTCGCGCAAAGCTTCCGAACGTTGCGGTCCCGGGAAGAGCCCATCCAGCAACGCCCGCAGATAAAGACCCGTGCCGCCAACTACGATGGGAAACCGCTGGCGGCCAGCGATGTCCTCGATGACTGTTCTCGCCTGCCGCGCATACTCACCTGCGGTGAACGGCTGGTCAGGCTCTGCGACATCGAAAAGATGATGCGGCGCCAGCGCCCGTTGTTCGCGGGTTGGCTTGGCCGTTCCAATCTCGAAGTGCCGATAGATGGCCACTGAATCGCAATTGACGACCTCGCCGGCAAACCGCTGCGCAAGAGCGATGGCGAGAGCCGACTTGCCCGAGCCTGTCGGACCCAGGATGACGACCAGGAGTGGTTCAGATTGGGTCGGAGGCGGAGTGCTCATTCAACGCGCACCCCAGGGGATGGTCCGGCCAAAACGGAAGAACGCCAGCACGAGGATGAAGATCACGAGAACCAGAAGGCCGAAAACTTTCGCGCGCTCACGCGAACGATATCGCGCCTGCCAATCTGCATCATGCTCGCGAGCATCGGAGTCAGGCGTTGGTACGGGCTGCTGGCTGGGGGTCACAGCCCCATTCTACGCGTGGGAGTTGGCGCTGGTGTGGTTTGAATTCCAGGGGGACGTTCCAGAGCGACCGCAGATTGAGTGAGAACTGTGTCGTCCCTGAAGGGACTCGGATCTATTTTTCACTTTACCCAGCACTCCGCCTGCGGCTGCGTGCTGGGCTAAACTGAGCCGCGCCTACGGCGCTGGATTTTCGCCCATCGAGTTTACTGGCAATGTCAATTTTGTTTCTCACCCCACGCTCTGAAGGCCCGCACTACCCTGCCAGCGGATTTCAGACTGCACTACCATGTCGAGCTATTCGATCTCGCCCTTTTGCGGGTTGTAGTAGAAGCGGAAACGCAACGCCAGATAAGGCGCGTGATATTCCGAGGGCAAGGGAGCGAATGGATTCGACGCGGTGATTCCGCCCCAGGCGGCGCGATCCAGCGACACGTCGCCTGACACTCCGGTGATCTTCATGCCTGCAACTTTGCCATCCGGCAGGATGGCGAACTCAATGGCAACTTTGCCGCGTTTGAGCAGGGGAGGGCGCGCGGCTTCCGGGATCAGCGTGTACCAATTTCTGCGCACGGCATCGACGACACGAGAGAGATAAGGGCCAAAGTCCACACCCTGGGTGTCGCTCAGGACCTCAAGGTTCCCCAAGGTCCGCGCCCTGCCACCGGGACCGGACCCGTAATCGCCACCACCGCCGCCGTACGAGCCTCCACCGCGATGCTCCGCAACCGCGCGGGCAGCCTGCGCCGTGAGGTCGCCCGGCGTCTTCATCATTTGTGCAAAGTCAATCTGCTTGCCGCCTTGCTCCGGCATGGGCAGCCTGGGATTCGCCTGCGGCGTGGCCGGCTGCATCTGCGCCATCTGTTGCGACGGGTTCGGCTGCTGGCTGCCTTGTGGCGGCGTCATCTGCGCCGACTGTGCGGGAGGCGCCGGCGGTCCCGCGCGTCGCAATTCTTCCAAAGTTTTCTTGTCGATCGACGGATGCTGGCTCATGGCGACGCGGTTCTTATCGGACAGCTTGTCCGTCTTGGGCGCCACCTTGGGCGCTTTCTGCAAGTCAGGCGGCAAATCCAGGTAGGTCATGTTCTGGTTCTTCATCAGGTCGGCAGTAGTGGCCAGATCGATGCCTTTGTAGCCAAAAATTTTCGGCGACATGACGAGAAAGATCACCACCATCATGTGCACCACGACGGAAATCCAGAAGGCCTCGCGCAGACGCGAGCGCTCCAGATCATCCTCTAGTTGGAGCAGCAGATGTGGCGTGAGGTCTAAGCCGGCAGGACCGTTGTCAGCCCACAAGGCGAGCCGCTGTTCTTCCCTGGTAGGAAGTTCTGTCGGTGTGTCTGGCGGTATTAAGATTGAAGCCATCCGTTTGGATCAAATACGCCCTGAGCTCAACCACTTAGACGCCTTTCGACCCTCCGGAAGTGCAATACTTCCCCGGTGATGGCGCAACCGTAGTAAACCCGGTGGCCTGTTGCAAGTTTCTAGCTTCTATTTTCGCACAGGAAGAGTCCTTAATGCGATTCGCCCGCTGGCTTCCGAGAGTTCCACAAAAGGTACTCGTGGGTCAGTTTCCGAGTTGCCGATCATCTGGGAGTAATAGGTTCTCTTTTTCTTGCTGAAAAAGGGCCGCCTGACAATACCACCCAGTCCAGGTGGCCAAAAATTCATGCGGATGTCACAGACCTGCCACGAGCCTTTGCGCTACTGTGAGAAACAAACATTACTGAATGCTGAGTAAGTTCTACCGCCCCACGGTTTTGAGCTGTGGGTTGTATCGTCGATTGTGGAGCGCGAAGGGCAGGCGATGGATGGAATGCACCTCTAGCAGCGTCCCCTTGCTTCTTTCGTAAACACTCGCGCGATGCAGCGGCGCTGAGCGTGCATGAACCAATTGGTCACAGAATTGCACATACTTAGTGCAAAGCTGACGCGAATGGAAGAGCAAATGGGGCGCGCCGTCAGCAAAGCCTTGTCCAAATCTCAATCTGGGCAAGCGCTAGGTCGTCCTGCGCCTCTTCAAACCACACGGGGGCAAGGATGACGGAAAGCCATGCGTTCTCTCAGAGTACTCGTTGTCGATGACGACCCAGATACGTGTTCGTTCCTTCAGGCTGTTTTTGAAGCCGAAGGGCACCAATGTGACGCATTCCTGTGCGCCTTTGACGCCGAGCAGCACCTCCGCAACCATCGCGCGGACCTGGCCTTGGTGGACGTGTATTTAGGGGACGACAATGGAGTGGATCTGGTGCAGCGGTTCAGAGGACTGCAACCTGATCTCCACGCAGTAGTGATGACGGCCCAGGTGAGCCTGGAGACTGCGGCCCGTTCGCTAGCCGAGGGGGCGGTAGATTACATCAGCAAGCCGCTGGACATCAGCCGCATTCGCGAGCTGTGCCGGCGGACGGCGGAGTTGGCAACGCATGACGCACGCCGGTCGCGGGCGGAGTTGCCTCCACAAGTCTCCACCACCGCGATGGTAGGCAAAAGTCCGCGCATGCTGGAAGTCTTCAAGGACATTGGGCGGGTCGCTTCCAGCAACGCCAACGTGTTGATCACCGGGGCCAGCGGCACCGGAAAAGAACTCGTAGCGCGCGCCATTCATCTGCACTCGAAACGTGCGGAACAGCCATTTGTACCTGTTAATTGCGGGTCCCTCACCGAAACCATTCTGGAAAGCGAGTTGTTCGGACACGAGAAGGGAGCCTTCACCGGCGCCGACCGGCTGCACAAAGGATTGGTGGAAGCCAGCACCGGCGGAACTCTGTTCCTGGATGAGGTGACGGAAACCGCTCTGAGTTTTCAGGTAAAGCTGCTGCGGGTCATTCAAGAGCAGCAAGTGCGCCGGGTCGGCTCCAACTCCAGTATCCCGGTGGATGTCCGCATCATCGCTGCGTCGAATCGCGATGTTCCCGACCTCATGCGGCGAGGACTGTTTCGCGAAGACCTTTATTACCGGCTCAGTGTGGTGCAGATCGCGGTGCCTTCTCTGGAGGAGCGGCGGGAAGATATCCCGCTGCTGATCGCGCACTTTCTGCAGCAATTCACCCTCAAGAACGACCGGGCGGTCGCCATTGACCTTGAAGCAATCGAGTGCCTGCAAGCCCAGAGTTGGCCCGGCAACGTTCGCGAATTAGAGAACACCATCAATCGGCTGGCGATATTTGCCAGGACGGGGCGGATATCCGTGGTCGACGTGAAGGCCGAGGCGCAGCGTGTGGTGCGCGCCGATCCTCAAGTGTGCGGCCTCGGCGCCGCCGCGCCCGATCGCCTGCTTGAGTTGGAGCGGCAACACATCATTCACATGCTGAAGGCGACGCACGGTAACAAGTCCGAAGCTGCCCGGCGGCTCGGCATCGAGCGTAAAACGCTATACAAGAAAGCGGTGCGTCTGGGCATCGATCTGCAAACCGTGGAAGAGCCATGACTACTGCGCGGCGTCGGCGACGAAAGCGGTGGCGCATGTTGTCGCTGGCTACCATCCTTTTTCTAGCAGTGATGGCGGTCACCGCAATCCCGGTGGTGCGGGATTTTCAGATGCGGATTGCCGACACCTATTTCCGCACCGCGCCTCCGCCGCTACAGCCTTCGCCGGTTGTGCTGGTGCTGATTGACGACGAAAGCCTGCGTGAGTACGGCCGCTGGCCGTGGTCACGAGCGAAGGTCGCAGCGTTGGTACGCCATCTCGATCGCGCCGGGACTCGGGTGATCGGACTCGACATACTCTTCTCGGAGCCGCAATCCGCGGGCCTCGATCGAGAGTTGGCCGATGCCTTCCGCGAAAACCGGCGCACTGTCATCGTGGACAAAATCGGGATGTATCCGGATGGACCGCGCTGGCTCGAGCCGCTGCCGGTATTGGCCGATGCCGCCGTGGGTGTCGGACACGCTCAAGCGGTCCTCGACAGCGACGGGCTTTGCCGCCGCTTCCCGCTCCTTGAGCTGACGATTGATGGGCCCCGGCTGGCGTTTGCGCTGGAGGTGGCGCGCCACCTCGATGCGCCGCGGACCGCACAATTTCTTGCCGCCTATGGCATTGCTGGGCGGGACGATGGTCCGGCGATCATGACCGCAGCGCCTGCGCTGGCGCCAATTGCATTCCGCCGCGACGCATTCCAAAGCATTTCAGCAGCGTGGGTGTTGCAGGGGCGCGACCTCGGCAACTTGCGCGGCCGGCCCGTTCTGGTCGGCTTTGGCCCCACGGAGATCGCGGACCGGCTAAGCACTCCGTTGACCGGGCAGTGGCCTGCCTCGGGGGTCGAAATTCACGCGCAAATCCTGGACAGCGTATTGAGCGGCCGCACCTTGCACCCATTGCCGCAATTGGCAACCCTTGTGCTGCTTTTTGCGACGTGCGTTGGTGCTGTGCTTTTCTTCCGCAGCCGGAGAGGTTGGTACGTCGTCGTCTGGGTGGCGTGCTTAGGAGCCGTCGTCTATTTCGCCGGATGGTCGGCGTTTGTGCTGGGATCGAGAATTCTCGCTGTCGGCCCCATGCTGCTGGCTGTCATCTTCGCGCCGGTGACCGTTTACGCCGCCGACTTCGTCCTGGTGGAGCGCAGCGTCCGGAAACAAATGCAGCTGCTGCGGCAATGGCTGGTGCAACATCGGCGATACGAATTGCGCGAGGATCCCGACGATATCGCCCGGAATCTCGAGGTGCTTCAGGAGCTGCAAGTCCAACTTGGGTCACTTTACGAACTGCACGAAACCTTGCTCGATGCTACCCGCGATGCCATCGCGATCTTCGATACGGACGGCAAGTTGATCCTGCAGAACCGAATCTTCGCCAGAATATTCCGAAGCCATCGGCAACTCACGAGCATGCACGAGGTGGAGGCAGAGGTCCAGTGGCTGGAGGAAGAAGCCCGCCTGAAGGAAGGAAACACCGTCGAAGGCGAGGCTTACGTAGGAAACGAGCTGTATTCGATTCGTCTTGTGCCACTTCCGCCAACAACGTTGTCGCCGAAAGGCGGGACGATCTGGATCCTCACCAGCTTGAAAACTCGCGATGAGCGCGACCGGTCGCGCGCCGAGGCGCTGGGCTTCATCACCCATGAATTGCGCACCCCGCTCACTTCCATTCAGGGGTTCGCTGAACTGATGATGGAATATCCGAATTCCCCGCAATGCGCGGGCGCTCCGGAAACGATCTTTCGCGAATCGAAGCGATTGCTGGCGCTCATCTACAGTTATCTCGATGTTCTGCGGCTTGACGCCGGCGCCAGGCCACTGAAGCGAGAAGATGTTCCCGTCAAGGAAGTTGTGCATCAGGTATTCGAAATTCTGCGTCCGCTCGCCGCTTCCAAGCAGATGAAATTGACATGGCAGGGTGAAGATGCGATGACCGCGTCGGGCGACAGCGCTTTGCTGAGCGGGGCAGTGCTGAATGTGGTCAGCAACGCGATCAAGTATGGCGAAAAAGGAAGCGAGATTCGCGTGTGCGGGGTGCCGGACGAGGACCAGGTGGTAATTTCTGTCCACAACTACGGCAAGCCCATTGCGACCGACGACCTGCCCAACCTGTTCTCTCCCTACTACCGGGGCGGCCATGGGCGTGACAGCGTACCGGGATGGGGACTTGGTCTTGCCTTTGTCAAACGGATCGCGGAAAAGCACGGAGGCAGCGTGCATGTGGAGAGCTCCGGCGCCGGTACAACCTTCACGATCCATCTGCCGGCAGCAATGCCGATGGTTGCGGTAAAGGATGCTTGATGAAAACGACCCGGCTTGTCCATCTCACATTACTACTGTTTGCGCTGACCGGTTTGGCCACCGCACAATCAACCCAAAGTGAACCGGTGGCGCTTGTGTCCGGCTCCGCCGTCATCGCGGACCTGAAGGGTGAAGTCATGCTGCAATCCGCGCAAGGCGCCGCATTGCCGGCGCAAAGAGGCCAGGTGTTGCCC
>DATCCF010000428.1:0-4628 GCA_036511435.1 Terriglobales bacterium | reverse complement strand
GTGGCGGAGATCTTCTTGGCCCAACCTTCGCTCACCCCAAATTGTTCCGCCAACTCCCCCAGGGTCCCTTGGCCCTGCTCATAGGCCTGCAAAAACTTTCGCCGCAAATCATTCGCGTAGGGTCGTGCCATCGGGTGGAGCGGAGAATCGCCCCCAACAGTCTACACTATCGCTGGAAACGCTCTAAAGCCGCTTATCTTGGACACAGCCTCGGCACGACTGGAAATCGTGCCCTGATACAAATCTAGCCTGCTGCTATTTATGAGACCAGTTCTAGTAGACCGGCCCGACTTTCGCGAAAGCCTTCCATGGGTGACAAGCGCACAAATTCTGGCTATAAAGAAAGCATGAACGAGGCCCTCAGCCGGCGCCTTAGCCAGCCGCAGTTCGCCGACCCTCAGCAGGAAGCTCTGCTCAGCCTTCTAGTCGCAGCCCATACGCTGAACGACCTCATGGACGGGCTCTGCGAATCGCACCGCATCACCCGCCCGCAGTACAACGTGCTGCGCATCCTGCGAGGCGTTCATCCCGAAGGTCACGCGCGCTCCGACATTGCCAGGCGCATGATCGACCGCGCTCCCGATGTCACTCGTTTAGTGGACCGTCTGCAGGCCCGTGGCCTGGTGAAGCGGTCGCGGGGAAACGACGATCAGCGCCAAGCCATGACCATCATCACCGCCAAAGGGTTGAAGCTGCTCGCCAAAATGCAGCCCGACATTGACGCCGCCGTGGGCGCCCGCCTTAGTAGGCTCAACGACGAAGACTGCCGCGAGTTGAGCCGCTTGTGCGGTGCGATACTGGAACCGGCTTCGGCAAAATGAAAGCTCGGTCGGCTCAACGTAGTAAGGCTCCGGTTGGGAAACGTCCTACTCGGTTCCTCGACGAAGGATTGCGGTATCGACTCCAAAATGAGAAACCCTCCCCGGCAGGAGGGTTCAGTGGTCTTGGCCGCACTCGGAAGCCTTAGTTGCAAAGCGACGCGAATGTGACCCTAGCTTCCGCGTGGCGGAGACATCTTACACACGCTGCACGTTGGCGGCCTGGAAGCCTTTTGGACCCTTGGTGAGGTCGAACTCCACTGTCTCGCCCTCGTTCAGGCTCCGGTATCCATTCTCCTGGATAGCTGAGAAATGCACGAACACATCCTCGCCCGTAGATCTCTGGATGAATCCGTACCCTTTGGCTCCGTTAAACCACTTCACTGTACCTTTCTCTCTCACAACTTACTCCTTTCACCTGTAGAACTTGGAATAACCCCTGCTTCGCGGACGTTCCGAACACAACCCTGAGGAACGGGATCGGAAGACGTCTCAACGTTGCCGGGAAACAAGGGTTGCGGCTCAGTTCGCAGCTTTCCTGCAATGGAAAAGCCCCCTGAATCGATCCTGGCGGACTAATGCGTCCGCGACAGAAGCAGATCCCTGGAGCCCGTACAACGCACGAAATTCGACTGCTGACAGAAACATCAACCCAAATCCGCGTTTCGGTTCGACAGAAAGCTCCTCCCTCGCCCATTCGAGAGGGGAGCAGGAGATGATTACAGGAACTCGTGATTCTGGCAAGTGTTTTCATCACAGAGGTTTGCCCGTCCCAAAATGGGATGGCGGCGGGCAGATGGCGGCACTGCAAGCGGCCGGGGGCTGGGAGATCGTGCTCTGGTAGGATTAAGGTTCGATGAGCAACTCTGAAGTAACCCGTGAAGACGGCAAAAGCCACCTGACGCCCACAATTTCACAATCCTCGACCACGGCTACGACAAGCGCGCTTAAGCCTAGTGAGACCAAAGAGTTGCAAGACCCTCCGCTGCTTCCAGGAACAGCGGCCAAGCGCCTGCAGGAAGAGGATGACAGGCAAGAGCTGTTTCAGCACCTGCCGGAAACGTACAGCCTGTCGCATCGCTTGCGCCGGCATGGCTGGTCCACGCTCCGCTACCTGACGCAAACCGAGGTACATACTTACGCCTTCTCGGTGGCGGCCAATGCGATCCTTTCGTTCTTTCCGTTTATCGTCTTGCTGCTGACCCTCATCCGCCGGGTCATTCACTCCCAAGCCATGTACAACGTGGTGTTGGAGCTATTGCGCGTCTATCTGCCGAGCAATAAGGATTTCGTTATCCGCAACTTACAGTTTCTGGCCAGCGTCAGAGGACGAGGCCAGGTGCTGTCGTTCGTTGTGTTGCTGATCACCTCGACGGGAATTTTTCTTCCGCTGGAGGTAGCGCTCAACAGCATCTGGGGCTTCAAGAAGAACCGGTCCTACCTTATGAACCTGGTGGTCTCGCTAGGACTGGGGCTGGCGTGTGGCTGTCTGGCGATGCTTTCGATTGCGCTGACCGCGCAGAACCTGAAGATACTGGGGCTGATAGTCGGCGACGGGAACTTCGTCTTCGAAGGACTGGGATTCATCGTGATGAAGGCTTCGGCGATCCTGGCTACGATTGGAATCTATTTCCTGATCTACTGGGTGCTGCCGCACGGCAAGGTTCCGGCGCGAGCGGTGTTGCCTGCAGCGATCATCACCGGCTTGGTGTCGGAGGCGGCGAAGTACATCTACATCCTGCTGCTGCCGTGGCTGAACTTTCAGGAAGTGTATGGGCCATTCGCGGTATCCGTGACGCTGATGTTCTGGGCGTTCTGGAGTGGGATGCTGTTGCTAGGCGGCGCGTATTTGTCGGCGGCTGAGCACAGCGCTCGCGTCGAAGCGAGAAGGGCGACGGCGGCCGCACAGGGCTGATCCTTGGCCACCAGCGATGCGGATTGTTCATCCATTCTTAGGGAGATGAACAACGATGATTCGCAAACTCAAATCCGGAGAATACCAACTCTACTCACGCAAGAAAGATCCGAAGACAGGAAAGCGCTAAACCTCGGCACCTTACAGCAGCCGCGACAAGTCCGAAGCGCACCAGCGCGCGGTGCAATACTTTAAGCGGCAGTAGCCGAACGTCTCCAGCCCGCGAACCTACCGTGCAATGCTTTAGCGGATACTCATGAGCCATGTCTTTCGAATTTGCTGCGTGGCGACGGCTGCGCGGCAGGCAGACAAGGCTGTGTTGTGAAGTGCTATTATTGTTATGTTATTCTTGTATTGTTACCCCATTTGGTTGTTTGTTAATTTGGCTTGCAATATTTGAAAGGCCAAGGAAAGGAGTCCTTATGGAGCGTTCGGTAGATACCATCAGGTCGTATGCCGTCAAACAGTACGTTGCGGTGGCGCGCCGCAAGGGCGAGAAGCGGGTGCGAATCATGGCTGGGGATGTCCATCGCGCCTTGAAATTGAAGAACAGGGTCCCGAATGTCTGCAATGCTTTGACCTCCAGGATCTTTCTTGAGCAAAACCACCTGGCGATCGAAGACGTCTCCGGCCCTCCGTCTGGAATGGGTACCCGAATGATTTATACCTACTGCTTGCTGGACGAAAAAGAGTCGCGAGCCGAAGCAACAGAGACGCTTAGCTTCGAGAGGTTGCGAGGCCTACTTAAGGAATCGTTACAGTCTCTTGGCGGCGGTGAGGCCTTCCTTCGCGCGGAGCGCCACAGATTCTATGGCCATAGACCGCCGGAGGAAAGGTGAGCCTGATCTATTGGGACACGATGCTGTTTATCTATTGGCTGGAGGCCCATCCCAAGTATGGACCACAGATCCAGCAGATTCATCGGCGAATGTCCGACAGAGGGGACCAACTCTGCACCAGCGTCTTCACCATGGGCGAGGTCCTGACGGGCGCCTACAAGACCGGACATACCAGCGCCGCACAACAGATCCGCAACTACTTCGAGAGCGGGGCTGTGCGCATTCTTCCCTTCAACCTGGAGGCCGCAGACCGCTACGCGAAGATAAGGGCTGCGCACCGCGTTTCACCGGCTGATGCCATCCACCTGAGCGCGGCTTCCGTGGCTCAGGTGGACGTGTACCTGACCAACGACCAACGTCTGAAGAAACTCCTCATTGAGGGCATCCAGTTCATCGCCGGACTCGACGGCAGTATTCTCTGAGCGCGAGACGAAGCGAACGAGGTGTCTCGATTTTCAGGTAGCAGCCGGCCACCATCACTTCGCGGGCTTGGTCCATTCATCCACCCACCCATTCACCGTCTGGTACCACAGCCTGCTGTTCTGCGGCTTGAGCACCCAGTGGCCTTCGTCGGGGAAGTAGAGCATCTTCGACGGAATCTTCAGCCGCTGCACGGTGGTGAACAACTGGAAGCCTTCCGAGACGTCGAGCCGATAATCAAGCTGGCCGTGCACCACCAGGATCGGCGTCTTGAAGTTTGTCGCCGACAGATGCGGCGACCACTTGCGATACATCTCGCGATTGGTCCACGGCGTGCCCTTGAACTCCCACTCGTTGAACCACAACTCCTCGGTCGTGCCATAGGCTGACTCGGTGTTGTACATGCCGTCGTGCGAGACCAGGCACTTGAAGCGGGGGGTGTGGCCCTCGATCCAATTGATGGCATAGCCACCATAGCTGGCGCCCAGCGCGCACTCGCGGTCCTTGTCAACGAACGGATAGGTCTTCTCGGCATAGTCGAGGCCCAGCATCAAGTCATGGAAGGGAGCGCCGCCCCAATCGCCATTGATGGCGTCGATAAACTTCTGGCCGTAGCCGGTCGAGCCGTGGAAGTTG
>DATCCF010000427.1:0-2945 GCA_036511435.1 Terriglobales bacterium | reverse complement strand
CCAGACTACAGCCTATCGCAAATGTCTTCCACTTGATCATTGAGTAAGAACTGCTCGTAAGATATCGATGCTCCGAGGGCGGGGATTGCTGCGTGAATTGTCTTTACCAATCAGAGAACCCCGAATGAGCACATTTGATGCGGGCGCATAAATAAATTGAACAGCGGCCGACGAACCGCAGATCCCCTCGGCTCCGCTCGGGGCAGGCACTTCGACTCCGGCGGCGCAACCCCGGCGCCGCCTGCGCTCAGGATGACAACTTGTAAGGGTGGACGAAAGAAGTGGGTCGTGATTTATGAATTGTCATTACGAGCGCCCGGGTTTGGCGCGAGGAATCTGCTTTCCCTATAACCACACAAAAGCAGATCCCTCGCTGCGCTCGTGATGACAAATCCAATGGTAATGTCGCTTCCATGATCGATTTGCTGATTGCTAAAGGCTAAAGGCCAACTGCTAATTGCCAATTACTACTTGCTTCTTTCCAACGCAAACCCAAACCACAGCGAATTCGAACCGTTGTAGCCCACGCCCGATCGTTGCTGAGTTGCGAAGCCCATGTGCTCGGCTTTGACCACGCAGTTGTTGCAGGGCTTCTCCAGGACGATCTCGTAGCGGCCATCGCGCTTGGAATTTGCCGTGCCAATTACGGCGCCGCTGGCATCGGTCAACGTGACCGTGACGCGCGGCGCCGGCCAGCCGCCCTCGTCGGTCACTACGCCCTGCACTTTGCCACGTGGCGGCAGACCTTCGGGCAGGGTATCTCGCATGATGTATCCCGGCCCGCGCAGCGGCCGTCCGCCAAGCTGTCCCGTAACTTTATCGTGCTCCAGCGCGAGCGTGCCATTCACAAAGACGTATTCGAAGCCGACCGACGGCTTGTTGGGATCGTCGAAGGTCGCCAAGTCTCGCACCTTGTCAGGGTCGAAAATCGTGATATCGGCAAAGTAGTCGAGTCGCAGCAGGCCACGATGGTCAAGCTTCTCGCGCTGCGCCGGCAGCGAAGTGAACTTGCGAATCGCGTCTTCCAGCCGTAGATTGTGCTCCTCGCGCACATACTTGCCGAGAATGCGGGCAAAGCTGCCATAGGCTCGCGGATGCGCCTTGGATTCTCCCAGCGGGCCAGTCGGATTGATCGCTCCGTAATCGGTGCCGACGCTGACCCACGGCTGGCTCATGGCCAGCTTCACGTCGGGCTCGCTCATCAGGAAGTACACCGCGCCCACGTTGTCGCGATCGGCGATCACCAGATCCATCAGCGCATCGAGGGGATCTTTGTTCTCCATCTTCGCAATCTGCGAGATGGTCTTCCCTTCGTACTTGCGAAGCTGTGGATCGAGCACCGAGACCACCAACACGCCGTTGGCTCCCCCGACCTCGCGCCACAGGTTCTCGAACGAACCTCCGGTACTATCGAGGTCCTTGCGAATCTGTTGGCGTATCGCGGGATCTTTCAGCCGCTTCACAAATTCGTCGGCGCCACCCTCGTGGTACTTCGGCGGGATGGCCGCGCCCAGCGAAGTAGCGGCGCCGATGTACGGATACTGATCGGCGGTCACATCAACTCCACTGGCGCGCGCCTGCTCGATGGCCGCGATCACCTGCGGCATTTTTCCCCAGTTCCGCATGCCCGCAACTTTCAGGTGAAATATCTCGACCGGGATACCGGCTTCGCGTCCGATGCGAAACGCCTCGTCGAGTGCGTCCATCTCGGAGTCGCCCTCGCCACGAATGTGCGAGGCGTAGATGCCGCCCTGTTTCGCTGCCACTTTCGCCAGCGCAATCAGCTCATCGGTTTTCGCATACGATCCAGGCGCGTAGATAAGCGCGCTGGAAAGCCCCATGGCTCCGTCGCTCATGGCGTCGTCCACCATGATCTCCATCTGCTTCAGTTCGTCGGCGGTGGGAGCGCGGTCGGCGGCGCCAATTACCATGTGGCGTACCTGCGCCGCTCCCACGTAGGTCGCGAGGTTGATCCCGCTTCCCTGCCTGGTCAGGCGCTGGAAATATTCCTCCAGCGACTTCCAATCAGGCGTGAGATGGAAGTGCTGGAAATAGTCGGCGTGCTCCTGGTTCAGCAGTTCGTTGGTGGGCGCGATGGAGTCGCCTTCGCCAGTGATCTCGGTGGTGATGCCTTGCGTCAGCTTGCTGACCGCCTGCTTGTCTATGAGCAGGTTGCTCTCCGACTGGCCCAGCATGTCGATGAAGCCGGGAGCGACGATCAAACCCTTGGCATCGATGGTGCGCTTCGCCACCAGAGAAGGATCGGCGTTGCCGACGAAGACAACGCGATCGCCAATGATTCCAATGTCGGCGTAGATCCAAGGATTGCCGCTGCCGTCGACGACACGTCCGTTGCGAATGAGGTAATCGAACTCTTGCGCCAACAGAGGAGTCGCAAGCCCCAGGAGAAGGAGAAGCAGCAAGAATCTATGTCGTGACAAGGTCAGCTCCGAACAGCAAATTCACAGCACGCGATTAAGGCAAATACCAGAGCGATTCCAGAGTGGCTCTGGCTCAGGTAGCGCGGCCCCTCAGGCGGTGTGTGTGAACCGTGTGTCGTCCCTAAAGGGACTCGTTAATTTTTCCCACCTTACCCAGGGCTGACGCCCTGGGCTAGTATTGTTTCGCCCTGCAGGCTTTGATTTTGCGCAAATCGTTCCACCGTTCCAGCTCAGGACGAGTTCTCACACATGCTCTGAAGGCCCGCACTACCCGTACGAGCGATACGTCAATGCTGGAATGGCAGTAAGACCCCAGGCTCACTTCCCTGCTCTCTCCATCACCATCGCCACGGTCAGCGCTACGTCGGCGGCGAACACCGTGCTCACAAAGTTGACACCATCGTTGCCCATCTTGCCGGAACGTTCCCACGTCGCTCCCAGTACGCTGTCAAGAACCATGCCGGCAACTCCCGCCAATGCAATCAGCGGCGTCCAATTCCAGCT
>DATCCF010000426.1:0-11779 GCA_036511435.1 Terriglobales bacterium | reverse complement strand
CGATGGCCAAGGACTGAAAGGCAGGGGTCAGGGGCTAGGGGTCAGGGGCTAGTGATTAGTGGATAGCCGATGGCGGATAGTCGTTGTGGAGCCATCAGCATCTATAGCAGTTCCAGCGAAAGGTGTACCCTGCAAGAGCGTTGGTTTGTATCAGGGCACGACTTCAGTCGTGCCGCAGGCCGTTGAAAAGATGCTTCGGGCTTTTAAGCCCTGCAAGCGCCACTTGGCCCGATCAATCGCTTTCTGAGGAGGACAACTTGAAGTTCACCTCCTGAAGTTCACCTCGACGTTAATCATCACTGGAACCGGCTTGCCGTCCCTCATGGCCGGTTTGAACCGCCATCGCTTCACGGCTTTGACCGCCTCTTCATCCAGTCCCATGCCCAGGGCGCGCCGTACTTTGATTTTTTGCGGCAAGCCCTCCGCATCGACCACCAGCCATAACACGACCGTGCCTTGGTACCCGGCATGACGAGCCTCTTCGGAATACTGTGGGTCGGGCCCATGGGTTAGTTTCGGAGCGCTCACATCCCCACCTACGCGATAAACGCCGGGATACTGATCGCTGGCTGGGCTCTGGACGACTTGCGGCGTTGTCGGTGGATTGGAATTACCTCTCTCCGAGGAGGAACTACTCGCGGCCGGCGCGTTGGGCGGCACTTCCGATGGGGCGCCGCTGCTGGCTGGCGCCAATTTCTGGGACGGCGCCAGGCATTTGGTGTAAACGTCAAGGAATCTGTCGCGAATTTTCTTGTATTCGTCCAAGGTGCTGAACTTGCGCTCGGCGGGCTCTTCATTCAGCAGATACATGCTGACCGCCACGCGATCTTGATCGAGGAACAGGTAGTAGATACTGAGAGTGCCGCCCTCTAACTTGTTCCGAGTGTGTCCGTATATGGTTAAGCCGTTTCGAATATCTGTCTGAACGGGTTCATTACCCGGTTGGGCCGCCAAATATTCCAGGCTACTCAGAAGGTTGGCCTTCTCATCGACGTATTGTGATTTGGGTAAGCGCTCGACTTTCAGGTTGCCGAAAAGCTCGGTCTCCATGTATGTCACTAAGACGCGGAACCCAGTCTCGACCGGTATCGAGACTTTGCCGTTCTTGGTTGTCGTGGGCCAGGAAAAGTCCGTTACCGGTCCGTCCACCTGCACAATCTGAAACTCCGGGCCCAAGTTACAGGTGGTGTAGGCTTTCAAATCGCTTCCCTCTTCCCGGGGCGGACTGGAACTGCCGCTGTTTGAGGGGGAGCTATTCGCGACCGGCTCATTGGGCGGTGCTTCCGATGCGGGGCCGTTTAACTCAAAATTCACATTGATCGTGGTTTGCACTAGGACCGGCTCCCCATTGAGCACGTACGGCTTATAGCGCCACTGCTTCACGGCGTCCATGGCAGCCGGAATCAGCATGGGATGGCCGCTGATAACACTCAAGTCCTGTATGGTTCCGTCTTTCCCAATCACCGCCTGCAACACTACCGTTCCCTGCACCCGTGCTTCGCGGGCGACTGGCGGGTACGTCGGCGCCACTTTGTAAATCAGCAGACCCTGCGAAGTGCCTGAAGGGACCTGGATCTGCTGTGGGGGGTTAAACTGCGCCACAGTCCTACAGACCAGTAGGGCAACAAGCATCGCGAGCAGACGAAAGCGCATAACCATGGAAGGATGTACCCCCCAGTTACTCGGCATAGTAGCAAATTTTGCGGGGATTACAAGCCCGATCATTCAAAGCCAGCAGGCTACTCGTGCGCGCACGCAGCGGGAGACATCAATTTTATTCAACTGCGGAGGGTGGATTTCCGTTGTCGGTCATGGTCGTGGTTGACTCGTCCAGCCTCTGCCGAATGTAGCCCCAGTCTGGAATGAATTGTTTTCTCTCGTCGCGGGCCGCCTGCTCGTCCTTCCGCTCCAGAAAGCTGGCCCGCCACCACAGCAGAATCGAAATCAATAACAGGAAGATGGGTAAGTAATAACCAGGAAAGCCGACATAGGCGCTGAAGGCCGCCAGGCACATCACCAGCCAGGAGCCGAGATAATGCTTGTAGCGTTTGTCCGCCTTGCGTTTCAGTTCGTCGATCTGGTTCCACTCCCACAACTGCGCCTTGGCCATTTCCATGGCCAGCTTCTCCGCGTCCGCAGGACTGAGCGCGATGGGAGGGGTCAGATACTCGCCCGACCTCGACAACAACAACGTGGTTTCGTCCAGGCAGAGATCGAGCCCGCGAACTTCGGTGCGTATCACGCTGCCTCTCTCGGACATTTGTTCCTCGTGTGGGGGTGCGAGCCAGATTTGGCGTCAAGGAAATTCAATGTGTTCATGAATCTGTTCGTTGGTCACGTTCACCTTCCGGCCTTTTGAAACGATGAGTGGAAACTGAATCCTCTGGGGCCGCGGGCGCTGGCCTTCTACCAGAACGGTCTTGACGCCCGCCAGTATTAACTCAGGCATGGGGCGGCCCCTCGCGGCGGCATGCTCTTTCAGCTTTCGGTACAGAGACGCCGGAATATCCACCGTGGTCCGAATCGATTCCTGTTTCATGATATGAGTTTTTTTCATAGCAATCATTGGCCCGCTGACTGCTGATTGCTAATTGCTAGTTGCTAGCTACAGGTCCTTCTTTCCCACCACCGCAATGCCCAACTCCTTCAACTGACGCTCGCTCACCGGCGTCGGCGCGTCCACCATCAGGTCAACCGCTTTCGCCGTCTTGGGAAAGGGAATCACCTCGCGCAGACTTTCCGCGCCCGCCAGGATCATCACAATGCGGTCGAGCCCCAGCGCGATGCCGCCATGCGGCGGCGTGCCGTATTGCAGCGCCTCCAGGAAGAAGCCGAAGCGCGCCTGTTGCTCCTCCGGAGACATACCGAGCGCTTTGAAGATCTTCGCCTGAATGTCCTGGCGATGAATACGAATCGAGCCGGAGCCCAGCTCAGTGCCGTTCAGCACTACGTCGTAGGCGAGCGCGCGAACCGCGCCCGGATCGCTCTCCAGTTTGTCCATGTCCTGCTCGTGCGGCGAGGTGAAGGGATGGTGCGCCGCGTTCCAGCGCTGCTCGGTCTCGTCCCACTCGAACATGGGGAAGTCGGTGACCCACAGCAGGCGGAAATTGCCATACTTGTAAGCGCCGTGACGCGCCGCGTACTTCTGTCCCAGCGCGAGCCGAAGTTGTCCCGCAGCCGCGTAAACTGCATACGCCTGTTGCCGAGACTTCACGGCATTCGCGGCTTCGGCGCGCTTTGCACCTGCCACTACCACCACCAGGTCCTCGGGATTCGGTTTGGCAAGCTCGCGAATCTTCGCAACTGCGTCGGGGAATGATTTCTCCAGCCGCTTGATGTCCTCGAAGACTTTGGCGTCCTTGCGCTCGCCAAACATTGTCTTGATCTCGTCACGCTCCTTGCGCGAAAGCTCGCCGACCTTGGGGATGACGATCGCGACAACCGGCAGCTCGGAATCGACGTGCAGCGTCTCCAGGTTCTCCGCCGCGAAGGCCTCACGCACGTCGGCCATCGCGGGCAGGCGCAGGTCCGGCTTGTCGATACCGTACAGGCGGATCGCCTGGTCGTACGACATCTGCGGAAACGGCGTCTGCAACTCCACGCCGATGGTCGACAACGCCGCCTTCAAGAAGCCTTCGACCACGCGGAAGACTGTCTCCGGTCGCGGAAAACTGATTTCCAGGTCGATCTGCGTGAACTCCGGTTGGCGGTCGGCGCGCAGGTCTTCGTCGCGAAAGCAGCGCACGATCTGGAAATATTTGTCGAAGCCTGAGATCATCAGGATCTGCTTAAAGAGCTGCGGCGATTGCGGGAGCGCGTAGAACTCGCCGGGGTACACGCGGCTGGGCACGAGGTAGTCGCGCGCGCCTTCGGGCGTGGAACGCGTCATGAACGGCGTTTCGATTTCGTAGAAGCCCTGCGAGTTCAGATGGTCGCGAATGGCGACGGCAACCTGGTGGCGCAGTTCAATGTTGCGATGCAAATCCGGACGGCGCAGGTCGATATAGCGGTACTTGAGGCGCACCTCTTCGTTGGCCAGCACCGTATCGCTGGGCGAAAACGGCAGCGGCTTGCAGTCGTTCAGCACCCGCAGCTCGTCGGCAATCACCTCGATCTCACCCGTCGGAATGTTCTTGTTGACGGTGTTGGGCTCGCGCAGCTTGGCGTGGCCGATGACCGCAACCACAAACTCGGAGCGCACCGCGGTCGCTCGGTCGTGGACTTCGGCTCCAGCATCGGCGGTGATCACAATTTGCGTGATCCCGCTGCGGTCGCGCACATCGAGGAAGATGAGATTGCCGAGATCGCGCCGCTTGTTCACCCATCCCATGAGCACAACTTTGGAACCGGCGTCGGAGGCGCGCAACTCGCCACACATATGAGTTCGTTTCAGGTCACCTAGAAAATCGAGCATGATCGTCCTTAAAAGAGCTTTCAGAAATGCGATAGGAAACACGAAATCATATCAGCATGCGCGAAGTTCTCCCTGAGGCGTTGTACGCTGATAGGCGCGGCTCCGTAACCTGCGAAAGTCCAGTCCCACCTTGTGGGACGGCAAATCTTAGCCCAGCGCTTCAGCGCTGGGTGGGCGTAGTGAGAAGACCGGAGTGGTAGGCACGGCACATGAAGTCCGTGCCGTCCTTACGGGACTCGGATTCGTTTCCATCGCTGACCTGAAGCGCTGGGCTAAGATTTTTCGCGCCTACGGCGCTGGATTTTTCGCCGCAAACTCTTCCGCTGCGCGTGGAGGAACCTGCTCTCTCCGAACGAACAGTAGGTCCCTCGACTCGCCCGCCGCGGCGGGCTCGCTCGGGATGACACCTTCAAAATGCTATTTGTGCAAATGCATCGCCAACTCCGCGCGCGGCACCTGTACCTGTACTCCGCTCGCCAGGTCCTTCACCGCGAACTGCTCCGCGGCCACCTCGTTTTCTCCGACAATGACAATGAATCGCGCTCCAGCTTTCTCGGCACTCTCGAATGACTTCTTCAGCCGGAATGTTTCGTCTCCGATGTCGGCGCTGATGCCCTCGCGGCGCAACTCGCGCGCCAACTTCAGAGCATGTCTGTTCATGCCCGCGCCCAGAGGAGCGACGTAAGCCTGCACCTTCTCCGCCGGCTTTTCGCCCTGCGATTGCAATGCGAGAACCAGACGGTCTTCGCCGATGGCGAAGCCGATGCCCGGCGCCTTTGGTCCTTCGAGCGACTCCGAAAGTCCATCGTAACGCCCGCCGCCCAGCACCGCGCTTTGCGCACCCAGTCCGCCGTGGGTGAACTCGAAGGTCGTGCGCGTGTAGTAATCCAGGCCGCGCACCATGCGCTCGTTGATCGTGTAGGTGATGCCGACCGCATCCAGCATCGCACGCACCGCCGCAAAGTGCGCGCGGCACGGCTCGTCGAGATACTGGCCGATCTTGGGCAGCTTCTCAATGATCGGCTGGTCCCCTGGCACTTTGCAGTCGAGCACGCGCAGCGGATTGGTCTCCGCCCGCCGCTGGCAGTCGGCGCACATCTGCTGCACGACGGGCTGCAACGCCTCGCGCAGCGCCTGGTTATAGCGCGCGCGGTCTTCGGCGCAGCCCACCGAATTCAACTGCAACTGCCAGTCGCGCAGGCCCACTTCATCGAGCAGCGTGGCCAGCATCTCCAGCAATTCCGCATCGCGCAACGGCGACTCGCTGCCCGCACTTGGCGGCCCGATGATCTCCGCGTCGATCTGATAGAACTGGCGATAACGTCCCTTCTGCGGACGCTCGCGGCGGAACTGCGGTCCAATGCAATACAGCTTCTGCAGCGTTCCTTTCTTGTCGAGACCGTGCTCAATGTACGCTCGTACCACGCCAGCAGTATTCTCCGGACGCAAGGTCAGCGACTGCGCCTCTTCATAATCCTTGAGTTCGATTTCTTCATAAATTATCCCTAGGTGCTCTGTCCGCTCTCTCAGGGTCGATGAGCGCTTGGACTTAGGCACCACGAGCCTAGCCTCCAGAGGAGGAGAGTCAGCCCCTGCCCTCCGCGAAAGTTCCTTCGCGTTTAGAAGTGCTTCGACGGCCCGACGCCAACTAAAAGCATTTGGGACACCAGGCTTGAACTCAACTATGGTCAGTTGGTCTCCTATTTGGGCCATCAGATCAAATCCGAGCTTGTTTTCAGTCTGTGCAAATACTCTTGGAGAGTGGATAGCAATCCATTCAAAAATGAGTTCTTTTTCGGAAAATCGACGCGCGTCCATCCAGGTGAACATTTCTTTGGAGACGATATCGGTCTCTTCCCCCACGCTGCGCGAGAAGAGCTGCGTGTCCTCGAAGATCGGAGTGCGGATCTCGTGATAGTTGTAGCGCGCGAAGAGGTCGCGCACCTGCGCCTCCACCCGGTTCCACAGGTCGGTGTCGGGCGGGAGAAGATCGCGAGTTCCGCGGACGGCTTTGATCATAGAGAACAGTTTCTAGTTTCCAGTTTCAAGTTTCGAGTTGCCGCTGGAAAGTCTCTCGCCGCGACTGCCGCTCCATTGGCGGTCAAATCCAGTTAGACGAGCCGCCGACCGGACGGATACTTGAAACTCGAAACTCGAAACTCGAAACTATCTCTTCCTCTCCGCCAGATAATTCTCCTTGTATCCCAAGTAATTCCGCGCGTAACGCAGGATCGTCTCCTGGTCCACCTCGCTCAACCGCTTGCGCACCTTGCCGGGAACTCCCATCACCAGCGATCCCGGTTCCACGATTGTGCCCTCCGGAATCACCGTCCCCGCCGCAATAATCGACCCTGCTCCGATGCGCGCTCCATTCAGGATGACAACGCCCATGCCGATCAGGCAGCGGTCTCCGACGACACAACCGTGCAGCGTGACCGAATGTCCAACGGTCACCCAATCGCCGACGACCACCGGCCATTGATTCAGCATACCGTGCAGCACGCTGCAATCCTGGATGTTTGTGTTGGCGCCCACCCGGATGAAGTGTACGTCGCCGCGCAGCACGGCGTTCATCCAGACGCTGGCGTTCTCACCCAGCACCACGTCGCCGATCAACTGCGCCGATTCGTCAACGTAGCACGACGGCGGGAAGGTGGGGATAATTCCTTTGTAAGAGCGGATCATTATGTTCGTCGGTAAGTCTTTGAAAATAACATGCCGGAAGCGTGAAGCGAAATGAAGCCAGCCGCGTCTGATACCAGTCAGTCGCAAATGGTGGAGGTTGAGCGCCTAGCGCGTGGTCTTTCCGGTCAAACTCTCATTTTCATGGTGCGCAAAAAGGAGCCTCGCGATGCACCGCCAGCAAAAGCAACGCAATTTTGGTGGCAAGAATGGGCTGACGGGAGCCGCTAAGTCGTTGCCCATCAGTCTCCTACAAGTCATCTACGACCTTTTCGGCATGGGTAAAATCATGATCTTCGGATACAACACCCATAGGGCCTCTTTTGCCGCAAATACGGCGGCAACTTTAGTCATTAGGCCAACCTGGATACTGAACGGCAACACAGTCAGCAGTTCGCAGCAGTTCGCATTTAAGAATTGAATCCACGCTGGAAGAGTCGGGGAATTGGATGAACGCGGTTCGCCAGAAGACGGTGCTTTGTGTTGACGATGAGACCATTGGTCTGCGCGTGCGCAAGATCATGTTGGAGGGTCACGGTTTCCAGGTACTCACCGCCACCAGTGGCCAACAAGGGATATCCCTCTTCGAGCAGCACAAGGTTGACCTAGTCGTGCTCGACTTCTACATGCCGGACCTGAACGGCGGACAGGTAGCGGCCGAAATGCGCCGCCGCCGGCCAACCGTTCCCATCATTTTCTTGTCGGCCTATTTTTCCCTGCCCTCCGATGCGCTGGAGATGGCCGACGCGTTCATCACCAAGGGCGAGCCGCCCGAAGTACTCATCGAAAAAATTGAGCAACTGATGTAAAGGCAAGACCAGGCGATTCCGAAAAAGTCCATCCGAACAGGCCTCGCCTTTATCCGGCCAACTGATTTTCACTCGCCCTTCCACTGATACGCGTCGGCTTGCGGCAGGCCCACATGCGCCAGCACGCGGTTGACGAACTCGCGCGCGATCTCGTCGGTCGAGACCGGGCGGAAGTAAAACGCCGGGATGACCGGGAAGATGGTCGCTCCCGCTTCCGCGGCCAGCGTCATGTTGCGCAGGTGGATAAGGTTGAACGGCGTCTCGCGCACGCACAGGACCAGCGGCCGGCGCTCCTTCAGGCAGACATCGGCGGCGCGCTCGATGAGCTGGATCGCCATTCCATGGGCGATTCGCGCCAGTGTCCCTACGCTGCAAGGCAGCACGATCATGGCGTCGGTCCGATAGGAACCGCTGGCCACGTTGGCCCCGATGTCCGAATTGTTCTGCTGGCGGATTTTCTGCGAAGCTCGCCCCAGCAGTTTGTCGATCAACTCGTTGCGGCCGGATACCTGGAGTTCTTCGGCCATTACTCTCAGCCCACTGTCGGAGAGGATAAGGTTGACCGTGGCGACGCGCTCGTCGCGCTCCAGCGCATCCAAAAGGTGTTTGGCAAAGATAGAGCCGCTTGCGCCAGTAACGGCAACGGTCAAGGTCCGCGGTGCTGTAGGGGTCTGCGCGAGCATCTAAGCTTCACATCGTACCACCCAGTCGTAGCCCGCTTTCGGCAGAAACACGGATCGGCCCAATGCATTCCGCGTCTGGACTTGCATCTTGAGTCTTGAAACTAGAAACTAGAAACTCGAAACTAATCACTGACCCCTAACCCCTAGCCCCTGACTTTTATGACTTCCGACGCCATCAAAAAACTGTTCGACGAAGTGAAGCGAGGCAAGCTTTCATCCGAGGAAGCAGTGCAGAAGCTGCGGCATCTTCCTTTCGAGGACCTCGGCTTCGCCAACGTGGACCATCATCGCGCCTTGCGTGTGGGCATGCCCGAAGTCATCTTTGGACCGGGGAAAACTCCGCGGCAGTTCGCGGAGATTTTCGCCCGGCTCGCGCAACCGGGCCACAACGTTCTGGCAACGCGCGTTTCGCCGGAGCAGTTTCGCGCGGTGAAGCGCAAGTTTCGCAAGGCTGCATTCCACGAGCTCGCGCGCGCCATCACGCTCACGCAGGACGAGACTCTTTACGGCAAAGGAAAGATCGTCGTCGTTTCCGCCGGGACCAGCGACATTCCCGTAGCCGAGGAAGCGGTGGTCACGGCGCAAGCCATGGGCAACGAGGTGCAGCACGTGTACGACGTGGGAGTCGCCGGCATTCATCGGCTGCTGGCTCGCCGTGAGGTGCTGACCCAGGCGCGCGTGGTGATCGTCTGCGCCGGAATGGAAGGCGCGCTGCCCAGTGTGGTTGGCGGCCTGGTCGGCGTGCCGGTAATTGCGGTGCCCACCAGCGTCGGTTATGGCGCTTCGTATCAGGGAATCGCAGCACTGCTCGGCATGTTGAACTCCTGCGCGTCCAACGTCAGCGTGGTGAACATCGACAACGGCTTCGGCGCAGGTTACGTCGCGTCCATCATCAATCGGCTGGAGTAAAGAGAGCAGTAGCCAGTAGCCAGTAGTCAGTAGCCGGTTGTCAGTTGCCGGACCGGGTCTGTCCGCCGTGCACGGGTAGTGCGGGCTTAAGAGGGCGTGTGAGAACCCTAGCCCCTAGCCCCTAACCCCTAGCCCCTAACCTCTAGCCCCTAGCCCCTGCCTTCTCCCCAAACACCCTCCGGAAGATCTTGTCCACATTCCGCAGTGGCCGCTGCAAATCGAACGCGTGCTCCAGCGTCTCGCGCTTTACCTTCGACGTAATCTCCGGATCGCTCAGGATCAGTTCGCGAAAGTTCAAGTCTTCCTTCCACGCCTTCATGGCATTCGACTGCACCAGCCGATACGCGTCCTCGCGCAGCACGCCGGCTTCGACCAGGTCGAGCAGCAACTGGCCGCTGAACACCAGTCCGCCCGTGGACTCCAGGTTCTTCAACATGCGCTTGGGATAGACCAGCAGCGTGTCGATGAGATTCGTCGTCTTGCTCAGCAGGTAATCCGCCAGGATGGTCGAGTCCGGCAGGATGATGCGCTCGACCGACGAGTGCGAAATGTCACGCTCGTGCCACAGCGCAACATTCTCAAGCGCAGCTTGCGCATTCGCACGCACCACGCGCGCCAGGCCGCTGATCTGCTCGCAGGTAACCGGGTTGCGCTTGTGCGGCATGGCCGACGAGCCCTTCTGTTTCTCGCTGAAATACTCTTCCGCCTCGCGTACCTCGGTGCGTTGCAAATGGCGAATCTCGGTGGCGATCTTGTCCAGCGTCGAGGCGATGACCGCCAACGTTGCAACATAAAACGCGTGACGATCGCGCTGGATCACCTGCGAGGAAACCGCCGCCACGTTCAGTCCCAGGCGCTGGCAAATCTTCTCTTCGTATTCCGGTTCGAGGTGCGCCGCGTTTCCCACCGCCCCGGAGAGCTTCCCGACTCGCATCTGCTCGGCCGCCATTTCAAAGCGCTCGATATTGCGCTGCATCTCCGAGTACCAGTTCGCCAGCTTCAGTCCGAACGTAATCGGCTCGGCGTGAATGCCGTGGGTGCGGCCAATCGCCGGCGTGTCCTTGAACTCCCACGCGCGGCGCTTCAACACCTCGCGCAACTTCTTCAGGTCCTCGCGGATAATGGCGGACGCCTGCTTCACCAGCAGCGCTTGCGCGGTGTCCACCACATCGTTGGAGGTCAGCCCGTAATGCAGCCAGCGCGATTCCGGGCCCACCTTTTCCGCGACGGCGGTGGTGAAGGCAATGACGTCGTGCTTCACTTCAGCTTCAATCTGGTTGATGCGCGCCAGGTCGAAGCCGCCCTTTTCGCGGATGGCCTGGGCTGCCGCCTGCGGAACGATTCCGGCCTCGGCCAGAGTTTCCGTGGCGGCGACTTCCACCTCCAGCCACGTCCGGAACTTATTTTCGTCACTCCAGATCTGCCCCATCTCGGGACGGGTATAACGAGCAATCAAGCGATCTCCTTCACAGCCAGCAATGTTGGACAGAAGAAAACTCTTTATTGTAACTGCTGGCACAAAGCGCGTTTCAGTTTTGGAACAAAACTAAAGGCTGCCGGAGTTCTTGCCGATAACTCCGGAATGAAGGACACGATTGCGCAAAACGCTACGGCGCCGGCGGCCGAACTTCTTCCGTGGGAGCGGCGCAAGGGGAACCGGATACGGGTCCGCGTGCCTGTGCGGATCATTTACCAGGGTTTACTGAGTGAGGGTTCGGAAGACGGGACCTGCACCGACATCAGCGAAACCGGCATCGGTTTCGAGACCGATGCCGGTTTGTACGTTGGGGAAATCGTTGACTTGGAATTCCGGGATCAAAACGCGGCCCCCTTTCGCTTCCAGGTAAGGCTGCTTTACAAGATGGGGAACCGCTATGGCTCCTATTTTGTGTCGCCTGGTCCCTGATCACCCTTCGTCCATGATTCCCAATAGCTCGCTCATTTCCTCGTATAGGAATCCCTCGCCGGGACGGTAGGGCTGAACCCAGCGGCCATCAATCACGAACTGCGGAATGGCGCGCTTGCCGGCGTGACGGATGACCTCGTCGGCAGCGCCCGGCGTGGCTTCAATATCGATGTCGGTGTAGGGGATGTTGTGTTTCGCCAGGAAGCGCTTGGCGGTGCGGCAATCGGGGCACCAGGACGTTTTTTGGATTCTTCACAGTCGGTTGGGGCTACTCACACCTGTTGGATTTTCGGAACACTAACCAATAGCAGTGTTGCCTCCGTGAATGATGGGCATTCTTCCACCTCGGATCTTTGATTGGGGCTTCTCTTACTTT
>DATCCF010000425.1:0-4269 GCA_036511435.1 Terriglobales bacterium | reverse complement strand
CCGCAAGGCGCTGCTGGCCGCCACGGCCAATGGCGCTTTCGACCAGGCCAAGGTGCAAGCGATTGCCAACCAGCAATCGCAAGCCATGGCGCAGTTGATGGTCCAGAAAGCGTCCATCCAACACCAGATCTACACCCAGGTATTGACGCCCGAGCAGCGCACCAAAGCCGACCAGATGCGCGAGAAGCAAATGGCCCGCATTGACCAGCGTCTGCAGCGGTTCGCGCAGCCGGCAACGGAGGCCCCACAGCAATAACGTCGACAACGTTAGGGTCATCCTGAGTGTAGCGCCCGCCTGATCCGCTTCCTTTGCGGGTCAGGCGGGCGCGGAGTCGAAGGACCTGCTTTTCTGTCTGTCATCCTGAGCGAGCGCAGCGAGTCGAAGGACCCCTATAGCTGCGAGAAATCACAGTGTGGCCGTCTGGCGCGGCACAAACCTGGGATTGCTGGAGGCCAAAGGGGTCCCTCGACTCCTCGCTACGCTCGTCGCTCGGGATGACACCCCAAGAAAATACGTGTGCTCATGAATAATCCAGGTGCAGCTCCTGCCCGTTCTTTGCCCGAGACTCAGTGCATCATCGCCGCTCCTGCTTTTCCTAGCTTCGGCTTACGCAGCAGGAATACGAACGGAATCATGGCAACGAACATCAAGGCCATGAAGAAAAACGTGTCGTTATAAGAAAGCATTGCCGCCTGCCGCTCCACCATTCCCCACATCGCCAGATAGGCCTGATGTGTCGCGGTCGAGGCACTTGACCCTTGGCTCATGAATAGCGCTTTCATGCTTTCGAACGTCTGCTGGGTAGCGCTGCTCTGTGAATAAACATGCGCGCCCAAAGTGTTGATGTGTTTCTGCTGGTTGCGGAACTGCACGGTTTCGACCATGGCGATCCCGATGCTGGCTCCGATGTTTCGCATCAGGTTGAACAGGCTAGTGGCATTTCCCATGCGCTCATTTGGAATCGCGCCATTGGTAATGGTAGTGAGCGGCACGAACACAAAGCCCAGCGCAGCGCCTTGAATCATGAGCGGCCACCAGAAATTCACCGAAGCCACGTCCAGGCTGAACCGGGAGAGCTCCCACATGGCATAGGCGGACGCTACCAGGCCGATCCCAAGCAACTTTCGTTGATCGAATTTTCCGATCAGGCGGCCGACGATCGGCATGATCAGGAAAGATGCCAGGCCGCGCGGCAGGTTGGTGACCCCGGCGTGGGTAGCGGTGTAGCCCAGCAGCACCTGCATCAGCAGCGGCAATAATACGGTGCTGCCATACAGCACGAAGCCAATCAGCGTCATCAGGAATGTGCCGATGGCGAACGAGCGATACTTGAACACCGTAAGATCCAACACCGGGTGCTCAGCTTTCATTTCGCGAATGATCAGCGCGGTCAGTCCTCCTACCGCCAGGATGCAGAGCGTGACGATGAAGCGCGATCCAAACCAATCGTCTTCCTGTCCCTTGTCGAGCATGATCTGGAGGCTTCCAATACCTACCGTCAGCAGCCCAATTCCCCAATAGTCGATGCCAGTTTTTTCGCGCCGCAGATAAGGCGGATCGAAGATGAAAATCTGGGTCAGGATGATTGCGATAACGCCGATGGGGATATTGATGTAAAACACCCAGCGCCAACTGTAGTTATCGGTCAGCCAGCCTCCGGCCACCGGACCGAGCATGGGCGCCACCACGATACCAAGGGCCCAGAATGCCATTGCCTGGCCACGCTTCTCGGGCGGAAACGATTCCAACAGGATGGCCTGCGAGAGCGGTTGTAGTCCGCCGCCGCAAGCGCCCTGAATTACGCGGCACACAATCAGGAACGGCAGGGTAGGGGCCAGCCCACACAGAAATGACGCAACCGTGAATCCAGTCACTGAAAGCATCAGCAGCCGTTTTCTGCCGAAGCGCCCGGCCAGCCAGCCGGTCATGGGCAGGATGATGGCGTTGGCGACCAGGTAAGACGTGAGCGTCCAGGTGGCTTCATCATTGCTGGCGGACAGGCTGCCCGCAATATGGGGCAGCGAAACGTTGACCACAGTCGTGTCCAGCACCTCCATGAATGTGCTTGACATGACCGCGATCGCAATCAACCACGGGTTGATTTCTCGATGTTCCCTGCTTCCTATCAGGCCCATTCCCGTGTGTCGGTCTCGTTTCCCAAGATGATCAGCAAATGTAATAGTTTTGTCATTTCAACTACAACGTGGCACAGATCACAGAATCGATATCGGCAGTTCCCTACGATGAACTCATGGTTTCGACATCGAACTCTGTTTGGATTACTCCACATCCCAAAGGGACTCAGGCGCGGGTGCTGCTGAGCTCCGTGTTTGGCCCCTATGCCCAGGACGACGAATTCGGCAGCCGTTCCATCAATCCCATGGAGCTATATCACAACCAGGTCACGCGCGAGCAAGGCAGCTTCTCTCTGCGCATGTTTCACCGCTCCTGGGGACTGATGATGATCCAGCGGAACATCTCTGCGCCCAGTACGCTGCTCGACTTCCCGACGCTCCAAGATTTCCAGCGCGAACTGACTTCCTCCGATTACGACATTGTTGGAATTTCTGGAATCATTCCGAATTTCGGCAAGGTGCGCGAAATGTGCCGTCAAGTCCGCCGTCTGTCGCCCAACTCCATCATCGTCGTGGGCGGACACGTCGCTGCCATTCCCGGGCTGGATAAGTTAATTGATGCGGATTACATCGTTCGCGGCGAGGGCATCTCCTGGATGCGCCGTTACCTTGGCGAAGATCCGGAAGCGCCGATTGCTCATCCGGAAATTGTCTCCGGATTTGGCTTTCGCATCCTGGGGATGCGGGTCCCCGATAGTAAATGCGATACTGCGGCTACCATCATTCCGTCGGTCGGATGCCCGCTGGGGTGCAACTTCTGCACTACTTCTTCCTTCTTCGGCGGCAAGGGCAAGAGCATCCACTTCTACGAAACCGGAGATCAGCTCTTTGAAGTGATGCAACAGATGGAGAGTTCCCTGGGCGTGAGTTCATTCTTCATGATGGACGAAAACTTCCTGTTGAATCGTCCGCGCGCCATGCAACTTCTAGCGCGCATGAAGGAAGCCGGCAAGAGCTGGGCGCTCTATGTTTTCTCGTCGGTGAATGCCATTCGCAAGTACACCATGGAAGAACTGGTGCAACTGGGGGTTTCGTGGATCTGGGTGGGGCTGGAATCGCCGAACTCCAGGTACGCCAAACTGAAGAATACCGATACGCGAGCGCTCGCGGCGGAGCTACGCCAGCACGGTATCAAGATACTGGGTTCAACGATCGTAGGCCTCGAACACCACACGCCCAAGAACATTCATGAGGAGATCGAATACGCGGTCTCGCACGGAACGGATTTCCACCAGTTCATGCTGTACACGCCGGTACCGGGCACTCCTTTGTACGCCCAGATGCAGCAGGAGGGCCGCATGCTCGACGACGTGGACCTCGCTGACATTCACGGGCAGTTCAAGTTCAACTACAAGCATGCCGCCATCTCGCGCGACGAGTCGAAAATTTTTCTCGATTGGGCTTTCCGGCATGATTTCGAGCGCAATGGCCCCAGCTTATTTCGGATTTGCGAAACCATTTTCCAAGGATGGAAGCGCTATCACGATGATCCCGATTTGCGAGTGCGGCGTCGCTTCGCTGCGGAAGCCAGAAAGTTGCGCACGACTTACAATGCGGCGCTCTGGGCCATGGAGAAACGGCTTCGCACGACCAATCCCACCATATCGAAGCGGATTCGCGACCTTCGGTGCGAAGTCGAATCCGCCTTCGGGACGTTCACCCGCATGGTACGCGTCGTGGTTGGGCCTGTATTGTTGTGGACTTCGAAACGCGAAGACAAGCGCCTGGCCAACGGCGTGACCTACGAGCCGGAGACCTTCGTCGAGCGCCGAAACTGGATCGCGAAGGGCAAAGAATCGCATACCGCGAACGTTGTGACCATGCACCCGCGCCATACCGAGCAGCCGTTGACAAACATCGCGGCCGCACGGGTTGCGGTCAGCAGTCTCAGCCAGACGACCGGCGATTAGAGCAGCGGCACAGGGTCAGAGCGTGCGAGAACTCGGTCTGAGTTGGCAAGGTGGAACGATTGCGCAGGGCCGAGTCCCGCAAGGGCGGAATTGGTTTTAGAGCGGTTCCGGGGTAGCTGTATCCGATAATAAATACCCACAGTGGCGAAACCAAGCGGTGGCGTTGTGAGGCGTAACGGCGGCGATCGCTGTCGCCACGGCCTTCTCCAGCAGATCGACCGCC
>DATCCF010000424.1:0-4442 GCA_036511435.1 Terriglobales bacterium | reverse complement strand
GTTCTTGGCCTGAGCGGTAGGCAGCGTCGCCTGGCTGCTCGCCGTTTCAGTGACCGGATTCGAAGCTTCGCCTTTGACTTCGACAGTCTGCTGGCTCAACCCCGCTTCACTCAAGACAACGTCAACCTCCTGAGTGGTGTTGCTTTCGCTGACCTCCAACGTGGTTTCAGTTGGGAGGTAACCCTTCTTTTGAATGCTCAGCGAATAGCTTCCGGCCGTGTTGACCGCGAGCGTTACTTTTCCCGTGGCACCTGTCATGGCAGTGCTTATGAACCCGCCGGTTGAGCGAACCGCAACCGTTGCATCGGGAACAGGCTGGTTTTTTTCGTCGATTACCGAGAGATTGATCGAGTACATTTGGGGGTCGGACGGGCCGGACGCCCAGAGAAAACCGCAGAGAGGCATCACCCATCCGAGCAAAACCAAGCTCTTGAGAAGGCGGCGCTTTACCAGCGACTGGGATCGAGGTACGGTCATCCTTGGTAGCTCAACGGAAATCGGGGGACGAGAGGCTTGCCTTTATGATTATGCGCCTCGCGGCTGACAAGCATCTTTCCTCTGCATGACGAGATTGTCATTCGAGTTTGGGCTGCCAGGCGCTGGCGCCGCAGGACCAGATGAACAGAATGTCATCTGGATGCTACGGTAATTCCACCTTGGCTACCTAATCTGTAAACACATGTCTCTGTCATCAGTTTCGAGAGAATCATTGAAGCCATCGGTTGTCTCGGCCAGTTCAAGATACGCAGAGCGCGTCAATCCTCAGTGGGTCCGATTGCTAAATTTGCTGGGCATGAACGTGCGTTACGAGCGGTGTTTGGGGGCGGAGCTGTGGACCGAAGGTGGCGACCGCTATTTGGACTTCCTTTCCGGGTACTGTGTTCACAATGCGGGTCACAATCACCCCCGCATTATCGAGGCTTTGAAAGAAGAGCTGGACCGCTCTGGTCCTGCGATGCTGCAGAGCCATGTTCCGGACTTGGCAGGCGAACTGGCGGAACGTCTGTGCAGATTGGCCGGCGGCGGGCTGAGCAAGGTTTTCTTTGCCAGCTCAGGCAGCGAAGGGGTGGAGGCCGCCATCAAGTTCTCGCGTGCCGTTACCGGCCGCGATGGCCTGCTGTACGCGGAACGCGCATTCCACGGCCTCACTTGCGGAGCTCTTTCCTTGATGGACAACGAATTCTGGAGGGCAGGATTTGGGCCGCTGCTGCCGCACACCGAAGCGGTTCCTTTTAACGACGTTTCTGCCGTTGAGTAAAAACTCCAGACTAGGAAGTTCGCCGCCTTCATAGTTGAGCCAATCCAGTCGGAAGGCGGTATCCGGATACCTTCTCCGGATTATCTGCGGCAGGTGCAGTCCCTGTGCAAACGTTACGGCACATTGTCTGTCCTGGACGAAGTGCAGACAGGAATGTTCCGCACTGGGAAATTCCTCGCAGGGCAACACTTCGATCTGCAGCCTGACATGGTTATTCTGGCGAAAGCTCTTAGTGGAGGTTTGGTCCCGGTCGCAGCCGTGCTCATGACAGACAGCGTAAACGATGCCGTATACAGCTCACTTAAGCGGGCCATAGTGCACACCTCGACCTTCGGCGAAAACAGCCTGGCGATGCGCGCCGGACTGGCGACACTTGATGTTCTGGAGGACGAGAATCTTGGCGAGCGATCCACTCATCTTGGCCATCTCCTGCGCCGGAGATTGACGGAGACGCTCTCCGAATACGACATGTTCAAAGCCGCTCCCGGCATGGGCCTGCTCAGCGGCATCGAATTTAAGGTGCCCTCCAAGCCGGCGCTGCGCCTGTCGTTCGAAGCATTCAAAGCCATCCACCCTGGCATGTTTGGACAAATGCTGGTGATGAAACTCTTCCGCCATGAGAGGGTTCTTACGCAGATATGTGGGAATAACTTCATGGTGCTGAAGTCAGCGCCCCCGTTAGTTGCGAAAGAACAACACATCGAGGAGTTCGTGGCATCGCTCGGACGAGTCGTGGCTGAAGTTCATAACTCTACCGCATTCTGGAGCGAGGCTTTGGGACTGGCGCGACGTGCGATCAACGTTTGAAACACGCCAAGAGCTGTCTGCGATATCCTTTGACTCGGAAGCCCATTGCAAGAGGAGAGCTGTGCGACTGTTAGTCGTGGAGGATGATTCGGCGATTCGAGAGTTCTTGAATCGTGGCCTGACGGAAGCTGGCTATCGAGTCGATGTTGCTCCGGACGGAAAATCGGCGTTAGCCCTCGTGGACGAAGAAGTTTACGACGGCTTCATTGTCGACCTCGGATTGCCCGACATGGATGGGCTTGACGTGATCGGGCGCTGCCGCGCCCTGGGTCATACCGCTCCAGTATTGATTTTGTCAGCGCGCCGCTCGGTCGATGAGCGGGTTCAGGGGCTTGAACAGGGCGGCGACGATTACCTGACCAAGCCATTCGCGCTGGCGGAACTGCTGGCGCGGGTCCGGAATCTTCTGCGCCGTGGCGCCGCTCCCCAAACGGAAGCGGTGCGGTTACGGGTAGCGGATCTTGAATTGGATCTGGTTCGGCGCGAAGCCCGCAGAGGAAGCGACCTGGTACAACTGACGACCCAGGAATTCGCGCTCCTCGAATACCTGGTTCGCAACGCTGGACGGGTGGTGACGCGGACCATGATTCTCGATCGGGTGTGGCGCATGCGCATCGATCCGGCGACCAATGTGGTGGATGTGCAGATCTACCGTTTGCGAAACAAGGTAGACGCCGAAGGCAAGCGCCCACTAATCCATACCATCCGCGGTGTTGGCTATGTTCTTAAGGAAAACTAAATCGCAGGGGCGGTCAGCGGCCTGGCGCATCGCCATCTGGCCGACCGTGGCTTTCGCATTGGGAAGCGCGGTAGCCTTTGCGATCATGTATCTACTGATCGCGAGAGATATTCGCGAGCGCAGCGACGCTTGGCTGAGCGGGGAGGCCGAAGTGCTGGCCGATGTTTCGGAAAATACCCCGCGTGATGCGCTGTATGACCGCTTGGTCCAGGAGGTGGCAGAGCTTGCTTCCCGGGAAGTGCCGGATACCAGCGATGCCTATGGCAAGCACCAATCTTCTGTTTTCTTCCTGAAGACGGAACCGCGGCAGGAACCAATCTGGGTGGGGCCGACTCCAAAGGAACTGTTTATCCCGTCGGTGACGAGCATGCCGCTGGTCCCGGGAGTCCCAGCCAATGTTCGCGTGCAGGGATGGAAAAAGGCATTCCGGGTTGTGTACCACGCCCAGAAGGACGGTGGCGGGCTGTATCTGGGATTCGCCGACCTCGACGGCGCGCAGATGCTCGACCGCTTGACCGAGCGTTGTCTCATGGTGTGGGGCGTGACCGTCGCTCTCGGTTTCCTGATCACCTGGTTGGCGGCCTACCGTACCCTGACCCGGGTAGAGCGCATTAGCGAAACGGTGTCTCGCATCGGCAGCGAAGATCTGGGCAGCCGGCTCCCGGAGGGCCCGCATTTCGATGAGATTTCGCGCCTATCGCGCACCTTCAATCGCATGCTCGACCGCATTCACTCGTCGGTTAACCAGATGCGCATCCTCACCGATTCGGTGGCCCACGACCTGAAGAGCCCGGTCACCTCCATTCGTGGCAGTCTCGAAGTCGCACTGTCGGACGCCGATCAACGCCAGTGGCGGGAGCGTGTCGCCGAAGCCATTGACGGCCTGGATCGGCTTTCGCAATTGTTGAATACGACGCTCGATCTCGCGGAGGCCGACGCCGGAGCCTTGCAAACCCGGAAGGAACCCGTCGAGCTTTCCGACCTGGTAAAACAGTTGGTAGACCTCTACCAGCCTGCGATGGCGGAGCGTGGACATGAAGTCGTAACTCATCTGCAGCCGGCACTGATTGAGGCAGATTCTTCGCTGTTGAACCGGACAATCGCCAATCTCCTCGATAACGAAATAGCGCACCTTCCGAACAGCTGTCGGGTCAACATCTCAGTACGGGTGAAGGACGGCGAAGCCGAACTCACGGTCGAGGACAACGGTCCCGGGTTTCCGCCGGGGCTTCGCAGCCGTGCCTTCGAACGCTTTGTGAAGGGACAACATTCCACTGGACACGGTCTGGGACTGGCATTTGTGGACGCGGTAGCCAGAACTCATGGAGGACGAGTCGAGATCTCAGACCGCGCTGAAGGCGGCGCAGTAATTGTGCTCACGCTAGGCGAAGCCGTAAACGAGAAGGTTGGCCGTTAACGTCGCATCAGCAATGTCGCCATTGGCCGCACCTGCTCATGATTGTGCTGGCGCTAGGGACCAGGGTCCTTCGATGAAGACTCTAGAGCAGTTTAAGAATTACTGTAGTCGAGCGAGCACGGGTAGAGCGGCGCTTCAGCGCCGCGTTCCCGCTGATCCTTCACCTCCGAGCCGGCTTCAGCCGGCGGCACCTAGACTACACAAATAACTAAACCGCTCTA
>DATCCF010000423.1:0-4817 GCA_036511435.1 Terriglobales bacterium | reverse complement strand
TTGGAAATCGCTGCGCGATTCCCACATTCCCACCGCCTCGACGACTGCTAGACTGTTTTTTAAATTCAAACCCTGAAAGGAGCTTTCCTCAGCCATCTGCTCAGGCTTCCTTCAGGCTCATTCTTCGATTAGAAAAGACTTGGCCGCGTTTTATCGCACCGCTCATGGCAAATGGGACTTCGAGAAACGCGCGACTGCCTACTCGCGCGCGATGGCAAAACTCTATGAAAGCAATCCCCATGACCACGAAGCAGCGACGTTCTATGCGCTCTCGCTCCTCGGTTCCGAGCCGGACAACGACACTAGCTTCGCTAATCGCAAGAAGGCGATTTCCATTCTCAATATGCTGTTTCAGGAAGACCCGAATCATCCTGGAGTGGCGCATTACCTGATTCACGCCTGCGACAACCCGCAGTTCGCACCGGCGGGATTGGCGGCCGCCCGACGCTACGCGCAAATTGCTCCGGCCTCACCGCATGCCCTGCACATGCCATCGCACATCTTCGCGCGCCGGGGATTGTGGCAGGAGGATATCGACTCCAACCTGGCTTCCATCGCCGCCACCCAGCACAACGAGACGGGCATGCACATGGGCGCCGAGAACCAGGTGCACGCCATGGACTTCTTGGAATACGCGTACCTGCAGATTGGCGAGGACGCCAAGGCCAAGGCGGTGGTGGATCAATTGGCGAGCATACCGCCGGAAGATGTCGATCCCAGCTTGAAGGGCTACCTTAACCGAATGCGCGCGCATTTTCCCGCTATGTATGCGCTGGAGACGAAGAACTGGAAGGAGGCAACCGCATTGCAACCGCCGCCTGGAGCGGAGCCCTACGGCCAGGCAATCACCTACTGGGCACAGGCGGTTGGGGCGGGTCACTTGCATGACGCCGCTGCGGCGGGGCGCGCGGTTGACCAGTACAACGCGATGATCGAGGCCACTCGCAAGAGCGACAGGCCTTACGCGGTGGATGGCATGAGCACAAATCGCGACGAAGCTACGGCGTGGCTGGCGTTTGCGGAGGGGCAGAATGAAGAGGCCATTGGACTGCTGAAGTCGGTTGCCGACAAGCAGGATGCCATCGGCAAGGGCGAGGTGGAATTACCCGCGCGCGAGATGCTGGCCGATATGTTGCTGCAACTCGACCGGCCGGAGGAAGCATTGGTGCAGTACGAGAAGTCGATGAAGATCGATCCCAACCGTTTCAACGCACTGGCCGGTGCAGCTCAGGCTGCTGGGCTGGCTCACGAGACCGGGAAGGCTACCACTTACTACGCCGCCCTTCTGAAGAACTGCGATGGAGTGAACTCTGACCGCCCGGAGTTGATGCGCGCCAAGGCGTTAGTCGCCGAGAAGTGACAGGCTGCGGTGGAGGCTTCCGGCGCTTCGCTTCGCATCCGCACCAGCGGCTATTTCGAAAATGTGTTTACAATCGCGTAGAGCATCCACAGAACCTCCGAGCTGCTCTAGAACTCATGCGTAAAGTCGCGATATTCGGCTTCTTTGTCCTGCTGGCGGCGTCTGTCCTCGCTCAGACATCCCCGATGCCAGCCGCACCGGCGCAGACTCCAGCCGCTCCCGCCGCATGGCCGACGGCGCACTTCGCTTCGACCAAAGACCCCAGTGTGCAGAAGGCGCTCCAGATTCTCAACGACATGATCAAGGCCCTGGGCGGCGATGCGTATCTCAACGTGCGCGACACGAAAACCGAAGGCCGCGCCTACGCGTTCTATCACGGACAACCGAGCGGGCAGGGGCTTGTATTCTGGCGGTTCTGGGAGTGGCCCGACAAAGAGCGCGTCGAGTTGACCAAGCAGCGGGACCTAATCGAACTCAATGTTGGCGATAAGGGATACGAGATCACCTACAAGGGCACCGCAACACAGGACCCGCAACACCTCCAGGATTATCTGCGCCACCGCGATCATTCATTGGAGTGGGTAATCCGCAAATGGCTGGGCGCATCGGACACCATGGTCCTCTACGACGGGACGGCAATCGTGGAGCAGAACCTCACCGACCAGGTGACCATCTTGAATTCCACGAACGATAGCGTGACCTTGTCCGTTGATCCCCGTTCGCACTTGCCAGTGAGGGAAACCTATAGCTACCGCGATCCGCTCGATCGGCAGCTCGATGACGAGTCGGAAGTTTTCAGCAACTATCGCCTGATCCAGGGTATCCAGACACCCTTCAGCATTGTGCGACACCGTAACGGTGAAATGACCGGTCAACGCTTCATCACGTCTGTGACCTACAACAATGGATTCCCGCCCACGATGTTTGAGATCGCAGGCCTCACCTACAACCAGCCCAAGAATGGGGAGAAGAAGTAGCGAGCCACATGCCGGCAAGGTTCGACGCCCATGCCGCTGAACGCTTCGCCCATCTGGCGCTGGCATCTCTTCTCACTCGTATTTTAGGGACTCTACCGGATCTAATCTCGAAGCATTCTTGGCCGGTAGGGTACCGAAGGTGATACCGATCAGGCAGGAGACTAGCATTGCGATCAGCGCGGAAAGCCCGGACACCGGGAACCGGTACTGGGTGAAGACCCAGAGTGAAAATGGGAGCCCCAGCCCGGCCAAGGTGCCGATGGTTCCGCCGATCAAAGAGATCATCACAGCTTCAGAAAGGAATTGCAGCTGGATTTCGCGGCCCGTGGCTCCAACCGCTTTGCGGATGCCGATTTCTCGAATACGGGCACTCACGGTGGCAAGCATGATGTTCATGATCCCTACTCCACCGGCAACCAGGGTGATGGTTGCAAACAGCAAGAGAACGATCGTAAACGCGTTCGCGGTTTTCGCCACCAAGCCTAGTACTTGGGTGAGGTTACCGACGTTATAGACCGACTCGGCCCGATGCCGCGCCTTTAACACCGCGAGGATTCGTTGCGAGGCAAGAGGAACGCTGCCAGCATCCGACATCGAAAAATAAATCTGGTTGACCGCGTTCGTATCCGTCAAATAACGCGCCACCGAATATGGAATAAGAACCGTGTCGTCCTGTATCTCTGACTGGCCAAACGTCGCCACGCTCTCGCGAAAGGTGCCAATCACCACAAACGGCAATCCTTGGATACTAATTTCGTGTCCCGACGCGAACTCAATTCCGCCGTATTGCCGGATGGCGAAGTCTTCCGTCACCAGGGCGACTTTGTGGTGGGATTGCGAGTCTTGTTGATCGAAAAACCTGCCTGAACTCACGACCATGCGGCGCACGTTGACGTATTCCGGGTTTACACCGAGGATCAACATGTCCCGTTGCTTGCCGTTGCCAACCAGTATCGGCTCATGCAAGTTGAGCACCGGCGACGCTTCCTGCACGCCCGGCACCTGCTGTTCCACAGCCATCATGTCGTTCACGGTCAGATAGTCGGCCGTGCCGGTGGTCGCTCCCCCATTCGCCGGCCCCGCATATTCGGCCCAGATGAGATTGGCGCCAATCTTCTGGATTTCATTCAGAACGTACTGTTTTCCCGTTAGCGCAATAGTGACGACCAGAACCAGCGAGAAAGTGCCGATCACCATTCCCAGGGCAGTCATGGTGGCACGCACTTTGTCGGCGCGAAACGAGTCCACGGCGATTGCGAGAATCTCTCGCAAGACCAACGTGCTCTTGGGGGACACGGTCCATGAGATTGAGCGCACTTTCGCCGGTCGGGGCATAAACCGCTACCTCCTGCCGACGAGCACTAACGTTACGCCCGCGCAAACCAGAAGAATGCCGATCCAACGTTGCAAGCTGACACGTTCTCCCAGGAAGAACCTTCCTCCCAACGCGCCCACGACGTAGCTCAGGGCCGTCACGGGCACGACAAAGCTTACATTTTCAAAGGAAAACACCGCAAGCAGCGAGAAGAACCCAATGGCCATCATCCCCACACCCAACCACATCCACCTGACGCGTAAGGCGCGGAGGATCACCTCGATTAGCGCTACCGGCCTGAAGTTTTTCACTTCGCCGGTTTCCTTCATCGCGCGCGACATGAAGATCTCGCCCATTGTTCCGAAGACCACTATGAAGAAAAACAATATGAACTCAGACACCACTAGCTATTCTCCGTGGTAGTAGGATGCGTATGGCCGACGAGAAACACCCCGATACATATGACCGCGATGCCAGCCCATCGCAATGGGGGGACAACTTCGCCCAACCACGTCGAGGCCAACAGCGCAACTACAGCGTACGCAATAGCCGAGGCTGGCTGGACGTAGCTATAGTCGGCCCACGACAGAACGATCATATAGGCTGCGAAAAACACCAACAGGGAGCCGACTCCGAGCCATATCGTGCCAGAGGTAAAAACGCGAATGAAGACGTGCAGCAGTTCCGCGGGAGGCCAGGGTTTCATCGGCCCCATGTGCTTCATGCCTTTGCCGAGCAGAACGTTGCCCAAAGGGCCGGCAAGAACCATGATTAGAATCAAAATGAAGGTTTTGAAATGCAGTCGCCTGGGAGATTCCATTGGCCGTGGTCAGTCGCTCCAAACGTAAAAAAGCATACCCATATGGTATATCAGTGAACGCGCAGCCGGGAGGCAGCAAGCACATACGCATTTCAGAGCGGCCAGCCGAGGGGGCACTACTATTGGTCTGGGGACTGCTGCAGCCAATCGAGCGCGAGCGGCTGGCATCTTTGAGATCGTAAGATGCTATCCTAGAATTTCGGTTTTCTGGAAAACTCCCACGGCCCTGGGGAGATGAAATTGCTGAGTCGCATTGTCGGATCGCCGTCACCTTCGCTCAAGGCGGCGACTCGCGGTAGGCCGATTATTCGGTATCGAGGGACTGATCGATTTGTGCGGCATTGT
>DATCCF010000422.1:0-2374 GCA_036511435.1 Terriglobales bacterium | reverse complement strand
GACAGCATCTCGGCGGGCACAACTGAGCCAATTAATGTCGGCGGAGGGCGTGGCGGTCGATGCCGATAAACGGACCTCTGGACGTCATGACGAACTCTGCTCCTGTCCCCTAGCCTGACTTTCGCACTTCCCTGCCACTTTCGGGGTGCGCCGAGGCGTAAGTCTATTGTCTACATCGTAAATTTTCAGAAAACCCCTGGGTGAAGACCTACCCCCTTTTCATACGCTTGGATTTCTGGCATGCTGCTGCTTCCGATGTTTCTACGCAGCACCAACCGCAGGAAGGACGGCAAGAACCACCGCTACTTCAGCATCGTGGAGAATCGGCGACTGCCAGGCGACAAGACGGTGCAGCGGACGGTTCTGTATTTGGGCGAGATCAACGACCAGCAACAGGCTGCGTGGCGCAAGACACTGGATGTGTTCGATGAAGACGAACAATGCTACACCAGCATGAGTTTGTTTCCCGAAGACCGGGAGATTCCCGCCGACGCGCTGGACAGCGTCCAGGTGAAGCTGAGCGGGTTGGAGCTGCGACGACCGCGGGTATTCGGCAACTGCTGGCTGGCTTGCGAGCTGTGGCAGCAACTCGGGCTGGATGAGTTTTGGCAGCAGCGATTGCCGGAAGCGCGCGAGAGGGTGAGTTGGGAAAAAGTGCTGCGGCTACTGGTGGTGAATCGGCTGTTGGATCCAGGCAGCGAGTATCACCTGCACCGGCAGTGGTTCGTGGACAGCGCCATGGACGAACTGCTGGAAACCGACTTTTCCGTGGCCGAGAAGGATCGCCTGTACCGCTGCCTAGATCGGGTGCTGAAACACAAACAGGAGTTATTCATCTGGCTAAAGCAGAAATGGGCAGACCTGTTCCACGCGGATTTCGAAGTGCTGCTTTACGATCTGACCAGCACGTACTTCGAAGGGGAGATGGAGCAGAATGCAAAAGCCAAGCGCGGCTACAGCCGGGATAAGAGGCCGGATTGTCTGCAATTGGTGATTGCCCTGGTCGTCACGCCGGATGGATTTCCCTTGGCCTATGAAGTGATGAACGGCAACACCTCGGACCGCAAGACGCTGCCGGACTTTCTCAAGAAGATCGAGGGCACGTACGGCAAGGCGCGGCGGGTATGGGTGATGGATCGGGGAGTTCCAACCGAGGCGATTCTGAAAGAGATGCGCGAGCCCGAACGACAGACGTTCTATCTGGTGGGCACGCCCAGGAGCAGAATCAGTGAGCATGAAAAGAAATGGCTGGATCTGCCGTGGCAAAAGGTGCGCGACTCGGTGGAGGTGAAGCTGTATCAGCATGAGGGCGAACTCTACGTGCTCGCCAAGAGCGATGGGCGGCAGGCGAAGGAGATCGCGATGCGGCGCAAGCGATTGGTCCGCTTGTTGCGCAAGCTTCGCGCGATGCGCAAGAGCTTGCCCAAACGCGACCAGTTACTGTTACGTATCGGCGCCGCCAGAAAAGAAGCCGGCCGGGCGTTCGGGTTCGTGAAGATTCAGTTGCCCACCAAGGATCAGGAGGTGACACGCGAGACCTTCTCTTTTCAGGTCGACAAGGCCAAGCTGAAAGCGTCCGAACAGCGCGACGGCCATTATCTGCTGCGCAGCAATCTCACCGCCGAAGATCCGGCAGAGTTGTGGACGCGCTATGTGCAACTGACGCAGATCGAGAGTGTCTTTCGCTCGTTGAAGAGCGAGTTGGGTGTCCGTCCCATCTATCATCAGCTCGAACATCGGGCCGACGCGCACATCCTGATTGCGTTCCTGGCCTACTGCCTGCAAGTTACTTTGAAGAACCGCCTGATGATTCACGCGCCGGGGCTAACGCCGGCGGCGGTATTCGAAAAGCTGGCGACGATCCAGATGGTAGAGGTATGGATTCCCATGCTTGACGGCCGCTCGCTGATATTGCCGCGCCACACCCAGCCAGAGAAAGACGTGCAGGCGATGTTGGACCACATCCAGATCACGCTCCCCTCCCAACCACCGCCACGCATCAAGGCCGCGCAGGTGGCCTTATTATTGGCCCCGCCCGAGGCCGCCGATCAGCCCTCCCTGTGGTGAAGACCTTTGCAGTGCCCTCACTGAATCTGAAGGGGTTAGCCGAAGGGATGACCCCGAAGTGCGAAAGTCAGGCTAGAGACTTTGTGCCACCAATCCACCCGCTGCCGAAAGTGGCCAGGGAGGACCCAGGATTCGCCGCGGCAGTGCCCATTTGGCGTCGGGCGCCGCCCTTTGCCACCCGCTTTGCTTTACCGTGAGCCCGTTGAATACTCGATCACGCTTCGCGGCAAGCGCCTTGCCCAAACGGGTCTGCTGCGAGCGCGCCGAACCGTCTCCACGCACGCTGAGCATCAGGTCGCGCGCTTCG
>DATCCF010000421.1:0-11091 GCA_036511435.1 Terriglobales bacterium | reverse complement strand
TAACCGGCTTTGCCGCGGGCACGCTGTGCACGCTGGCGTATCTTCCGCAGGCCTTGCACTCCTTCCGCACCAAGTCCGTCCGCGATCTCTCGCTGCTCATGCTGATCAGCCTCAACGTAGGCCTCTTGCTCTGGGTGAGCTACGGCTTCATGATCCACTCGCTGCCCATCATCCTGCCGAATGCCGTGACTTTCTTCCTCAGCGCTCCTTTGCTGATGATGAAGCTGCGCTACCGGGAGCCGCGAGAATTTCGGGGCTGAATCGTGACCTGCGGGTGGAGATAAGTCGGAGCGGGTTGCCCAAGCAAAAGAAGCTCACGCAAAAGAAGCTTGGGTGGGGCGCCCTAAGAATGGTAGCCTAGGCCATCCGCCAGTCGAAGAAAGTTTGTTGGGACTCCAGATGGCTAGACGACGTCTGTTTGAGCATTTGTGCGAATCGAGCAATAAGGACTTAGCGCCGGAGCTGAGCCGCATCTGTGACGAAGCTGCGGCGATCTGGCGGAGCCAGCATCTTCGCGAGTTCACTGTTCATGGCGGCCCGCACTATTGCCAGGTTGAAGTGAATCTGGACAGCCTTACGGCCAACTTACAAGCGAGCAGCCACCCGCTATCTCCCGAGGAGATTTTCGTCCTGATCGCAGCCTGCCATTTGCATGATATTGGCATGCAGTTGGGGGTGCCCGACGCAAGGGAAAAGCACGCACAGTATGCTTATGAATTGATCTTGCACTCATCCGTTTGGGTCGGCCCTGAGCAACGCAAAGTCACGTTGCCAATCCATGATTCGAATGCACGTCTCGCGATTGCTAAGGTCGCTCGAGGGCACTGGACCGACTTCGCGTTGCAGTTACCGGAAGAAGATTATCTCTACGGTCAAACGCGAGGAAGACTGAAGCTACTTGGACTATTGCTCGCCACGGCTGATCTGCTGGATACATCAGCGATTCGAGCGGGATACTTTCGTAGTGATCACCGGTTGTTTGAGTTGAACCCAGTATCGGAACTGCACCAGACACTGCACAGTCTCGTAGTTGGGTATCAGATCAAACCTGAAGATTCGCACGTCCCGGACAAGCTGATTTTTGAGCTCGAATGGCGGGACAAGACTGACTTGGTACAGAGAATTTCAGAATGGCAGCTTCGGTGGTTCTCTTCACAAATACGACAGACCGCATCGGAACTAGAAGGGCTCTCTGGGGGTGCCATACGCTGGGCAACACCTTGGGCACGGGTGGTTTTCCGAAATCCCGAGGGGCCTATGCCGCAATTGAGTGATGCCGCAACGCGGGTGCTAAACGCAGACTTGGCAGCCCAGCGGCGAATCAACCGGGACGATTTTGTCAAAGAATTCCAGAAGTACCTTAAAGCGCCTTCACCAGTTCTGTTTGTCTTACCGCTTTCTTCTGCATCAGACGTAAAGTATGTGACTGAATGGTGCCAGGCGCAAGTCGAGCTTTCAGGATTCTTAGTGGGCCAAATAGATGCGTCGCCAGGTCTTCCTGCGGAGATCGCGAGTATCGTTGCCGGCCTGCTGGAGCAATGGCATTACCATTTGCCCGTTTGCAACAATGAAACCGCGCTCCGGAAGCTGAGAGAGTTTCTCGAGAATAACAGCGAGCAAAATGTCGTGCTGCTAGCTGGGGCCGGGGATCCGTTTTTGCTGAAGTCAATTTTGGAAATTGTGCTAGAGCGGAAGGACGGAGGCGGTGCACGGGTGGCTCTTCTGCGTTGCCCTGGCGACGGACCACTGCTATCAAATGTGGAGGTCAGGAAGGTTGATCTGTCTTCCTTTGTTGCGGATGACATTCGTCGCCATCTGCAGCATCGATATGGGTATAATCTGCAGAGTCAAAGTACTTTGGTTTCGAAAATGGCGCACCTAGACCTGCTCACAAGCCCCGGTAGGGTTTACACCTATATTGAAGAACATTGTGATCGAGACGCCTGGCAGAACCACCTAGCGAAATAATATTCATGATCAAAGATAGAAGCCCCCGCTACAAAGCCGATCAATACCTCCAGCTATTTACGAACGATGAGGCCATGCGCTCGTCGTTGCTGGCGTGTTCCGCAGGTTTGTCATTGGATGATGAGGTGGCTTCAGAGGCGATTGAGGTGGTTCTGCCGCAGTCGGCGCAAACCCAAGATATCTTGGCACGAATCAAACGGCTCGGCTGCGTGGTGCGCAACTGGGATGGTTCTTGGCGTATTTCTGAAGATGTGCGTGTTGGACTTGCTGATCTTCTGAGTCGGCAATTTCCTGCGGATCGCCTAACCGAAATTCGAATAAGGCTAGCCTCCAAAGCGGAGCATAAGGCGACCAGTCTGTCCCCGGATGGACAGATCACGAATTATCGAGTGCGCGAGGCGCGCTTTCAAGCCGCCTACCAGAAACTGCTGATGCCAGGACGGATTGAAGAAGGAGCGCAACTGTGTGCGGAAATTTGGCGACAGGCCTCCACTGACGCGCGTGAGGCTACCTGCTCAGCCGCCGATTACGTGAGCGATGAAGTACAGCGCCAAGTTAAGGAGTTGCCTCCGGAACTGCTCTTCTTAAGGGGAATGGCAGCGCGTGCCCGCGGAGACCGGAATGGAGCCAGAGAGTACTTTTATTTGGTGTGGAAACAAGGGAGGCCCGGAGATATATTTGCGATTGCCGCACACTTATTTGGCAACCTGAGTCTGGATCGCGAGCGTGCTGAGCGCGCTCTCCGTGACAGCCTTCAATGGTACGATGACCGGTCGCATCAAGGACAGGTCTGGCATTCGCTTGGCAACTTGCTCAGCCGGCAGAGGGCACGCTTGGAAAGAAGCCGAGGAAGCCTACCGCAAGAGCCTCCAATTGCTGCACGACCCTGCGGATCAAGCGCAGGTCTGGCATTCGCTGGGCAACTTGCTCAGTCGCCAGAGTCCGCGCTGGAAAGAAGCCGAGGAGGCCTACCAAGAGAGCCTCCAACTGCGGCACGACCCTGCACACCAAGGGCAGGTCTGGCATTCACTGGGGAACCTGCTCAGCCGCCAGAGTCCGCGCTGGAAAGAAGCGGAGGAGGCCTACCACAAGAGCCTCCGATTGCTGCACGACCCTGCGGACCAAGGGCAGGTCTGGCATTCACTGGGGAACTGGCTGAGCCGCCAGAACAATCGCTGGCAGGAAACTGAGGAATCTTACCGCACTAGTCTCCGACTGCTTCCCAATCCTGCCCACCAAGGCCGGGTTTACAGTTCTTGGGCTGGCGCAATCGTCGCCAATCGCCCAGTTGATGAATACGAGGAAGCCGAGGAATATGCGAGGCTTTCTTTGTCATTGCTCGCGAGGGACTTAAGGGCCCAAAGTACCGTTAATGGGATTCTGGCAAGGCTGTACGAAGCCAAGGGACAATACAGCCAGGCAATTGCCGCATTGACTGCAGCGATTGAAGCCGATGAAAGACCAAAGAATTTGAAACAGGTCAGAGAGAGGCAGCAGCACCTCGAAGAATTGCGCCGAAAAATTTGAACTCATCACTCTCCGGTTATCGAATTCCGATACCCATGTAGTTTGCGTTATGCTCTCGGCAGGCCACTGGGCGAGAATCCTGCATCTAAATTTGCCGTGACTGGAAAACGGCTGTTAAAGCGATTTCTAGCGGTGTTCCTGATGGCGTTGGGGTTCCTCGTCTTCCTCAACGCAGTGCAAGCGAACGCGACGCCGACCCAGTCCCGCCTTCCGCAAACTAATCTCCCGCTCAGTGCAGCAGTCAGTTGCGACTCCCTCCGCAAGAAAGCTCTTAGCTGTCCGAAAGGCCGGCACAATCAAAAGCAGGTCCCTCCGCTCGCCCGCCGCGGCGGGCTCGGTCGGGATGACAATGCAAGAACGAAGCCGCATGCTTTGGCTGAAGGCTGAATGCTAGTTGCTCGCCTCATCCCCAGATCTGCTTCGCGAAGAAGTAGGCCGTCAAGGTAAAGCCGATCACGATGACGATGGCGCGCACGTATTCCGGTTTGGTCTTGCGCGCGAAGTAGGCGCCGAAGTAGCCACCTAGCATCGCTCCAATAACCATGAGTATCGCTTGCGGCCAATACACTACGTGCGGCGTCACAACGAACAGGACCATGGCCACGCCGTTGGACACCGTGGTCAGCCAGGCTTTAAGCGCATTCATGGTGTGGATGTGGTCCATGCCCAGCAGCGCCAGCATGGCGAGAATGAGGATGCCCGCTCCGGCGCCGAAGTAGCCCAGGTAAAACGCGATGAACAGTTGGAGAAAAATTCCGCGGCCGGTGGCGAACTCGTGGTGTTCGCCGTGCTCGGCCCGCTGTCGCACCCAGCGCGAAATCCGTCCGCTCATCATGAAAATCAGGGTGGCGATCAAAAGCAGCCACGGCACCAACTTCATGAAGGTTGCTGGCGGAGTTATCAGCAGAACATAAGCGCCGAGAAAGCCTCCAAGAATGCCGGTCACCGTGAGGGGCACCAGGACGCGCCGCGACAGGCTGCGAAACTCGTGGCGATAGGCCCAGACGCTGGCCGGTTGTCCCGGCCAAAGCGCCACGGTGTTGGTGGCGTTGGCGTTTATTGGCGGGATACCCACGAACAACAGCGTTGGAAAGGAAACGAAGCTGCCGCCGCCAGCCACGGAGTTGATAGCTCCGGCGAGGAGGGCCGCGAAAAATAGAATGGTTCCGTGAGCGACGTGCATACGCAGAGAAAACCGATAGTATCAGCCGCCGAGCTGAAACACGAAGCTCTCACGGCATGATGATCCGGCTTCCCGGCTCGTCCGCGGCGGCGATTGAGGATAGCGCCTCAGCGAATCGATCACGCAGGAAATCCAGAAACCCACGCGAGCGCGGTCGTCCAGAAGTGTGGATGTGCGCCAGCCGCAATGCGAGCACCAGCAGCTTCAACACCTCGGCATCCTTGAGCGTGGTGTGTCCGAGGTGCTCCCGTTCCAGTTCGCGAAATTCTTGCAGGAGTTGACGCACAGCTTCGATGAGGGCCTGCTGTGCAAGACTTGGCGGTACTTGCTCATATATCAAACCCGAGCCGACCAGCGTCCGGTAGCTCTTGGCCAGGTTGACCAGGGCGGCAATTACTTCCTGGTCATTCAAGCTGCGGTCGCGGCGTGAAAGCCTGCCGATCGTCTGCAGGATTCCCGAAATCACTGGCTCGCGAGCTTGGAGGAATTCGTCGGAGAGTTCGACCTTGGGGAATACTTCCTCCGGCGGCGCGTCCTCCAGATGTCGTGGCTTCTCGTGCTGGCGCGCTTGCTGCAGGTAAGTACACTCGGAGGGACAGTCGAGCGTGCGCTCCCGCTGTTCCCCACAGCATAGCGGGCAAATGCGTCCATGCACCGCCAGGCAGAAGCGTTTTTCCTTTCGGTTACTGCAAATGGCGCAGCTCAAGGGTGGTACTCCGCGGGCCAGCGTATCGGCCCCGATCTCCCATTATGACACCTTCCCGGAAGCGGCCGGTTGGCTGGACCCGCATGGGCAATGGCTTCCCGAGCACGGCCTGTGGAAAAACCGCATAAAATATGGCGAAAACGCTTTCCACTCGAATCAGGTTGGTATAAGATACGCACAACTTGAGCATTTTTATCGCTCAAATCTTCAAGGAGGATTTACTAATGGCAACAGGCATGACCAAGACCCAGCTCGTCCGCCACATGGCGGAGGAACATGAAATGAACAACAAACAGGCTGCCGCGTTCCTCGAGTCGCTCGCGGAAGTGGCAATCAAAGAGACGAAGAAGAACGGCGTATTCGTGATACCGGGTCTCGGACGTCTGGTGAAGTCAAACCGCAAGGCGCGCATGGGCCGCAATCCGCAGACCGGCGAAGCCATTAAGATTGCCGCCAAGACCGTGGTGAAATTCCGCGTCGCCAAGGCGGCAAAGGACGCGATCGCACCCAGCAAGAAGTAGGTTCGCTCTTTCTGAAGCGAAGGCCGGCCGTGTGCCGGCCTTTTGCGTTTCCCAGGGGAGTTGTCAGTTGCCGGTTCTCAGTTACCAGAACCTATCTCATAGATCGTTTTGTATCAGGGCACGGCTTCAGACGTGCCGCAACGGGTCGACAATGACTCGGGCTTCAGCCCCTGAGGACCTGTTTTTGCAGGGGCTAAAGCCCGACCTTTGCTGCGCTTCGTTCGGCACGACTAAAAGTCGTGCCCTGATACGCCTCAGAATGATTTATGAGATGGGTTCCAGAGCTCCGGATTTGAATGGCAGCCTTTACTGACCACCGGCAACCGATCACTGCTTTTCAATCACTGCCGCAAAGAATCCGTCACACGGCTGCATCCCTGGAATGGTGCGCAGAAACGTTCCGTTGAGCAGCGAATCCAGATCCTCCCACTTCAGTTCGCCGGTTGCTCGAAGTTTTTCGAGTTCCTCGCGACAGTCCCGCAATCGATATCCTTCGGTGTCGCGCAACACTTCTTCCACAACTGCTTCGTTCTCTTCTCTCTCCAACGAGCAAGTGGAATACACGGCGCGTCCGCCGGCCGCGAGCTGTTGCAACGCCGCGCGGAGGATCGCAACCTGCTTCGTGTGGAGTTCGCTCAGGGTTTCTACAGCGAGCCGCCATTTGATGTCCGGATTGCGCGCCAAGGTTCCCGTGCCCGAGCACGGCACATCGGCCAGCACGCGATCGAACCCACCAGCCAGCGGGAGCTGCAAAGCGTCCGCAGCGATCACTTTAACGTTGGCGGCACGCACACGCTTCCGCACCAGAGCAGCGCGGTGCTCGTGGATCTCCGCCGCAATGATCTGCGCCGTGGGATTGCGCCACGCCATGGCGGCCGTCTTGCCGCCGGGAGCGGCGCAGCAGTCGAGCAGACGAGAGCCCGTGCCGACCAATGCCGCGACGAGTTGCGAAGCTTCGTCCTGAATGAACCCCCGGCCTTCTATGTAGGCGCGAGTCCGCGTCAGGTCGCCTTCGACCAGAGTGCGTGAGCTGGCAAGCAAGACACCCGGCGCAAGCTTGACACCTTCCGACGCCAGGTCCGGTTCAGCGTCGGCGTCTTCCAGACGCAGCGAGGTGGCGGGTATCCGCTGATCGAATTCGCAGATTTGGCGGGTCCGCTCCACACCAAACTGCGCTACCCAGCGCTCAACCAGCCACTCCGGATGAGCGTATTCACGCGCCAGGAAAGAAGCCGGAGCTTCGTCGGCCGAAGGTTGCAGAGGTTCCTTCCCGGCTTCAGCGATTTTCCGCAGCACCGCATTCGCAAACGGCGCCGCCGATCTTTTCTGTGCGCGCTTTACCAGCTCCACGCTTTCATTGAGGGCGGCATGCGCCGGCACGCGGGTCAAGAATCGCAGCTGGTACGCCGCTAGCCGAAGCGCGGTCAATACTTCGGCATCCAGCTTCTTGAGCGGCCGAGATGCCGCCGCTGCGATCGCCTCATCCAGTCGCGAGCGCCAACGAAGAACTCCCATGACGAGTTCCATTGCGAGACTGCGATCGGCAGGTGTCAGCTTTTCCAATCGATCGGAGTGCAGCAACTCGCTGGCGTAGGCGTTCTGCTGGTCGACCCGCAGGAGGATGTCGAAAGCGACCGCGCGTGCGGGAGAGATGGACATGGTTAGCACTCAGCACTCAGCACTCAGCATTCAGTACTCAGCATTCAGTACAAAGGCCGTGCGTTTCCGTGTGTCGATCGGCGGTTCGCAGCCGTCGCGAGATTGACATCCAGAATGTTCTTGATGATTGCTACCTATTTTTATTACTAGTTTTCTGAGTGCTGAGTACTGGAAGCCGTTCATGAATCGTTTTGTATCAGGGCACGGCTTCTAGTCGTGCCGCCACCGCGGCCCAAGATAACGGCTTTAGCCGCTGAGGGCAGGGGCTAAAGCCCTCATAGTTATGTAGATCTTACGGCCCGGCTGAAGCCGTGCCCTGATACAAACCGATTTTTGAAACACGCTCTAGTTGCTAATTGCTAATTGCTAGTTGCTAATTGTTAGTTGCTAACTGCTGAGTGCTGAGTATTGAGTATTGAGTATTGAGTACTGAATGCTGAATGCTGAATGCTGAATGCTGAATGCTGAATGCTGAATGCTCCTTCCTAACTGCCTAGAACTTCATCGTTCCGGGGACGATAGCCATTGATGAAATCGTGGGCGCTCATCCGCTTCTTGCCTTCGACTTGCAGTTCCCGAACCTCGAGGGCCGTACCGTGCGCGAAGCCCAGCAGCAAGCGATCGTTTTCGATGATGAAGTGCGCCGCCGGAGCACTAGCACCTGCGGGAAGGAGTATGGCGGAATGGAGGTGCAGCATCTTGCCCCGAAAGCTGGTAAATGCTCCCGGCCATGGTTGAAATCCGCGCAGGCGGTTCCAGGCATCCGCCGCGCTGCGCGAGAAATCTATGAGTCCGTCTTCCCGCTTGAGAATCGGAGCGAGCGTGGCCTTGGCATCGTCCTGCGGACGCGGCGTCATGGTCCCGTTCTTCAGGCCGGCGAGAGTTGCGATCATCAGCTCAGCCCCCGTCTGTGCCAGCCGCGGGGCCAGCGTCAGCGCAGTATCTTCGGGCAGGATACGTTCTTCGGACTGCAGCAGGATGTCTCCAGTGTCGAGGCCAGCATCGATGCGCATCGTGGTCACGCCGATGACACTTTCTCCCGTCGCAATCGCCCACTGGATCGGCGCGGCCCCACGATACTTGGGCAGCAGCGATGCATGAAGATTGAGGTTGCCGAGCTTGGGCAGGTCAATCATCCACTGCGGGATGATGCGGCCGTAGCCGACCACGATGATCGCTTCCGGTTTAATGCTCTCCAATCGTGCGCGAAATTCGTCGTTGTTCTTAATCTTCTTCGGTTGGGCAACTGGGATGCCGAGCGCGAGCGCGGTTTGTTTCACCGGCGATGCCGCCAGTTGCATGCCGCGCCCGCTGGGACGCTCAGGTTGGGTTGCGACCAGCTTCACGCGGAAGCCGGCGGCCACCAGCTTCTCCAGCGTGGGCACCGCGAACAGCGGCGTTCCGCAGAAGACCAAGTCCATCATGGGCGCACTACCATTCGCCCTGCTTCACCAGTTTGCGGATTTTGCGCTTCATCATGTCGCGCTTCAGGGCGCTGATGTAGCTGATATAGAGTTTACCGTCGAGATGGTCGGTTTCGTGTACCAGCGCGCGCGCCAGCAGATCGTCTCCAGTTACCTCGATGGTTTTACCCTTCACGTCTTGCGCGCGCGCGGTAACCGAGCGTGGCCGCGTCACCTTCTCGCGAAATTCGGGCAGGCTCAGGCAGCCTTCGTTGGAAGTGAGCCGCCCTTCGGTATGGATGATCTCGGGGTTGACCAGCACGATCTTGGCTTCAGGATCTTCCTTGAAGGTGACATCAATGACGGCTACGCGCCTGCTGATGCCGATCTGCGGCGCCGCCAGACCGACGCCGTGGGCAGCGTACATGCTCTCAAACATGTCTTCGACAAGTTTCTTCAACTCGTCGTCGAATACGGTGACGGGGGTTGCCGGCTTCTCCAAAACCGGGTCCCCGAATTTCACGATTTCGTAGACCATTTAGAAGTTTCGCAACTGTTGGCAGTAGCCTTCAAAATTCCGTTGCAACTCGAGCAGCGAATCGCCGCCGAACTTTTCCAGTGCACACCGGGCCACCGTGAGCGCAACCATCGCCTCCCCCGCCACTCCAGCAGCAGGAACGACACACACATCCGAGCGCTCATAGGCGGCCTTCACCGGTTCGCGGCTGATGAAGTCCACCGAGCCCAAGGGACGCCGCAACGTCGAAATCGGCTTCAGGTAACCCCGCAGACGAATCTCTTCGCCGTTTGAAACCCCGCCCTCCAGGCCTCCTGCGTGATTCGATCGCCGCGTGAAGCCGGTGAACGGGCCCTTCCGCTCGCGCTCGTATCCTATTTCATCATGCACGGTCGAACCCAGGGAAGCCGCGCCGCGAACCGCATCCCCGATCTCCACCGCTTTTACGGCCTGAAGCGACATCACGGCGGCCGCGAGCTGCGCGTCCAATCGCTCGTCCCAGTTCGCATAGGTGCCAAGCCCGGGCGGCACGTTGTGAGCTACCACTTCAAAGATCCCCCCGACAGAATCTCCCGTGCGCAGCGCAATGTCCACCTGCTCTTTCATGCGCGCTTCGGTTTCAGGGTCCGCACAACTAAGCAGTATCTCCTCTTTCGCTGCCAGAGCGCGGATTGCTTCCCAATCGACAGGCGTTTCCAGCCGAGCACTGCCGACGGCGATGACGTGACTCAGTACCTCGATGCCGAGTCCCCGCAGCAGTAGTTTAGCGATGGCTCCGGCAGCCACTCGCGCCGCCGACTCGCGGGCCGAGGCGCGCTCCAGTACATAGCGCGCTTCGGAGAAGTTATACTTCACGGCTCCGGCGAGATCGGCGTGCCCGGGTCGAGGCGAAGCCACGCGTTTGTGCTTGGCGGGATCGCCCTCCTCCACCGGCAACGCCTCCCTCCAGTTCTGCCAGTCTTTATTTGCCAGCAGCATCGCAATCGGCGAGCCGATCGTCTTTCCGTGACGCACTCCACTGAGTATGTGTGCCTGATCGCGTTCGATGCGCATGCGTCCGCCACGACCATATCCCTGCTGCCGCCTCCAGAGTTCGCGGTTCACGAATTCGATGTCCACCGCGACCCCTGCGGGCATGCCCGAGAGCAGCGCCACCAGGGCTTCTCCGTGCGACTCACCGGCTGTCGAAAAGCGCAACATGGTAATAGGAAGGGTGATTGTAGCTGATAGCGTCGGTATTTAGCACTCGGCAGTTGGTGTGGGTCCCGCGAGTTGCCGGCGAGTTTTAGAGCGCTTTAGAGCGTGTGTGAGAACGTCTGTCGTCCCTACGGGACTCGGATCTATTTCCCACTCTACCCAGCACTCCGCCTTCGGCTGCGTGCTGGGCTAGACTATTCCGCGCCTACGGCGCTGGATTTTTTGCGCAATCGGTCCACCGTGCCAACTCAAAACGAGTTCTCGCACACGCGCTTTAGAGCGGTTCCGGGGTAGCTGTATCCGATAATAAATACCCACAGTGGCGAAACCAAGCGGTGGCGTTGTGAGGCGTAACGGCGGCGATCGCTGTCGCCACGGCCTTCTCCAGCAGATCGACCGCCCGGGTTTTC
>DATCCF010000420.1:0-17948 GCA_036511435.1 Terriglobales bacterium | reverse complement strand
TTCACCGCCGAAAAGAACTACGAATTGTTGATCAACGTCTACGGCTCGGTCGTGCGCAACTGATGCCGCGAGCAAGAACAACCAGATGACCCAACTTCGTCCGATCCATGCGGCAGTGCGACTCGTCGATTGGACCGTTCTCGCGCTGCTGATCGCGTGTTCAATGGCCGAGTTCCCCGCAGCCCAAACCGCCTCGGCCTCGGCAAACCGGCGTCGGGCACAACTCATGCAGAACTCCGTTACCTCCACTGCTAATGCCCCGGATCCTTCGAACCTGGGAGCGATATCCGCCTCGGTCGACGCAGAGGTTGAGCGGCGGGTCAACGCCGATCGGCAGAACGAACTCATCGATCCGAACCTGTCGCCTTTGCGCATCATCGCTCCGAATGTAAATGGCGAGGACGAAGCATCCGCTCAGACGCAACCTGGAACACCAACGCCGTCCACTGGTGGCCGTGCCAAATACTCCGCTTTCACCGCGGTCCCGCAGTCCACTTCCATCTGGAGCCCGGGGCACATGGGGCGTGGCCAGAGCGCACCCGTGTTGAGAGGGCAGTTTCCAGTGGGTTCACTAAGAAGACGCCCTCGGTCGTTTCACAGTTCGGACAGACCCGGCCGTACGGGCACTACCTCGTCGGGTCCAACACCGATTTCGGGCGCGGAGAAAGACCTGACACGAACGCAAGTTAACCGCAGCAACCTTACAGGCCTGCGCCAAGCCCGTCACCAGCAAGAAATCTACTTGAGAGACTGCAGCAAGCTGTATCTCTCTGAATTGGAATGCCGAGCAAAGCTCCGGCAACAACGGGTCTCCAGCAGTCGACACCATCCAACCGGGTCTTTCCAAAAGTCCTTCGCAGTCACTCGCTGAATCCATCCCCAATCCCTGTCCCTAACCAACCATCTTCCGGCCCGCAATTGACGATTTCCTTATTCCTATCTTCACCATTACTATCGAAGGGGCGCCCCACATGAAATCAGCAACTCGAGTATTAGTCACCGGAGCCGGTGGCTTCATTGGTCATCATTTGGTCAAGCGGCTCAAGGCCGACGGCTACTGGGTTCGTGGCGTGGACATCAAAGAGCCGGAATTCGAGCCCAGCGTGGCGGATGAATTCGAACTCCTCGATCTCCGCTTCTGGAACAACGTTCTCCAAGCCACCAGTCACATGACGCAGGTCTACAATCTCGCCGCCGACATGGGCGGCATCGGCTACATCACGGCAAAGCTCGCCGACATCGCCCGCAACAACATCCTCATCAACGCTCACATGTTGGAGGGGTGCCGGCTGAACGGCATCAAGCGCTTCCTCTTTTCGTCGTCGGCTTGCGTCTACGCCGGGTATAAGCAGAACGACGCCAACGTCACACCTCTGAAGGAAGAGGATGCTCATCCCGCCGATCCCGAGGAAGGCTACGGATGGGAGAAGCTCTTCACCGAGAAACTTTGCCGCTATTACCTGCACGACTTTGGATTTGAGACACGGGTGGTTCGCTTCCACAACGTTTACGGCCCGCTGGGCACGTACGACGGCGGTAAAGAAAAGGCGCCCGCTGCCATCGCTCGCAAAGTAGCGCTCGCCAAACAGGACGGGTACATTGAGGTTTGGGGCGATGGTGAGCAGACTCGTTCCTTCATGTATATCTCAGACTGCGTCGAAGGTCTGTTGCGCTTGATGGCCAGCGACCATCGGGAACCGCTGAATCTGGGCACCGAGGAACTCGTCAGCGTCGATGAGCTGGTGGATCTGGTGTGTGCAATTGCCGGCAAACGTCTGGGCAAGCGCCACGTTCTCACCCAGCCACAGGGTGTTCGTGGGCGCAACAGCGACAACTCGCGCCTTCGTACGGTGCTCGGCTGGGAGCCCAAGACACGGCTTCTCGATGGCCTTGATGTTACGTATCGCTGGATCGAGCAGGAATTACAAAAGTCCGGTCGCTTGGCCGAAGCGTTGGCGTATGCCTCTGACTGATGCCCGCCCGCCCCGAGCGAACGTGCTCGGGATTGGCGTCAGCGCCATCAATATGGCGGACGCGCTCCACCTGTCGGAGCGCTTGCTGCGGGAGCGTGGCAAAGGCTACGTCTGCCTCACCGGCGTTCACGGAATCATGGAAGCGCAACGGGACCATGCTCTGCGAGCGATACTGAACCGCGCATTCCTATGTGCCCCCGACGGCATGCCGACGGTCTGGGTGGGGCGGTGGCAGGGCCACCGAAACATGCGCCGCGTGTACGGTCCCGACTACATGCTGGAAATGTGCAAGGTGACGGCTCGCGCCGGATTTCGCCACTTTCTTTACGGAGGGAAAGCTGGGGTCGCATTGCAGCTTAAACAACAACTTGAACGAATAGCTCCTGCCATTGAAATCGTAGGTACTTATACGCCACCCTTTCGGTCGCTGACCCCACCGGAAGAGGACCACATGCTGGCTGCGGTCAACCGCACCCGGCCCGATATCGTTTGGGTCGGCTTGAGCACCCCGAAGCAGGAGCGTTTCATGGCCCAGTATGCCGATCGTCTTAATGCTTCCCTGATGGTTGGAGTCGGAGCTGCATTTGACATACACGCAGGCCTCATTGCCGACGCTCCCCGCTGGGTGAAGCGCTGTGGCTTGCAGTGGCTGGACCGTTTGGTCAAAGAGCCACGCCGGCTCTGGCGGCGTTATCTGACCAACAATCCAAGATTCCTGTGGGACATTGGCCTTCAGCTCTCGGGCCTCAGGAGGTTTGACATCAACGAATGCTAGCGGCAGCAGTCAGCACTCAGCACTCAGCATTCAGCACTCAGAATAAGGGTTCCTCGGCTTTCGCTCGGGGCGGGCTCTTCGACTCCGCGACAGCAAAGGAAGCTCTTGCTTGGCTCAGAATGACAGCGAGGAACTCTGAGTAGGCTGAATGCTGAGTGCTGAATGCTGAGTTGCGGCAGCCACGCGGCCAAAGCAATCCTGGGACTGGTTTAACGTGATAGTCAGACTGTAGGTGTTGTCGACGTAAGAGCACGATCTCCAAACTGCAGTACTTCGAGCGGATCCGCCAAGGGGATCCGCTTTTTTGCGTATGACCCTTCATGTGTGACCGCCGTCACTGCCAGAAACGCGGTTTGGGCAGAACAGTACAACCTGTCACGCCTGCCGTCCGATTGGCGACTTGATTTTTGGCGGCACAGGCAATCCGGGAGGCATGGAAGCCCTCGCATCCTCCCAGCTTGAACTAAGACCCTGAGCACCTCGTAACGCCAGACCCTCGAGCATCTATACGTGTCAACCAGGCAGGTGAGTGCTTGAGCAGAAACAAGATTCTCGTCATCGACGTCGATCCCGTCATCCGTTCAGGAGTCTGCGACTTTCTTGTGGGGCAAGGCCACATCGTCGCCGAAGCCGCCAACAGTCACGACGCACAAGTGCAGCTTGAGAAGTTTCGTCCTGACGCAGCCATTCTCGACTTCTCCTTCCCTAATGGTGACGCTCTCCAGCTTTTACAACGGATCAAGAGCGCGGACTCCAACATTCCCGTCATCGTTCTTACCGGCCAGAGTTCGCTGGAATTGGCGGTGCGGACCATCCAGGAAGGAGCCGAACAGTTCCTCATCAAGCCGGTTGACTTGGCGGCCCTGCATGCCGTGTTGCTGCGGACCCTGACGAACCGGCGATATCGCCAACAATCGCTGGCCTCCATTTCCCGGACGAAACGTGAATGCGTGGACCCATTCCTGGGAAACAGCCCGGCCATTCGCCGGCTGGAAGCCTTGGCCAAGCGAGTGCTGAACAGCGAAAGTCCCGTCCTGCTGCAAGGCGAGACCGGGTCGGGCAAAGGCGTGCTCGCCAACTGGATGCACCGCAATGGGCCGCGCGCCGAAGAAGCCTTCCTCGACCTGAATTGCGCCGGACTTTCTTGCGAGCTGCTCGAATCCGAGCTCTTCGGGCATGCCAAAGGCGCATTTACCAGCGCGGTCAATGCCAAGCAGGGTCTGCTGGAAGTGGCCGATCGTGGGACCGTGTTCCTCGACGAAATTGGGGATATCGATCTTCAGGTGCAGCCCAAGCTGCTGAAGGTGCTGGAAGATCGCGTCTTTCGCCGTGTGGGAGATGTTCGTGACAAGGCCGTCGACATTCGTTTGATCTCCGCCACCCATCGCGAACTGGTCGACCTGGTTCAGCAGCAGAGGTTTCGCGAGGACCTCTATTACCGCGTGAACACGGTCCCCCTCCGCGTACCGCCGCTTCGCGAGCGCGCCGAGGACATTCCCATGCTGGTGCAACACTTTCTCAACCGCCTGTCTCAGGACTGTGGCCGGGGAGAGGTGGTGGCCGACAAATCCGCCATGGATGCCTTGCATCAGTACTCTTGGCCGGGCAACATTCGCGAACTGCGCAATGTGCTGGAACGTGCCGTACTAATCGCGGAGCATAATCATCTGACCGCTCACCACCTTCAATTCCAGAATTCCACTTACACCGCGCGATCGCCGATGCGCAGCGCTACCGGCACTTTGAAGCAGATGGAGTGCGCCTATATAAATCTCGTCTTGCAGGATGAGGGTGGTTCCATCGACCGCTCCGCTCGCCGCCTCGGAATTCCCCGCAGTTCGCTATACAACAAGATGAAGCGGTTTGAAATTCCCACCGGGACAGGGCGAATTGATATGGATTGAGCTCACCGTCGCCAGAATTCCTCCCTCCGGCCGTCAGGCCAACCCGCGCCACCATCGGACCATCTTTCACGGTATAGTAACGGCTTCGTATGTGGGCGCTGACCCGGCTTGAACAATTCGACAGGGCGTACCGCTCCCCTGATCTGACGTGGGACCCGACCGATTCGGCCATCAGTTTGCAGTTTCCCGAGGGCCTGCTATTCGCACTCTTGCTCGTCACGCCCTTCTGGGTCCTGGTTGGATTCCTGCTTCATCTGCTGACCAAATAGCCGCAGCTCATCTAGAGTTGCCGGCTGCAAAGGCCGGGTGGGTTTGCCCGTGAACGAGCACTGCCGAGTGTCTGCTACCCAAACTTCGTTCCGTCAGCAGAGCGTGAAGTAGCAGGAGTGATGCCGGTAGATGTGACGCTCGCGTTCCTTCACCCGGATTATTCTTCCCGATAATCGCCCTAATGCTGTCATCCTGAGCGCAGCGCCCGCAAAGATTTTCCGACCCGCTCCTTTGCGGGTCGGGCGGGTGCGCAGTCGAAGGATCTGCGTTTTCCCCAGCGGCATGGAGACACTGCCGAACCGCGTATCTGTCTTCCCACAAGTTCCCGGCCCCGCCTCTCCAGCACGTTCGTTCAAGTTATTATGAACACGCAGGTCTTATCGCATGTCGAACGCTTTCATATGTGACGCAATCCGGACCCCCTTCGGCCGCTACGGCGGAGTGCTCTCCTCTGTCCGCACCGACGATCTCGCCGCGATTCCGATCAAGGCCTTGGTTCAGCGCAACTCCTCCGTGGATTGGAGCGCGGTTGACGACGTAATTCTGGGATGTGCGAATCAAGCCGGCGAAGACAACCGCAACCCCGCACGCATGGCGCTGTTGCTCGCCGGGCTTCCGCAAACCGTTCCCGGTGTAACTGTCAATCGTTTATGTGGCTCCAGCATGGACGCCGTTTCCGTGGCCACCCGAGCCATCAAGACCGGAGAGATTTCTCTGGTAATTGCCGGCGGCGTCGAGAGCATGTCACGCGCGCCGTTCGTCATGGCAAAGTCCGATGCTGCTTTCTCCCGCAGCATGAAACTGGAAGACACCACTATTGGCTGGCGCTTGGTGAATCCGCTGATGAAAGCCCAGTACGGTGTGGACTCCATGCCGGAAACTGCGGAGAACGTGGCTGAGGAGTTCCATATCTCGCGTCAGGACCAGGACGCGTTTGCCTATCGCAGCCAGCACCGCACGGCGGCCGCGATCAAGAGTGGCGCTCTTGCGGAAGAGATTGTTCCGGTCACGATTTCTGGACGCAAAGGTGTGTCCGTCGTTGTGAACCAGGACGAGCATCCACGTCCCGACACCACCCTCGAAGCGCTGGCCGCGTTGAAGCCGATCGTGAAACCTGGGGGCGCGATTACGGCAGGAAACGCGGCTGGCATCAACGATGGTGCGTGCGCGCTGCTGCTGGCCTCCGAGCAGGCTGTGAATCGTTACGGCCTAACGCCGAGGGCGCGCGTGGTTGCCTCAGCAGCAGCGGGCGTAGCGCCTCGCATCATGGGGATGGGTCCCGCCCCAGCGACACGCAAAGTGCTTGCGTTGGCGAAACTCAGCATCGCGGACATGGACGTGATCGAATTAAACGAGGCATTCGCTTCGCAGGCGCTCGCGGTGCTTCGCGACCTGGAAATTCCAGATGACGCTCCGCACGTAAACCCCAACGGCGGAGCGATTTCGATTGGCCATCCTCTGGGCGCCAGCGGAGCCCGGCTGGTCACAACCGCAGTATTGCAGTTGCAACGTACCGGCGGCCGCTACGCTCTGTGTACCATGTGCATCGGCGTCGGCCAAGGCATCGCTATGATACTGGAACGCGTGTAGTCCATTTCTACGCTTTCCAGTTGTACGGCCTCTGGTGCGTCCGCAACCGGAAGTTCGTAGGCATGTTTCTTACGTTCCGCTCGTAGGCAAGCTCCACCTTCAGCACCCACAGCGCCGACCCGACAACCACCGCCAGCAGCATCCACAGCAGTCGCTTCCGGTATCGCAATAGCCGATTCGACATCGTTATTTCGACTTCAGATTCTTCGCCAGGAAGTCCACGGTCAGCTTCCAGGCTTGGGCCGCGTCATCCGCCCGATAACCCTGTTTGTTATTGGGGTTCTCGAACGCGTGTCCTGCGTCGGGAAAAATATGGATCTCGACCGTCTTGTCCAGGGCCTTGAGCTGTGCCTCGAACTTGTTTACGTCCGCCACTGGAATACCGCGATCTTGTCCGCCAAAGATGCCGAGGATTGCCGCACTGATTTTCTTCAGCGCGGCCTCATCGGTCGCAAGATGGCCGTAATTAATGACCGCAGCCTTTAGCTTGGGATCGTTCAGCGCGAGGTTGAGAGAATAGCCTCCGCCCATACACCATCCAATGGAGCCGACGCGCTTGGGATCGACATTCTTCTGCGCGCGCAAATAGCTGCTTGCCGCCAGCAGATCGCGATTGGCCCGGTCTTCGGGCACACCCCGCATGATCTCGTGCGCCTCTTCGGGTGTCGTGCCAACCTTTCCGCGGTACAAATCGATGGCCAGCGTGACGTATCCCTGATCGGCCAGTTTCGAGGCCTGCTCCTTCACCCAGTCGTTCAGCCCCCAGTATTCATGGATCACCACCAGCGCCGGAAACGGCCCTTTGCCCGGCGGCGTGTACATCACCGCGTTCACCGTCTCATCGCCACTCTTGTACGACACGTTGCGGGATTCCGCTGCAAACGCAGTCCCCGCAAACAGGGAAATCGAGCTCAACAGCAACAAAAGTTTCATGCGCTCCCCTCGGCTAATGGTTGACTTCATTCTTATCTCTTGTGCGGTTCGGCCAGCCCTTCCAGCAACTGTCGCCCGAGTTCCTGCAGCTCGCCGAAGCCCTTCTGATATTCGACGAACAGCCGGTTGTACTCCAGCGAATGAGCGACATCGAGATGCGCTCTCAGCATCATATCGCGCACCCGAACCGGGTTGGGCAGCACCGCCTCTTCGTTCAGTTCTTCCAGCGCAGTCGTGGGATCGTAGTGGTACATGCTTGGTTCCTCGATATGCGACGTATTTGCTAGGAGATGCTGAGAAGCCCAGCAAAGTCGCAGGGAATACGGCCTGCGTGCATCGGAGCTGCCAGCCAAGGTCTAAGATAGAAGCTGCCTTTCGTGGCGAGTGCAAAGGAGCGGCATCGAATGAAACTGCATTGGATTGGCACTCTCTTAGTCGTGCTCACTGGCGCTTTCATGCTGGTGAGTGAGCCAATGAAGCTGCAGGGGCAGGACGCGAGTACAACGCCTGACTTGTGGGGCGGCCATGACGTCAGCATGGAAGTTACCGCGCAAGGCGCTAACCTGGAATTCGATTGCGCGCATGGGAACATGCTGGAGCCTATCAAGGCGAATGCAAAAGGGGAATTCGCGGCGCGTGGGACTTACACACCGGAGCACGGTGGGCCCATCAGCCGGGACAATCCACCCCGCGATCTCCCTGCCATTTACAAGGGCAGCATCGATGGCGACACCATGCGGTTGGAAATCATGCTTGCCGACAAGGAACAGGGACAAGCGCCGGAGCCCTTCACCCTCACCCGCGGCAAATCCGGGCGCTTAGTGAGGTGCCGTTAGCGCAATCGATTCAGAGTGCCCCTCCGGGAGAAGCCAGGGACGGCACGGCTCGCTCGCAATAGTTAACGGCCGGCCGCAATCACACCGCTCGCGACGGGCTGCACAAGCTGATCTGGATTTTCGCTCGCTGCCTGGGCTATACGGATCTGCCGTTTGAAGTCGTCCATCATTCCTTCATGCAGACGAACTTCGGTGGGCTTCTTGGCGATGGTCATTTTGTCGATCTTGTCCTGCAGCCGCAGTAATCCGTAGAAAAGATTCTCCGGCCGTGGCGGGCAGCCCACAACGTACACATCCACGGGCACGATGCGGTCCACTCCCTGGAGCACAGCGTAGGTATTGAAGGGGCCGCCGACCGACGAACAAGCGCCCATCGAGATGCACCACTTGGGATCGGGCATCTGGTCATAAATGCGCTTTACTACCGGAGCCATCTTCAAGGTAACCGTTCCGGCCACAATCATCAGGTCGCTCTGGCGCGGGCTGGGGCGAAACACCTCCGACCCGAAGCGCGCGATATCGAAACGCGAAGTCGAAGCGGCGATCATCTCGATCGCGCAGCAGGCCAGGCCGAATGTCATCGGCCAAATCGCCGACTTGCGCGCCCAGTTGAAAACGTAATCGACCGTGGTGACCAGAAAATTCTTCTCGAACCGGTTGTCAATCCATCCCATGAATGCCTTCTCTCGATCCCAACTCCACACTTGCAAATTGCCATCCCGGCCGAGGTCGCTGCGGCGACCGAGTGGAGGAACCTGCTTTTCTCGACCTATTATCTTCGCCGATGACCGCACACCCAAGCTGTGATGAGCATCACAGTTGCCGATAGAATCAGTCTAGCCGCGTTCAGAAGGGTATTCAAGCGGCTTGCGAAGGTGCGAGCACCTGCGTCGCGCAACGTGTACCTGCTTGCATACGTTACAATTTCCACTGTTTGCATGCATTTGAAGACTCAGCCGGCGCAGACGGCGCCTACCGCAGGCCCGTCTAAATCTGCGCCCCGATCACGTTGGCAAAGCTTCGCGCACTCCGTCGGCTGGATGGTGCTTGTCGCGTTTCTGGTGCGCGTCTTGTGGATCATTGTGGCGCACACCTATCGCCTCCGCACGTCGGAAGACAACTGGGGATTTGGCTGGGAGATTGGCCGCCTGGGATATTCACTCGCCAACGGCCACGGGTTCAGCTCTCCGTTTGGCGGGAACACCGGCCCGTCGGCGTGGACTGCGCCTATCTATCCGTGGTTCGTCTCCGTGGCCTTCCGGCTCTTCGGCAACTACTCTCGTGCCGCGGCTTTTTGGCTGCTGGTGTTCAATAGCGCCTTCGCTGCACTCACCTGCTGGACGATCTATCGCGCTGCCCGCCGGGTGTTCAACGAAACCGTGGCTGTCTGGTCAGGATGGATTTGGGCGCTGCTTCCCTACACCATCTTTTGGTCGGTGCGTGAGATATGGGAGACCAGCTTGTCGGCGTTCCTGCTGAGCCTGCTGTTCATGCTGACGGTAGAGATGGAGGGCGACGAGCGGCCCTCCTCATGGATTGGCTACGGCTTGCTGTGGGGCGTTGCGGCGCTGACCAACCCATCGGCACTTTCGTTTCTGCCGTTCGCGGGATGCTGGTTGGTGTATCAGTTGCACCGTCGCAGGAAGCGATACGTCGTACCAGCTTTGCTGAGCGCCGTTGTTTTCTGGATGACGATCATGCCATGGCTAGTGCGCAATTATGAGGCACTCGGCCGGCCCGTATTCATCCGCGATAACTTTGGCGTCGAACTACGGATAGGAAATAACCCCTTGGCGGAGGGGATCTACGTGCTCGCGTATCATCCCGGAGATAGCGTCGTCCAATACGTAAAGTACAAGCAGATGGGCGAGGCTGCGTTTGCCGCGGAACAGGGCCGTCTGGCCAGAGCATGGATTGAACAGCACCCCAGCCGTTTTATGGTGTTGACCTTCCGGCGGTTCATCTTTTTCTGGGCCGGCATGCCGCGAGTCTCCGATGTCGCGGGCCTGATTGCTACCAAGAATGTGCTCTTCCTGGCGTCTTCCATACTGGCCATCTGGGGATTGCTGTTGGCGTGGAAGCGGCACATTCACGGGGTATTCCTGTTTGCGGCTCTGCTGATCTTCTATCCCCTAGTTTACTATGTATGCTTTCCTGAGCTGCGCTACCGGCATCCCATCGATCCGGAACTTCTGATTCTCGGAGTCTATCTGGTTTCCGAAACTCGATCCGCCGCATCAACGCGTCGCGACGCAGAGGAGTTTCCTGAACTCTCGCAAAACGAGGTCCTCCCGCAATTCCACACAGTCTCCGTCATTGTGCCGGTTTACAACGAACGCAAGACGGTGATGAGGCTTTTGCAGCAGGTCGCTCGCCAACCGCTCAGTCTGCACAAAGAGTTGATCATTGTGGACGACTGCTCAACCGATGGCACACGGGAATTCTTGCGGGAAAACGATTTGCAAAAACTCTTGGGCGGCAACGGCACAAATACCGTGAAGCTGGTGCTGCATGAGAGGAACCAGGGTAAAGGCGCTGGAGTCCGAAGCGGCCTGGAGCAAGCCAGTGGCGAGTTGGTGCTGATCCAGGATGCGGACCTGGAATACGATCCCCGCGATTATCCCGCGCTCATCGCTCCCATTCTCGAAGGGCATGCCGACGCGGTCTTTGGAAACCGGTTCCATGATGGTCCGCACCGCGTTCCGCGCTATGGGCGGTATGTTCTCAACCGCGCGTTTTCCATGTTATGCAACGTGCTCACTGGGCTGAGTATTCATGACGTGACCGCCTGCTACAAAGTGTTTCGCCGCGAAATTTTCTCGCAGATCCATTTGCGCTCCAACCGGTTCAGCGTCGAAACCGAGATGACGGTGAAGTTGGCGAAGCTGGGAGTTCGCATCTACGAAGTGCCGATTGCATATCACGGACGCACTTACGCGGAGGGCAAGAAAATCAGTTGGACCGACGGAGTTGTAGCGGTATATCACCTGGTACGCTACCGCTTTAAGGATTAGTTATTCAAGAGAGCAGGCTGTGTGAATAGCCGTACCGTAAAATCGGCTCGAACCCGCTTATTGTTCAGCCACATTCTGCCGGTTCGACTGGTTGGTCTTTGTTGCTTCTCCAACAAGCTGATTCCACGCGACTACCCAAGGAACGATGAGGGAAAATAGCATCCGAGCGCCCAGTAGGCCAATGGTGACTTTGCCGCGCAAACCCCGCCAGTCGAGCCTGAAAGCAAACCACATTTCCAGCACAAGCACACACAGCAACGGAAGCACGGTGCGAGGCAGAACCACGAGTGCCGCTATCTCCGCCATGCAGCGCGCGAGGTTTCGAAACAACCTGGTACGCCTGATCCCAAAAGCGCCGTCAGAAATCGCATATCGGGCAATTTGGTTAATAGCAGTTCTCAGATTGAGTCCTGGTCTATAGAGCGCCTTCGCACGCTCGGGGAATGCAGGTTTCACGATCTCGCGGACCCGCAAATCGAACAAAGCGTCCTCGCCGATCAGTCGGTCTTCCGGAAAACCGCCCACACGCTGCCAGATCTCTTTCCGAAACGCCATCGAACGTGCCGTGCACGATTTCGTGCTCTCCTCCACCTGCAACTTGACGCCGAGAAATGGCGCGGAGGCGATGTCCCATGTGGTTTGCCGATCGGCATCAAGACAAGATCCGCCAAGCGCATAGTCAGCCTGACCGTTAAGGATAGGCGCCGTGAGCCTCTCCAGCCAGTCGGGACCGTAAACGCAACCGGCGTCCGCACAGGCAATCACCTGGGAAGATGCGGCAGCGATGGCAATATTTCTTCCCCGAGCGATCGGCCCCGGTGACCCTTTCAAACTGCAACTCGGGTCGCGAACGGCTTTCAGACTTGGGTGCGCTACGGCGGAAACTTGCAGCCGCTCCCATGTGCCGTCCGTAGAACCGCCATCGACGACGATGACTTCCGCGGGCTCGAGCGTCTGCTGGATGAGACTCGAGATAAGTCCGCCGATGTCTTCCACTTCGTTGAGAACCGTCGCAATTACGCTAACTGGTGACATCCCTACCAGCACCTCATATTCGGCCTTGCTCCGTTCCCTGCGGATTTAGCGCATGCTTCTTGCATCAGGTCAGTCGGAGTGGACAACGGCAGCTAAGGCAGCTCCAGAGTGGCTGTAGCTTGGGTAGAGCGGGCCTTCAGAGCGTGTGTGAGAACTCGTTTCGAGTTGGCACGGTGGAACGGATCGCGCAAAATCGAGCCCCGCAGGGGCGGAATTGCCGTTAGCCCAGGGCGGAAGCCCTGGGTAAAGTGGAAAAAAATAACGAGTCCCTTCAGGGACGACACAGTTCTCACACGCCCTCTTCAGGCCCGCGTTTAAGGCCTGCGCAACTTCACCCGTACAAGTCGGACACACCAGTCTTGAAAACCGCTCTAGACAGGCAAGTTCCCCGCCAAGAATGGCTCACACATCAGTATATCCGTGACTGGATGTCGTTTGACCGTCATCAATGCGCCGGAAGCGCAGCGCAGATCGAAATTGCCGATTGCAATTGCAGAGATCAGGATTTGTCTTTCGCGGAGGAACCTGTTTTTGTCAGTTCCCATATCTTGGCGTATTTGTTGGACACGTACACCGCGTGGTAAAGGTGCAGCAGCAGGCCCTCACGGCCATCGAGGAATCCGAGACGGAAAAAGTAGTTGTAGATGAACGTTGCCATCGGCCGTAAGACGATGTCCAGAATGCTGAAACCACGATGGCCTTTTGCCACGGCCGCCCTCGCGCCTATCGAAGAATAGCTGTTCATGTGCGCCATGTAGGAGGACAGAGTGGGATACGCATCGTGCACCATTGGGTTCTTGAGTCGCCCGGTCCTCTGGTCAAACCCCGGTTTCAAATCGATGCGGGGATGCGGTTCAGCGCCGGTCATAACTCCACGACCACGGCGAAAAAGTCGCAGCTTGGGATCAGGATAAAATCCTCCGAACCGGATCCACTTCCCCAGAAATAGGTTTTTGCGCGGTATCCAGTAGGCGTTCAGCGCGTCAGGATTGCCGATCACCCCCCGGATTTCCTCCGCTAGTCCGGGGCTGACTACTTCGTCGGCGTCCAGCGACAAGATCCAGTCTTGCGTACAGTTCTCAAAGGCGTAGCTTTTCTGCAGCGAAAACCCCGGCCACGCTTTCAACAGAATCTTGGCGCCGTATGCGCGTGCGATGTCGCAGGTTCGATCCGTTGACCCGGAGTCAACCAGCACAATTTCATCGGCCCAGCGCACGCTTTCCAAGGTTTGGCCGATGATGGCCTCCTCGTTCATGGCAACAATGGCAACCGACAGACTCATAGACGAAAACTGCTTAGTCGAGTCCAAGCTGAGGTAATGCGATTGACTCGGAATTCTCGTTTTGGACTGCCGAGTATACAGTATTCATGCATGGATTTCCGATCGAGTGCACTCGCGACGGACGTTCTCGATCATGAATTCCCCGGCGAAGATAAATATAAAGGGCACTCATGAGAATTCTGGTCACAGGTGGCGCCGGTTACGTCGGCAGTCACGCCATTCGGTCCCTGGCGAGGCACGGGCATCGGGTCACCGTATACGACAATCTGTCCACCGGCCATAGATTTCTCGCAGACGGTTTCCAACTGATCGCTGCCGATCTCGAAGATGCGACCCAGCTTTCCCGCGCCCTCTCCGGCATAGAACTGGTCATGCACTTTGCGGGAAGCGCCTATGTTGGGGAGTCGGTGCAACATCCTCGAAAATATTTTCGCAATAACGTACAAAACAGTTTGGCCTTGGTGAACGCAGCGATCGACACCGGGGTTCGCGATTTCATCTTCTCTTCCTCGTGTGCGGTGTACGGCGTGCCCGACAAGGTACCGATTACCGAAGACACTCGCTGCCAGCCCGTCAACCCGTATGGTGAAACGAAGCTGTTCTTCGAACGAATCCTCGATGCATACAGCCGCGCCTATGATTTGCGAGCGGTTTCGCTCCGCTACTTCAATGCGGCGGGAGCGGACGAAAGCGGTGAAATCGGGGAACTACATGATCCTGAGACCCATTTGATACCTCTGGCGCTGGAAGCCGCTGCTGGATTGCGGCCACACCTGGAAGTATTCGGCAACGACTATCCCACCGTCGACGGCACCTGTATTCGAGATTACATCCACGTCACCGATCTCGCCGAAGCGCACGCCACGGCCGTCGAATTCCTTCAAAGCCAGAGCGGCGGCGCGTTTACCGCGCTGAACCTTGGCACCGGCTACGGTCGTTCGGTTCAGCAGGTTGTGGCCACCGTTGAGAAAGTCACCGGGCGTTCAGTCCCACTCCGCATAACAACACGCCGTCCCGGAGATCCGCCAAGCTTGGTTGCCGATCCCACCCGAGCTCAGAAAGTCCTTCACTGGACTGCAAATCGGTCCCTGGAGGACATTGTCGCTTCAGCCTGGAAGTGGCTGAACAGCAGCAGGAGACAGCAGGTCAGTGCCGGAGATCCGGTCAGCAGGTGATCCTAGCGAAGGCCTAAAATAAGCGCCACAGAGGAACCCGGGCGGCCCGCTTTGGGCGGCCAACAATTCCATAACGATTCGTCTCACCTCGCGTCTAACCCGCGACAGGAGGCACTATGTTCGACATTCGTAAACCTGCAACCCTAGGCTCAACGATTCTAGGATCTTTGCTTGCGCTGCTGTTGGCCGCCTCGGCCCACGCTCAGGTCACACAGGATTTCCACCGTACGGTCCCTCTTTCCGCCAACGGCCGTGTTTCGCTGGACAATATCAATGGCAACGTCGAGATCACCGGCTGGGACCGCAGCGAAGTGCAGATTGATGCGGTGAAGAAAGGGCGCGATCAGCAGCGGCTCGATGAAGCTCGCATCGAAGTCAACGCCGCCAGCGATTCGGTGGAGATTCGGACCCGTTATCCAGAGGGCCACACCAACAACAACCCGGCCTCTGTGCATTACGAAATACGCGTGCCGCAGAATGCGCGTCTTGATCGCATCAACCTGGTAAACGGTTCGCTCACCGTGCGGAAAGTCAGAGGCGAGGTGAATGCCAACCTGGTGAATGGCAAGCTGCGGGTTGACGACCTGGCCGGACGGGCCGATCTGTCCACCGTCAATGGCGGAATCGAAGCAAATTATGCTTCCTTGAACAACGTCCGCGAGATCAAGCTCAAGTCGGTAAACGGATCCATCGAACTGGGACTGCCCGACTCACCGAATACCGAGATCAAAGCCAGTACCGTGAGCGGAGGCATTAGGTCGGACTTCCCTCTCCAGGTACACGGCGGATACGTAGGTAAGAATCTAGCCGGCACGCTGGGCAGCGGCGGAACGTTGATCGCGCTGAGTAACGTAAACGGCAGTATTCACGTTGGTCCTGGTCACGGAAGCCTGTAGCAGGCCAGACCGTAAATTTGATGGGCGCACCGTCTTTCCCAATAGGGGTTCCCTCGGCTTCGCTCGGAGCAGGCACTTCGACCCCGCACGAGTCCGGCACATCAGATCCCGCGGCGCTCAGGATGACAGCGAGTAATTTTGCAGAACGGCTGAGTGCAGTGAAAACCCGACTTGCTCTGCGTACCGTAAGTATCCAACTCTTTGCACCACCATAAGCTGCTCTTGCCACTGAATTCGTGCAACTCGCCAGTATTCACCCAATCGTAACGGAACCTTTCTGGAGTTCGCCCGTATATAGCTGCAGAACATGATCCGGTGACGCCGCTGGGCACGCCGGGCGCAACCTCTGGGGTCCACGATAGAGCAGGTGCGATTGTCGAGGTGGAAACCCGTTTTTCAAGGAGACACTATGGACGCGAAATACAACTGGCTGATCGACAACGGCGCCATTCGGCTCACTCTCAATACGGTAGCGTTTGCGCTCTGGATTGCCATGGCCGTGGGCTTGATGGAACTAGCGGTAAAGATCTAGCTGCACAGTTTGTGAGGCCGCTTTCTGCTGCACCGAATGGCCACACCGCGGGCAGCATAACGTCCGCACCGGTGCGGCCCGTGAGTAACGCAGGTGGCACACGGCCGAGATTATCGGAACCAGCGACCTGTGAGCACCGTCACATACGGCGACCCGCCGCTGGCGCGATAGTTCGCTCATCGAGTTTGTGGGTGAGGCCGCAGGAACCCCGCATGTTCCGTAATTCAGTAGTCGAAAGAAGCGCTTTGTGAGCGAGGAAGGCGAGGCTTTGTCTGGGTGGCTATTTTTGGAGGCGAACCATCTGGGGCTCCCGGTTCGCCGGCGCGGCGAGTATCCACACTCGACTGCGATCGCAAGCTACCGGCCACGGCGCAAGACATCGCCAATGCCGATCGTCCTCCGAATTCGGTCCCAGGTTCCCAAGCGCCCAACAACTTCGTCCGATCGAAGCTGATGTCCCCCTAAAGGTCAGTAATAGTTCTCTTCTTGCCAACAGAGTCTGCCCTAGGGGCCTGATGCTGATAAGTTCCTCATGCTCTGCAACAACGCGCTGCCAACCAGATCCTCAGCCACTTGAGCTTAAGAGCGACGCGATATTTGCACCTTGGTACGACGGAACAGGTCGGCGTCTCGAGCGCATTTCGCACTCTGGTCATTCTCAAGCGAACAGATGAGTTAGATGGCAATGCTTAGCTATTCTTCATCTGCCTGCACTCGATAGGCGTGGGCGAGAGCCTTGGAGGAATTTTGGCCGTGATTCTACGTCTCAGCTATTATCGCTTTTTCATCCGGATTTGCTGTTATCCCCTTGTGTTTTCATCGCCGGCCCTTCGAGTAAGCGTCCCTGCAATATGCGCTTTGCGGGCGCCGAGACACGCCATACTTTTCGCTTGACCAAGATGGGAAGGTATGCCATCATGGGTGTCCATAAAAACAAACGGTTTCCGATCAAAGTACACTCTCCCATCTCAGAGAGTACTGGGTGATTTGCATTTGTATATCGGCATTCTGAGTTGAATCAGATTCGCCCTCCGAACGAATAGATTCCGGCTCCATAATTGGTCAGCCGAAAGAAGTGCCTTGCTAAGCGAGGAAGGCGAAGCTTTGCCTGAGTGCTCTTTTGGAGGCGAATCGTCGCAGGTTCGCCGGCCCGGGTCGTCGGCCATTCATAACTTGGATCATGTATGTTTGTGACTCTAGCAATGCCCAACTAAGTGACCGCTCGCACAGGGGTCAACCACGGTCTGCGCCATGCTCCAGCGGTTACCCGCTTCTGCTCTCTTCGGTGCGGAGAGTAGCAACGCGCGACTGCGATCGCATCCTACAGTCCAGCTACGGCGCAGGCCACCGCCAATACCGATCATCTTCCTCTGAATTCGGTTCCCACATTTCCAAATCGTCCGACAATTTCGTCCGATCGAGAGCGATTGCACCCTGATACGACACTGAGCAAGTCGGTGTCTTGCGCTCGTTTCGCGCTCTACTCATGCTCTAATAATTGAAGATATGAAGGCTCTGCACAAGAATCTGACGAAGTGCGCATTTTAGTGGGCTTTTTGCAAAGTCCCTCGGGGGATGTCATAGCCTGGAAGGCCTCGCTCTTGGAGTGGCACTCGGATGGGTGAACTTACCCGCAATCTGAAGAAGCATCTTGGGAGTGGCCGGACTCGGCCTGGGAGCATCGACAGCTAAGCTGCTGATTCAATGATTGGTTAACTGCCTTTGATGGTACG
>DATCCF010000419.1:0-7957 GCA_036511435.1 Terriglobales bacterium | reverse complement strand
TGTGGTGAAACTTCCCGCAAGCGGACTTCTGGCCTGCGTCGATGGGAGTCCGTCCTGGCACATACAGTCACGGTCGCCCGAGACTCGGTAATAATTCTCTGGACAGCCAAGATGCCCTTCCAGGTCGAACTCGTCTTAATTGGGCCAGTTCATGAGAAGACAATTTTTCGCCAAACGAGAATGTAGACGCGGTTAGCTGTCGCGGTGCGGCGGACCATCGTCACGCCCGCTTGCGGGCTTTCGTTCCTGTCTTTCGCCCGGCGGCGGGCTTCTTCCCAGTCGCTGCAGCAGGTTTTCTCTTTTTCGCCACGACAGTCTTTCTCGTTTTGGCTGCGGCAGGTTTTCTCGCTTTGGCTACGGCTTCAACCGGAGCCGGCAATTCCGGCTTCGGCGGTTTCGGAGTGCGATGGTGCAGCGGCTGGATGCGCGCGGCTTCTTCTTCCGTCCGCAGCTGAGTGTCTGCACGGTTTCGGCGCTCGTCCTCGAGGTATTCCGGAATCGTTTTAGTTGTCATGGCTGTAGTGTGGCAGAACTACCCTCGTCTGAGCTGTCCAATTTTGGCCACTCGCTGACAATTCATGGGCCGCCACGAGGAGACTGGACAGAGACGGAATGCCACGGTCAAACCGACGGATCTTTTCGCTGCGACCGGCCTTCTGCATGCGGGTACTTTGGCGCAGGACGTCGAACGAGAACTCCTCGCTATCATTGACGAAGCGGCAGCGTGAATAGTGAGGAGCATCGTCAGTGAAGGCCACTGTCTGAGGGTTTATCTTCGAAGCAGGTTCTCCCTTTTAGAGGGGCGCATGCTGCAGATTCAGTTGGCGAAGCAACTGCGCGTTCGCGGCCACAATGACAGTTGAGAGGCTCATCGCTACTGCACCCACACTCATAGGCAGATCGAAGCCCCAGCGGACGAAAAGGCCAGCTGCGACCGGGATGGCGACAAGGTTATAGGCCGTAGCCCAAACCAGATTCTGGATCATCTTTCGGTAGGTAGCACGAGAGAGTTCAATCGCTCCCACAACGTCCCGTGGATCGCTGCGCACGAGCACGATTCCGGCCGACTCAATCGCCACGTCGGTGCCTGCGCCTATTGCGATTCCAACATTCGCGGTCGCCAGCGCAGGTGCGTCGTTCACGCCATCCCCAACCATAGCGACCCTCTTCCCGCCGGACTGAAAACGTTTGACCGCCGATGCCTTATCAGCGGGAAGCACCTCGGCTGCGACCTCATCGATTCCGATGCGATGGGCGACAGAATCGGCCACCGTCTTCGAATCTCCGGTGATCATTGCGACCCGGATGCCAAGCTGATGAAGTTCCGCCACAGCTTCATGGGATTCGGGCCGAATCTCGTCCTCAACGGCGAAAGCGCCGAGCAATCTCCCGTCTGCTACCACAGAGAGGACAGTCTTTCCTTCGGACGCCCAGGTCGTCGTCAGTTTTTCAACTTCTGGCGGGACGGTTACTTTGTCTTCGCTCAACAGGCGCGGTCCGCCGATAATGACGCTCTTGCCGGCTACCAATGCTTTTGCCCCCCGACCGGGCAGCGATTCAAAGTCGGTAGCCTGCAATGCGGGCAGGTTTCGACGCTTAGCTTCGGCAACAATTGCTTTGGCTAGCGGGTGTTCGGAGTTGGCTTCTGCGGCAGCGGCGAGGGCAAGCAAGTCACTCTCGTTGCTACCGGGCGCAGCCACGACCCCCGACACTGCAGGAGAACCGCGCGTGAGCGTTCCGGTTTTATCGAAGATCACCATGTCCAGATTGCGGGCGCGTTCTAGCGCGAGTCTGTCCTTGACGAGAAGACCATTCTGGGCACCGAGCGATGTCGAGATTGCGATGACCAGCGGAATCGCCAGTCCCAAGGCGTGCGGGCAAGCAATGATGAGGACAGTTGCCGTCCTGATCAGGGCGTGTTCTTTGTCCCCTGCAAGCCACCAGTAGGTAAAGGTAATTGCCCCAGACGCGACAGCGACGTAGAAAAGGATTGCGGCGGCCCGGTCGGCAAGAGCTTGGGTGCGAGATCCAGAAGCCTGTGCAGCGGCAACCAAACCGCATGATACCGGATAGGGCCGTCTGCTCCCCGACTGCCGTAATGCGGACTCGAAGACTTCCGCCACTGGCGACCGTTCCCGCAATGACCTTGCTACCTGGCCCCTTCGAGACTGTCCGGGACTCACCGGTAATCATCGACTCGTCAACATCGGCGGACCCCTCGACGACTGTGCCATCTGCCGGAACGCGGGTGCCGGGCCGCACAAGGACAACGTCACCCAGGTGCAACTCAGCGATTGGAACGATCTGGGTCTCGGTTCCGCTTACACGTTCGGCTGTGTCTGGGAGCAGTGCAGCGAGTGCATTGAGCGCACCACGAGCCTGGGAAATGGCCTTCATTTCCAGCCAATGGCCGAGGACCATGATCGTAATCAACGATGCGAGTTCCCACCAGACTTCAATCTCGAAAAGGCCGAATGTTGCGGCGAGCGACGTCCCAAAGGCGACTATGATCGCCAGGCTGATGAGTGTCATCATGCCGGGCTTGCGGTCGGCAAGTTCGACCCATGCCCCTCGGATGAAGACTAGGCCGCCGTAAACGAAGACGACGGTTCCGAGGATTGCGGGGATGAACTGCGAGCCGGGGAAGGACGGCGCGGTGTAACCAAGCCAGTGTTGAACGTCAGTTGACCAAAATACGACAGGAATCGTGAGAGCGAAGCTCAGCCAGAACTTGTCGCGAAACATGGCGACGGAGTGACCGGCGTGACGGTCATGGTTCCGGTAAGTGTCCGGCATCTTGTGACCGGCATGCGGGTCGGCCGCTTTCCCGTACGCCCCGTTGTGGTCCATATACCCTCATTATGGAGGGTACATGCGATTGACCGGGCGACAGTGTTCACTCTTGCTCAGTAGAAACGGCACCACGGTTGTTAATCTCTGTACCAGTGCGCTGCGCTGGCGATTACCAATTGACGCAGTAGCAAGGCCAGCGCGTGATGAGTTGCTGAAACGGGCCAATCAACATTTGGCCTGCCATCGAGCCGAGAGTTACGAACGAAGGAGAGACCAAAATGACGAGCACAACCATTGTGAAAGATCCTGTGTGCGGTATGGACATAGGGACCGCTACCGCCACCGGACAAACCGAGTACAAAGGGCAGACGTTTTACTTCTGCGGCTCCAAGTGCAAAGAGAAGTTCGATCTTAGGCCGGACCAATACTTGGACAAGTCCGCGGGAACATCGAAGAGCGGTCCTGGCTGCTGCGGCTAAACCCAACTAGGTCGCAGGCGCATGTCTCGCGCATTACACGTGAACCGCATTTGTTGCAGATGGGTCCGAATGCGTATGTGGGTTATGTCGCGAGACTGCAGGAGTGGGGTCTGCCTCCTCGCTGCGCTCTGACTTCTGGGCTGTCGGCCAACCTGAAGTTGGCCCGAAACCGGCTTAGGGGAAGTCAGCCGGATTGGTACCGAGAAGGCGGTTTGTCGAACTTGACTGGCTGACTGTGATTGCCGGGATTGCTTTCGAGTCACGGATCTCGGACTGCATATTCCGAGGGCTCCATTTACTGATAAGTTAACCCGCTGTAGGCAAAATTGTAACTGTCAAAGCCTCAAAGAACCGCCAACTTCAACAGCTTTCAACTATCGCTATGCAACAGGTTCATTATCAATCACTTGAGAACCACAAATTTCAACAGCTTTCAACAATGCATGGAATCTGGTTCGGGATTAGGTGAGTTACCTCCCAAGTACATATTTATCTGCCGTAGATTCAGCAGGTTGCATTTCCGGGTTATGGATGGCTGTTGATCCTTGAGGAATCTCCAGTTACAAATTTGACTACACCAGCACGCCGATCCCACCGAAATGATCCCGAAGTTATTGAAAACAGGCGGGCATTTGTGGGCGCGGCTGACGCCCGACCACCTGGTATTACACTAGGTGCTCTAAGGAGTGGAGCCGTTCGCATGGAACACCCTCATCCGACTCCCAAACCTTCCAGTTTTGGAAATTAGTGGCGACAAGGGCGTCTATGTGGTGAAACTTCCCGCAAGCGGACTTCTGGGGAGTTTCAAACTGCGGAACTCGGGCGGATGATAACTGCTGACGAGCTGCCGATTTAGACGCCACCAATGCGCCAAGGAAGTGGTTCTAACGATTCAACCTGCATTGCTATTCGATCTCGATCTTCGACGAATGAGTGTCCAGATCAACGAGCGGTCCGCCGGAACCAATTTGCCCCTTCAGACTATGACCGTCTTTCGCCCGCGCAAGCGTACTCGTACTCGGGCCTGACACCTTCCCGGAGTTCGATTGAGCGTCGAGCAGGTATCCTCCCCCGCTGGCAAGCTCCACCTTGATTGCACCTGACCTTGTCAAAGCGCGAATGGGGGCTGGGCTCACTTGAGATATTCGGATGGCGCCAGAGGTCGTCTCGGCATGTACGGAGCCACTCAACTGGAGGGCACCAATGCTTCCTGATGTATTGCGAGCCGCTACAGCTCCTTTTGCCTTGTCGATACGGATACTTGCGGAATGCGTCGTTACGCGAATATCGCCTGAAACATCGCTGATCTCTGTTCGCCCGCTTGTTGTTTCTGTATCTACTCCGCCGCGAATGCCGTAAAGCTGCAGGTCGCCCGATCCATTGTGAACGGAGACATGGCCACCTGCATCACGAATGACGATGGCTCCCGAATGACCTGTCACCTTGAGTTCACCTTCGACATTACTGATCTCGGTCCGTCCCGAGGACGTGACCGTCTCAACTGGTCCGGCGATGCCATCGATAGAGATTCCACCCGATTCTGTATGGGCGTGCACTTGAGTTGCGCGTGGTGTTTCGATCTCAAAACGTATTGTGACAGCTCTTAGCAGGGCCGGATCTTTCACAAATCCGATGCGAATCTGATTACCCACCTGCTCAATCGGGGGATTTTGCTCGAGAGCACGAATGTTCGCTTCGGCAATGTCGAGATCCAACTTGCCATAGAGCGGCTTGATGATGGCGTGCACAACGACATTCAGAGAAGAGCCTGTAGTGATGTAAACACCGCCCGGATCGCTTCTTACGTCGAGAGTCACTGGCCCTGACACCGGCAAGGTGCGGTCAAAAGTACCCGGTTCTGACGCAAAGGCGAAGGCGCAAAACAGGAAGGATGCGGAGAGGTGAAATGCCAACCGCTTGAGCGTCGCGAAGATCATCCCTTGAGGATACATCAGATCCATTAGACGGGGGGTCGGGTGAGTCGTCGGCAAATCAGAAGTAATGTGCACGGTTGTGTACGACCAGCCGCGGAGTCCAGAAACCGGCTTCGGGGAGAACGGAGAGCGAGGAGCACTCCGTAACACCACATTTCCTTCAAGAGGACTTCTGGCCCGCGTCTGCGGGGGTCCGTCCTGACCGATACATTCAGAGTCGCCTGTGACTCGGAAATGATTCTCTGGACAGCCAAGATGCCCTTCCAGGTCCAACTCGTCTCAATTAGGTCAGTTCACGAGAAGGCGATTTTCCATCAAATGACCAAGGCAAGTAGTTCTCCCAGTTTCCGGTTAGCCGCGACGACACGGATATTGGACGCTGGCCTGCGGCCTGTGAATTTTTTTTGAACCGGAAAATCCTCCAGCTTGCGGTAATGATCCGGAATCATCTTGCTGGATGACGGCAAATTGCGCCGCTCGAACAGGCGACGTAAATCCGCCGCAAACCGGGATCGAAGTTAATTACGTATGTTTCTTCTGTGTCACCGGAGTGCCAGGAGATCCACCGAACTGGGCTTGAGGCATTCAGTGCTCCTGCCACCCGTGTTGCGGCTCTGGGCGAGGGCAGTCCGGCCTTGCAGAGGCCACGGGGGGCGACGGAAATCCCGGTTTTAACCGCTGCTCTGGCTAAAGCACAAGAGTACAATTATTCAGCATTATGCGATGGACGCCGGGTGGCCGTAGTGAAGATCTCGAAGATGACCGCGCCGGAGGCGGCTCCGGCTTTCGCCTAGGCCACGGCATGGGCCTTGGGGCTTTTCTGTTGCTCCTGGTGCTGAGCTTCGTCTTCAAACGCGATTTCTTCGCGCTGTTGGATACTGGCTCCAGCGGCGTAGCACCTACCACGCAGTCGCGCCCGGTGAACGATCCCGCGGAAGAAACCCAGGTGCAGTTCGTTTCCTTCGTCCTCGACGACACCCAGAAAACCTGGACACGGATCATGCAGGAGCGTGGGGTTCAGTATCCGCACGCCAAGCTCGTCCTCTTCCGAGACGCCGTGGATTCAGCTTGCGGCTTTGCCCGGTCTGCCACTGGACCCTTTTATTGTCCCACCGACCAGAAGGTCTACATTGATCTCGGCTTCTACGACGAACTCAAACGCCGCTTCGGCGCGCCCGGGGATTTCGCCCAGGCCTACGTGCTGGCGCACGAGATCGGCCATCACGTCCAGCGCCTGCTCGGCGTCGAGGGCAAGGTGCGCCAGGCGATGCGCGCCAATCCGGGTGCCCGCAACGACCTGTCCGTCCGCATGGAGCTCCAGGCTGATTGCTTTGCTGGCATTTGGGCGCACTCCACCGAGGAGCGAAAAATCCTCGAACAGGGTGACGTGGACGAGGCGCTCCACGCGGCCGCTTCCATCGGTGACGACCGCATTCAACGCATGAGCGGAGGCCAGATCAGCCCCGAATCCTTTACCCACGGCTCCTCCGATCAGCGCGTCCATTGGTTTCAACAGGGGATGACCAGCGGCTCCCTCGAAAACTGCGATACCTTCACGCACTAGCCTGCTGTATTCGCCAGGGCGGGCGCCTATAGCTTTGAAGGCCCCCTCTTCTATTCTGAAAGGAGATTTCGTATGAAAGTTCGCGAAGTGAAGACTGCAAACCCAGTCTGCTGTGTCCCTACCGACACAGCGCAGAAGGCCGCGCAAATCCTGCGCGACCAACACGTCGGTTCATTGCCCGTTATTAGAGATCAACCATCGCGCCAACTCGTTGGCATGATCACTGATCGCGATATCTGCTGTTCAGTCGTCGCGGATGGCTTGGATCCTAAAAGCACGCCGATTGAGAAATACATCAGTACCGATCTTGTTACCTGCTGCGATGATGACAATCTGGACAAATGCGAACAGGCAATGCAGGAACATCAAATCAGGCGCATCCCGGTTGTAGACGACGAAGGCCGATGCATCGGGATTGTGTCACAGGCTGATCTGGCGCTGAAGGACAAGCCTGAGAAAGTATCTAGAACTGTTGCCGAAATTTCCAAACCTGCACCTGAACGCCCGACACGTTAGAAGTGACCTCCTACGCCCCCGGTTGGAGGCGACCTCTCGGGATCTTGCCCGGATCAAGGTCTACACGGAAGTTGGGTGTCATTTGACGCTAACAGGGCATCGCATGAATTGACGGCGCGCCGTCAAGAAAAAGAGGACTTCCGGAAAGACGACCACTGATTGTGGGTGCGTAGGCGGCCAAGCAGAACTTGGCCCGAAACCCTCTTCGAGGAGACCGGAGCGCAAGGAGCGCTCCGTAACACACATGTCCCCCAACAGGACTTCTGGCCCGCGTCGATGGGAGTCCGTCCTGGCACATACAGTCACGGTCGCCCGAGACTCGGAAATAATTTTCTGGACGGCTAAGATGTCCTTCCAGGTCGACTCCTCTCAATTAGGCCAGTTCACGAGAAGGCGATTCTCCAACAACTGAGCCTGGCGACGCGGTCAACTGTCGCGGTAGAAACGACCATCGCTGATCGTCCCCCCGCACCGATGATCCTGCCCGAGTCATTCATCAGCGATCCTGATCGCTCGATGCGCCTTTCCCATCAGCTACAACAACTGGCGCTCCCGCGGAATCAGTCGACCTTGGGAGCGCCAACAAGCACGGCGATCACGGTGTCAGGGTGAGCGTGGCTCTCTTAATAACGAACCCGCTCCAAGCCGAGATGGTCACGACTACCCGAGTT
>DATCCF010000418.1:0-3950 GCA_036511435.1 Terriglobales bacterium | reverse complement strand
AAACGCGAAACACGACGAACGCTCGCTCGACTCGACGGAGGAGTTAATTCGAGTACGTGCGTATCAGCTTTACGAGGAACGGGGCTGTGAAAAGGGTCACGACCTCGATGATTGGCTCCGAGCGGAGTCCGAAATAGCCGGGAAGAAACCTGCTGCTCAAGCAGAGGGTAAGGAAGGCGGGAGCATAGCAGCCGTAGCTTAAAGGCGCCGGTCGTCGCGAGCAGGCGAGATGGCGACTACAATGGTGCCGTTGTTGCAGTCAAAACGGAAATCCTGGTTCAAAGCGGTTGAGATTCTTGACCACACGGGGTGTACTATAGTCCCGTTTTCGGGGCCAAGAAGAATTCAACTCTGGTAGCCTCTATCTCGTAAATTGTCAGTACGTGGCGTGGTTGCGTTACTTGGACTGTTGCAGTTCGACACCGTATAGCTTGGCGGCAGCCTGTATCCGCTTCCAGGCCGCTTGACGTTCTGCGTTCGTAACGTCTTTCACTTGATCGAAGCGCGCAACCGCGTTGCGCACATGTGAGGCGTTCTCCAGCGGCTCCTTGCGCTGCTTGGGAAAAGCGGAGTTTGCTGCGGATATCTCATCCCGACCTGCCTTGGTGAGCTTTGCCATTGTCTTCGCTCCTCGGGAGCATCTCCCTGCGCTTGGACGACCCCAGCAACTCTTGACCGTGGCGCCCGTGTTGGATCACCGGCAGCTTCACAGGCTCCGGCCTCTTTGTTGAGCTGACGGTTTCTTCTCGCGTGGATGCCGCCATGCGCGGCTCATCCATTTCCTTTTTGATCCGCGCGAGAAGCGCTTGGTTGGATTTTTTTCTTGCCTGGTTCTTATGCATACTTGCAGGATTTCACGAGTCCTAGAGGATTACAGGTCAATTGGGAACAGAGTTGACAGTTGTGAAGTCATTTTTCCTGCCGAGCAGTTTTGATCAGTCCGTACCGCTCTGCGAAACGTAGCATCGCATAACGTGCAACAAGCCGTCTCTTTCACGCGATCGGACGCTTGGACTATCGAAGACGAACAGTGTCAGAAGATTGGCGGTGGGTATGAGGCAGTGAAGTTCAGATTTTTAATGTTTCTCTGAATGGAGCCAACATTTTATCTACGCCGATCCAGAGTCCTATTGTCATGAAAACTGAGACGAGCGGTCCGTCGCGCGCCAGAAACGTCGAAGAGGGGCGCTTCACTGCCCGCAAGGCATCCAACGGAGGCGGAGTTGAAAATGTCGCCTGCGGTGGCCAGGACGGCAAAACGAGGATTCTGGATCAAGGCCCGGCGACGTGTTCAATCTTGACCGGACTTGGTATTCTCGGTGGCCTATATTTAGGTAGGTAATACCCGAAATTCACAACTGTGAATACGCAGAAATAGAGGAGACACCATGACAGCAACAATGGAAAGAACACCGACAGTAATTGCGGCCGATACGCTAACGGGCGATAAAGTCGTAAATGTTCAAAAAGAAGATCTCGGAAAAATCGAGCATTTGATGATCGACCTGGAGTCAGGCCGCATCGCTTACGCGGTTCTTTCGTTCGGCGGGTTCCTGGGCATGGGCGATAAGCTGTTTGCCATTCCATGGAGTTCCCTTAAGGTCGACACGGTCGAACATCGGTTCATTCTGAACGTCGACAAGGACTTGCTCAAGGCCGCTCCCGGTTTCGACAAGGAGCACTGGCCGAACATGGCTGACCACACCTGGGGTGCCAAAGTCTACACGTATTACGGCGCCAAGCCGTATTGGAACTAAAAGTGTAGGCTGAACGGCGATGGCTAGCCGCAACAAGGCTAGCCGACGTTATCCAAAGTTCCGCTGATGCGACAACGGGGTGATACCGACGGCAAGGTGAGTTGCTGATTCCAGAAGGCTTCGTATCGCAAGGTCGTGGCCGTTCGGGGGGTGGTTCCGTTCCAACCGCGACTGGTTCGAATAGAACCACCCCACTTTACATGCGAGAGCTCAATCGCGAAGCGCCTTACTTAACGTTTGACTCCGGGATGTCTCCGTGCGGAGCCGCTGTCGCAATGACCGCGGAGTATTTCTGCCAACGCACCCAGACAATGCGGATGGTTGCCACGACCGGTATCGAAAGATACACGCCCAGAACTCCGCCGAGTTCTGCTCCCATCAGCACAGCCGCGATTGCCGCCAGAGGGTGCACTTTTAGCGTTCCACCCATCACTCGCGGAGATACGAAGTAATCCTGCACCACCCGCCAAACGGCAAAGAACAGGATCAGCGCCCACAAATGAGGATACATCGTCAGAAATCCGACGAAGACGATCACCAGCGCAGCTACCAGCGGACCAACGACGGGAATGAACTCCATAGCTCCGGCAGAGAATCCCAGTGCCAGCGCATACGGAAAGCGCAGCGCCGTCAACACCACGCTGTATACCACCAGCGATATGCCGGCCAGTATGAGCTGCGCGCGAATGAAATGAGCCAGCATCACGTCGAGATCGGTCATGATCAGGCGCAGGAAGCGTCGGTGTTTGCTCTCGCTAAAGGTGTGCAGCAAGGTTGCGGAGAACTGCCGTCCGTCGCGCAAGAAAAAGATGGCGAGGATGGGGACCAGGACAATCCAGATCAACTTCTGCAACATCATTGCAACCGCTGTACCTGCCTGGCCACTCCAAGCGAGAATCTCTGCCTGATGGGACGCAATAAACTGCTCGATTTTGAGCTGAGTGTCGTAGCTCCAGCCGTACCGATTGCCAAATTGCCAAACGATCTTTCCGGTTGTAACTTTCTCCAGCAATCCGGGCAGCGACTGGCTTAGCAACCGAGTGTCCTCCACCAGCTTCGGTCCGACCAGAATGCCGAACACCGCGAGAATCGCGCCAATCGCCAAATAGGTTTCCAGGATTGCGAGCCATCGAGAGCCTCTTGCAAGCCTTGACCGTTCGATTCGGTAGACAACCGGTTCTAACAAGTAGGCAAAAAGAACCGCGAAGAGAATAACGACGAGGGTGTGACGCACCCCGTAGAGAAAGGCCCCGATGGCGACAAAGGCGCAAATTGTGGCCAGCACCCTGGCCGTATGCTGATCGAAGATTGACATTGAGCAGTTGGATCGTACTTAGGCTTGAGCCGAGACCTCCGTTACCTGAATCCGAGTAAGCCGAATCGTCCTCACTTCGCTTCGTCTCGAAGTCTTCTTGATCCTTGGGGCTTCTGAAAAGGCCCATGCCGCGTCTCTAGCCAAGGCTGAGATTCCCGGAACTGACTTGGCTCGGAGACAGAGTCTTAGATACGGCTCCATCCTCTCGATTTCGGATACCAATCCAGACTGCATCGGTGCAGGGTGGCACATGGCCACGTTCCTACGCGTTGCCTGCGCCGTTCATTCGCCGAAAGAGTAGCCGAAATGGGCAGCGATCCTGTAATGCCGCATCCCTCCCCGTCCAAAACTGATCGAGGCCATCCCCGAGCGACGCCGCACCTTGCGATTGCCGGCGTGCACAATTCGGCAGGCGCACGGGCTAGCTCAAACTACTTCTTTTCGGCAGCTTCGTGCTGGTTCGCCTTGTTGACGGCAGCCCTTACCGCCGCGAGAAACGGGTCGCTGCCCGCCGGAGCGTGCACGTCACCTGATAGCGTTTTACGGAAAGAAACATTCTTGCCGTAGAACGCAACTGTGGAGTCATTGTCCTGCTGGATCACGGCGCCATCGACTGCGACTCCAGCAAACAGGCCTTTGGTACGCGAGTAGCTCAAAGCCTCCGTGTTCATCTTCCAGTCGGTGCCTGCCGAGGCATGCCTTCCAACCGGACCCGCGGTGGCTGATGCCTCGCCGCTGAGTTCGAACTTACTCGAGAGCAGTCCCTGCACACCCTTGTCATTCATGAACAAGATGACGAGATCGACTGACTGGCCGCCAGCCTGGAAGCCAAAATTGCCCCCACCAATCGAAATGAATGCCGGCGCACTCCAGCCGTG
>DATCCF010000417.1:0-19655 GCA_036511435.1 Terriglobales bacterium | reverse complement strand
CTCCGAAAAGCCGCCAAACGATCCGTTGACGAGCTCTGGAAGGAGATCGGAGAACTGCTCAACACCGTCTCTAAAAGCGAGTGCGCAAATTACTTCGCCTCCTCCGGATATGTAAGCAATTAAATTAGAAATGCTCTAGCGAAAAGCGAATAGCGAGCAGCGAAAAGCGAATAGCGGCCCCTACAGCTTCTGCATGCGCTGCACGTCGCGCACGCCGGGAATTTTGCGCACGCCGGTGACGATGCGCTCCAGGTGCTTGAGGTCGGCGATGTCGGCCACCAGGTCAACCGTGGCGTGGTCTTCGGCGGTCTTGGCTTCGATGTTGCGGATGTTGGTATTCGCGTCGCTGATGACGGTGGCGATTTGTTTCAGCATGCCGGGACGGTTATCGCAGAAGACCACCAGCTTTACGGGATAACCTGCTTGCCAGTTCGCCGAAGCCGCATCCTTTCCCCACTCCACGGCAATGCGCCGGTCCGGTTCATACATCAGGTTAGTGACGTTGGGACAAGCCTTGGCGTGTACGGCCACTCCCTTGCCCCGGGTGACATAGCCAACAATGTCTTCGCCACGAATTGGGTTACAACACTTCGCGCGGTACACCAGAAGGTCGTCGTGTCCAGTTACCATGATGGCCGACGTTTCGGCGCCAAACACGCGGCGGATGACGCTGGTAAATCCTCCCGATGGGTCTTTCTCCGGTTCGCCTGCGCCTGACACCCCAGACGAGGCGTCGGCGGGGAGCACACGCGCCAGAATGCTGCGTGCCGAGTACTTGCCGTAACCGATGGCGGCCAGCAGGTCGTCGGGCTTGGCCAGCCCATTTTCGCCAGCCACCCGCGTCAGCTCCGCTTCGCTCAGATTTTTGAGAGCAATGCGATATTTGCGCGCCTCTTTTTCGATCAGCTTGCGGCCGATTTCGATGGCGCGTTCGCGCTGGTGCACATTCAGCCAGTGCTTGATCTTCTGGCGGGCGCGCGGCGATTTCGCCAGTTGCAGCCAGTCCCGGCTGGGATGGTGGCCAGGCGCGGTTTGAATTTCCACGATGTCGCCGGAGCACAACTTGTAACGCAAGGGAGCCATGCGCCCGTTCACCTTGGCGCCTACGCAGGTGTGGCCGACCTCGGTGTGGACGGTGTAGGCGAAGTCAATCGGCGTGGCATCCTGCGGCAGGATGACAATCTTCCCCTTCGGGGTGAAGGTATAAACCTCTTCCGGGTAGAGGTTGATTTTCAGCGTGGAGAGGAACTCGTCCGAGCTCTTCATGTCCCGCTGCCACTCCACTACCTGACGCAGCCATGCCAGCCGCTGCTCATCGCGCGCCGACACTGGGCCGTCTTTGTACTTCCAGTGCGCCGCAATGCCTTCCTCGGCCATCTTGTGCATTTCTTCGGTGCGGATCTGCACCTCGAAGGCATGGCCCTTCTCCGAGATGACGGTGGTGTGCAGCGACTTATAGAAGGTATTGCGTGGAATGGCAATGAAATCCTTGATGCGTCCCGGCACCGGCCGCCACTGGTTGTGAATGATGCCCAGCACGGCATAGCAATCGGATTCCGTTTGGGTGATGATGCGCAGCGCCAGCATGTCGTAGATCTGGTCCACGGAGATGCGCTGCCGTTGCAGCTTTTGCCAGATGCTGTAAATGCGCTTGATGCGGGCTTCCACTTTGGCCTGGATCTTGGCCTCGCGCAGCTTTTGCCCAATGACGGTCTGCACCTCGGCCAGGAACGCCTCGCCCTCTTTGCGGCGTGACTCGATGGCTTCCTTGACCTGGTTGTAGGAGATGGGATCGACGTACTGGAACGCCAGGTCTTCCAGTTCACCGCGGATCTTACCCATTCCCAAACGATGGGCGATGGGAGCATAAATCTCCAGCGTCTCTTTTGCGATCTTTTGCTGGCGTTCCGGCGAGAGGAACTTCAAGGTGCGCATGTTGTGCAAACGGTCGGCCAGTTTGATGAGCACCACGCGGATGTCGTCCATCATGGCCAGCACCATCTTGCGCACGTTTTCGGCCTGCGCCTCTTCCGACGAGGCAAAGTCAATTTTGCTGATCTTGGTGACGCCTTCGACGATGTGGGCGACCTGCTCGCCGAACTCAGCCTTGATCTCTTCGATGGTTACGGAGGTGTCTTCCACGGCGTCGTGCAGCAGGCCGGCGACAATGGCGGTGGGGTCCAGCCGCATCTCCGCCAGCAGGGTCGCGACCTCGAGAGGATGCACCAGGTAAGGCTCTCCCGAATCGCGTACCTGTCCTTTGTGATGCTCCAGGGAGAATTCGTAGGCCTTCTTGATCAGGGCCTGGTCGTCGTCGGGCCGGTAGGAGCGGACCTTGCGCAGAAGATCGCGAAAACGCGTAACCGTCAAAACATTCGTCGCGATGTGTTGGCGCAAAGTCGCCATGTCCGATTATACGTCAGGTTCTTAGACACCAGCCTGGGGGGTGATGGCTGCGGCCCTGTTCGCCGCACCGCCGGAACGAAAGATGACGTCGTGCATCGCGCTTCCTCGCCGCTGGCTTCGCATATATGTCGTAAATGCAGTCTTGACCTTCCCGCGCCAGCGGTTATAGTCGGAAAGACATGTCCAAACATTATTGGCGTACGCCGCGAAGCTACTACGATCAAGAGAAGATTCGCAAAAAGCAGGAAACGCTGGAGCTACTTAGGGAAATACTTGAAAGCACAGCCGATGAGAATGATTTTGTGGAGGCGGTAAAAAGCGTCAATCCAAGCGTATCTGCCGAGGAACTAGCTGAGCTGATTAAGCTGTTTCACGCTTCGGTGCGCGAGAAGCGCGGACTCGGTCGCGGAGAGCTTTGAGCTTCTGCTGCGATAGCTGGATGTCTTCGTCGCTCATCTCGTCATACTTCTTGTCGATCATATGAGCGAGCTTTTCAATCAAGACTTCGGTTGCAGCTTGTGGTTTCACACCCGCACGAGACATCGTTGGACCTTTCTTGCTCGGTGACTTGACCATGACACTATACCTCATATGTCAATCAGTTTCATGCATGATTCATCACCTGATACTTGTTTGATTGTTTGATTCATCATACGTTATTGCAGTTGCAGCACGACGGTTCTCATTTATGCGCATACTGATCAGCGGCGCTTCGGGATTGATAGGACGGGCTCTGACTCCCGCTTTGATTTCTGCTGGTCACGAGCCGGTTGCTCTGGTTCGGCGCGCGCCGCGCGACAATGAAGTGCAGTGGAATCCGGGCGAGCGGCTCGACTCTGAGAAGCTTGCAAGCGCGGATGCCATCGTCCACCTGGCGGGTAAGAACGTCGCCGGACGCTGGACGGAGAAGTTTAAGCGGGAAGTGCTGGAGAGCCGCGCGCAAGGAACTCGAATTCTGGCGAACGCCGCCGCGGAATCCTGTCGCCGATGCGGACAGCCGCGTATTTTCATTTCAGCCGCTGGCATCAATTATTACGGTAGTCGTGGCGATGAGCTGCTAACCGAGGAGAGTTCTTCGGGACAAGGATTTCTAGCCGAGGTCAGCCGGCAGTGGGAGGCCGCGACCGCCCCGGCGAGCGAAGCTGGAGTGCGGGTTGTGAACCTTCGCATTGGAGTAGTGCTGGCCCATGATGGCGGGGCGCTTAAGCCGATGCTATTGCCGTTTCGACTTGGGCTTGGGGGGCGGATCGGCAGCGGCAAGCAGTTCTGGAGCTGGATCTCTTTTGACGATGTGATCGGCGTGGCGCTGTTCGCCTTGCACAACGACAGCTTGCGAGGACCGGTGAACACGGTCGGACCCTCGCCGGTTCGCAATGAGGAGTTCGTTCGCGCCCTGGGAGAGGAGCTTCACCGTCCCGCGATTTTCCCTTTGCCGACCTGGATTGTGCGGACGTTCCTCGGCGAGATGGGAGAGGAATTGCTGTTGACCTCAATTCGCGCCGAACCAACAAAGCTGAAGATCGCCGGATATAAGTTCCTGCACCCGGATCTGAAAGAAGCGATACGTGGTGCGCTGGACGGGTAGTGTAGGGCTTCAAGCCCCCGTCACGCGGCATATCAAGCAGACTGTATTAGGTTCGCAGCATATCGTGAAGTCCCCATTGGATTTGTCATCACGAGCGCAGCCGGGGTCCCCGGCGAGTGCTGGTTTTGCACTCGCTGGGGTGGAGGAGCGAGGGATCTGCTTGCGTATAGGTATGAAGAAAAGCAGATTCCTCGCGCCAAAACCAGGCGCTCGTAATGACAATTCATGAATCACGATCCATCACTTTTATCCGCGGGCGTGTTTCTATAATGTGCGATCCTCGATGGGCCCAGATGGCTTCCACCCAATGAGATCCCTGATTCCGTCGCACAAAAAAGAATCTGATATCTCTCGCAAGCCGTACTAGAATTCGGCGACTGATTCTCAGTCCATGGAGGGGCGGATGGCTTCCACACAACACGACGTGTTCCTCACGGGCGGGACGGGCTTCATGGGAAGCAGTTTAGCGACGGAATTATTGCGCCGCGGACATCGCGTGCGCGCGCTGGTCCGCCAGGGCTCTGAGGCGAAGCTGGTAACTGGCTGCGTGGCGGTGGGTGGCGACGCCCTGCGCGCGGAAAGCTATGCGTCGCGAATCGCGCCGGCCGATACCTTCGTGCACCTGGTTGGCGTGGCGCATCCCAACCCACGGAAGGCTGCTGAATTCCGCGCCATCGATTTGAAGTCGTGCCAGGAAGCGTTGCATGCGGCGGTCGAAGCTCGCGTGCGCCATTTTGTCTATCTCAGTGTTGCGCGGCCGGCGCCGATCATGCAGGAATACCAGGTAGCGCGCGCGGAAGGTGAACGGCTGATTCGCGAAAGTGGCATGGCGGCAACCTTCGTGCGTCCCTGGTATGTACTGGGGCCGGGACGCAGATGGCCGTACGCGCTATGCATTGGCAAGGTTGCTTCCGGCGACGCGCGAAGGCGCGCAACGGCTCGCCTTGGTAACGCTGCAACAGATGACGCGGGCCTTGGCTTGGGCGGTGGAAAATCCGCCGGAACTTTTACAGACGATCGAGCCGCCGCAGATGCGAGCGGGCTTCACCGCGCAGGCGATGGCCGGAGCAAAGGCTGCGTCAGCCTAGATGACTATTTCTTTGCCGTAGGTGTAGCTGCGCGAACTTTCACCAAAGTCCCCTCGGGGAGCGGATTCCCGAGAAATTCGACCACGCCATTGCGCACCACGCCATTGAGTTCGGACACCACCGACGCTACACCACCGACATCCGTGGCGCTTACCGCAGGCGCTTTCTTTGCGATCCCGCGATCCATGGCCAAGTTCGCCAGGCGGTCGGCGTCCCGGTTCTTTTCGCGAAGCACGTGCTTGATCTCGAAGTAGTCAAGCTGGTCGATCATCTTCATCGCCCGGGCATGAAGCTCCTTCAGCGTGGCATTGCTGACTTTGTACTCGCCGTTGATCTGCTTCACCATCAGCTCGGAGTCGCTGACCACCTTCAGCGCTTTGAAATCGTGCTTGAGGGTGTAGTTGAGGGCAGCCAGCAAGCCTGAATACTCGGCGTAATTGTTGGTCTGGCGGCCGAGGAATTCGCTAAGTTCGGCGACGGGACGGCCAATTTCGTCCTCAATGACAACGCCATATCCCGCCGGACCGGGATTCCCGCGCGCCCCACCATCGATGTAGGCCACGAGGTAGCCTTCGTCCGAACGATCGATTGCGCCACCGTCGAACTCTTGTGAGCGATACGTGGATTTTGTGGGAAATGGGCGTACGGGCATGACGTGTAGTTTACCCCAATCGTTTGGATGTGGTGACCAGGCCCGCCGTCGGGGAACCATTCTGACAGTGGAATTGCTCGACCCTACCGCCCTGTCGCTAACCGTAATGCCAGCCGCTCAGGCAGCGAGGCCGCAAGAATCCTATCCTGCGTCTGCTTGACGTTGTAGGGGACGCGGTAGAAGGTCACCCGCGCGGGTGCATTGCCGTTCTTCTCATAGAGAGCGAAGGCCGCCCGCCAATCACCATCGCGGGGTTGACCTACCGAGCCGGGATTAATGAGATAACGCTCACCCGGCGTAAGCGCCAGGGTCGACTCCACGGCGCCTTCCATGCTGCCGTAACCAGGCGCGAGGGGCTGCGTCCTGCCCTCCTGATACACGAAGCCGCCTTGCAGATGGGTGTGCCCAAACATCATGACGTCGGCGTGGCCGGGCACGCGAAAATTGGCGTTGGCTGTGGAAACGTTCAACAAGTACTCATCTTCATCGCGCGGGGAACCGTGGACAAACTCCATTCCAGATAATTCGTCCAGGCGCATCGGCCCTTGCGGCAAATTGCGCAGCCAATCCAGATGCTCGGACGCCAGCGTGGTTTGGGTCCAACGCGCCGACACGGCAGCCACCAGGTTGAACTCGGACAGGTCGGTCAGCCCGGTACAGGCGCGGTCATGATTGCCGCGCACCACAGGCCCGCCCATAGCGCGCACGCGTTCGCACACCTCATTCGGCGACGCGTTGTAGCCGACCACGTCCCCCAAGTTCACGACCAGATCGTAGGGGGGAGCCGCGGCGAGGCACGTCTCCATGGCCTCGAGGTTGGCATGAATGTCGCTGAGCAGGAGGAGGCGCATCGCGGTCAGCGCACCTCCGCGGAAACAACAGGACAGCGCGCCAGATGGCCAGGCGCAACTTCGACCAGCGGCGGCAGCGCCACGGCGCAAGCGGCGACGCGCCAAGAGCAGCGCGGCTCGAAAGCACAGCCCGGCGGCAGCGCGGTGATGGCAGGCACAGTTCCCTCGATGGTCGGGAGTGGTTGGCTGCGCTCCGTACGCAGCGTCGGGACAGAGTGTAACAGCCCGCGCGTGTAAGGATGCGCTGGATGCGTGAAAACTTCCTGCGCAGTTCCCATTTCGACCAGGCTGCCGGCGTACAGCACTCCAATGCGGTGCGACACTTGCGAGACGACGGCAAGATCGTGGGAGATGAACAGCATCGCCAGAGAGAATTTCTCGCGCAGCTCGCTGAGCAGGTCGAGCACTTGCGCCTGGATGGTCACATCGAGCGCAGTCGTCGGTTCGTCGGCGATCAGCAGCGACGGCCGGTTCACCACGGCCATAGCAATCATCACGCGCTGGCGCTGTCCGCCGGAGAGTTGGTGGGGATAGTCGCGCGCACGCCGGTCGGCATCGGCGATGGCGACGGTGCGTAGCGCGCCGACCGCGCGACGCCAGGCTTCGGCCTTGGTGATTGCGGAGCGATTCGTGGTCCGTATAGAGTCGGCCGTCAGGTCCGACACCACGCTCTCAAGTGGCGTTTGGGTAGAGCGGGCTTTCAGGCCCGCGTCCGGCCACTCCAAATCCGCCGGGGCTTTAGCTTCCGACGAGTCTTTGAAGGGGCGCAGCTTTAGCTGCGCCGAAACCGGCCCTATAGGTTGTGCGGCTTTAGCCCCTGAGGCTTCGCCGGCATGTGCCAGCATCGCCTCGGCGATCTGATCGCCGACGCGCATCACAGGATTGAGGGCGGTCATGGGCTCCTGGAAAATCATGCTGATTCCGGCCCCCCGAACGTGGCGCATCTCCGCTTCTGGCATAGCGAGCAGCTCTTCACCGCGGAACTGAATGTGGCCGCGAATGCGGGCTTGGGGCGGAAGCAATCGCAGGATGGCCAGCGCGCTGACAGACTTCCCCGAGCCCGACTCTCCCACGAGTCCTAGCACCTCGCCCGGCGCAATCTGAAAGCTCACATCGCGAACGGCGGTCATGTTTCCCTGCGCAGTGGCAAATTCGACAGTGAGATTTCGGACCTCGAGCAGCGGCGACACAAGGCTATGCTAGCAGGTGCTTGCGCATCCCCACACACGGTAGTGGTGCAGTTTGAAATCACCAGTGATCTTTGCAGATCGTGCAGCCGCATCCTCCACCACGTACGTAATGTCGCATGCCCACCGTACGTCCACCAGACCTGTGCCCGCGAGGATATACACGGTTAAACAAATCGGTTTCACCGTTCTCGCAATAACGCCGTATTGCGTAGGCGCACAAGTCTGCCAATTGGACTGCCACCGTCAGTCGGCTATCAACAAAAAATGGGGTCTCGATGATGCGCGTGATGTTGTTCCACATGGTTCCACTGGCGTGGAAATGGCGCATCAGTTGTGTCAGGCGATCCGCAGAAGTGTCGTCATGGTCATGGGCGAGCAATCCGATTGATCGTTGGTCGCCGGTTTCCACTAAGTATCGCTGAAAGCGATTTACGATGTGCGTAAATGCCTCTTCCCGAGGCGGAATTATGGGAGGTATTGTCCCGAATGAATGCTTGTCAATCGAATCGCTGAACAGCCTTGCATGACCCCATGATCCAATCAAGTCTGCCAGTTCCCTCAAGAAGTCTAATCTTTCGCCGTGCGTGAGATGAATATAATCCTGCGATTTGCGATAAGACTTGCGCAATTCCGCAGCTTCCTTTGGCCCTTTGAGCGCCGCTATTCTTAGCAGTTGAGCGTTTCGTTCATTTCTGTGCTTGCAATCGGCGCGTGGGCCAGTCCAGGGCGACGAAGTGCGGAATCTTTTCCTGTTCGATATAACGTCTAGTTATCCAACCTGTATGAACTTCGGAATTAGCCAAGCCATAGCGTGTTTTCACTGCGGAGACCGCGCGATCCTGCTTCTTCCAGTCCCAAGCCTCAATCGAAAGACCGACTAATACAAAGTGGGACGTTCCCTTGCCAATCTCGGGCACACAAACGGAGGGGTAACATGGGTGACCTTATTTTCGACCAAGCGGGCAACATCTACGGCACGACAGTCGGAGGAGGTGTATATGGCTTTGGTGCAGTTTTCAAAATGACGCCCTCCACTGGCGGCTGGACGGAAAGTGTACTCTACAGCTTTACAGTTTATGGACCTGATGGGAGTTTGCCTTACAGTGGCGTGATTTTCGATAGAAGCGGCAACCTGTATGGCACGACTATCTGGGGCGGTAGTTGCCGTTATGGAGTTGGCTGCGGTACAGTTTTCCAGTTGACGCCTTCTGGAAGCGGATGGACAGAGCATGTTCTTTAAGCTTTCAGGATTGGAGCGACGGAGAAAGCCCCGTAGGCGGCCTGACCTTTGATCGGCCGGGGAATCTCTATGGCACCACTGCTTACGATGGCTCAGGTGGCGGCGGCACGTTTTTTGAACTTGCGCCCTCCGGCGGCAACTGGACGTTTGCCCTGCTTTCAAGCTTTCGTGGAAGCGGCGGCCAACCCTAAGGCCCGTATGCCAGCTTGGTTATGGATGCGGCAGGTAATCTCTATGGTACGACTTACCAGGACGGCCCGTACGGACAGGGTTCGATTTTTGAGCTGACTGATTCCTACGGCGGATGGACGTACACCACGCTTCACGACTTCACGGGCGGTAGCGACGGCGGATCGCCGGCGAGCAATGTAACGTTCGATGCCAACGGCAACCTTTACGGCACGGCCTCTGGAGGCGGATGGTCCGGTCAGGGTGTGGTGTGGGAAATCACGCCGTAACTGAGCTTCTGCGGGTCACAGTGGCCTGCTTCCGAATTGGATGCCGGCCGTTTCTAGTGTTGCCGTTATCACTTACGGTTGCCCAGAACCCAGGCCCGGAGCAACGAGTAGCGCATCCTGGTCGCTAGGTGCCTGCGTTGCGGATCTCGGCCAGCATCCGCTCGCGCAAGATGTGGTTCGCCCGAGTCTGATAGCCTTTGCCGCGCTTCTTCAGCCAGGCCACCACGTCGGCATCCAGACGCAGGGAGACAGCCTGTTTGACGGGCCGATAGAACCTGCCACGGACGGCGTCTTTCCAGGCATTCGGCGGCAGCTCCGGGATGTCGGAGGTGTCAATTTGCTTGTCCGGCAGGGCTGCAACAGCCGCCAACTCCCGCTTCTGCCTCGCGGTGAGAGGCTGCCCAGGCGTGCGCTTTGCTTTGACCGTTCTAGTTACCGTTTGCCGCACTCAAGCTTCCTTAGTCTTACCACCTAGAACCAGGGCGTGAGGGTGGCCCTTCAAACCAGCTCGATGCGAAGGTCTCGTCCGACCGCCCGCGCCGCCCGGCACAAGGTCTGCAATGTTACCGAGGCGTTGCCAGGGTCGAGCAGCCGGTCCAGGGCCGCGCGGCTAGTGTTCATGCGTCGCGCCATCTCCACCTTGTTGATCTTCTCCCGCTTCATCGCTTTCTGCACCTGCCATGCCAGTGCCTCTTTGAGCGCCGTGGCGCGGGCTTCCTCAAGAATACCTTCCTCTCTTAGAAACTCATCCAAGGAGGAGCCAATATGAGGGTTCTTCTTTTTCATCCTGTCACCTCCTTCATCCGCCGTTTTGCGAGCGCGAGGTCCTCGATCGGTGTCTTCTGCGTTTTCTTGATGAAGCCGTGGAGCACGACCAGCTTATTCTCGTGGAAGCACAACAGCAGGCGGGCAGTCCGCTGGCTCGGCAACCTTGAGCGCATCTCCCATAGGCCGCCCTTCAGGCTTCTCACCAGTGGCATCCCAACCGGCCATCCCAATTGGACCCGCATCAGATCCAGTCCGATGGCGCGACGGTCTTCCCGGTTGAGGCTGCGTAGCCATTCGAGCACAGGCTCGCTGCCGGCAGCGGACCGGTAAAAGCGCACCGGAATTTCGGGGTGCGGTTCTTTGGCCATCCGCCTCTCCTAAGTATGTACCAAACTTGGTACTCCGTCCAGCCTCAAATAGGAGAACCGGGTCGCGCCTTATTCTCCCGCGACAGTCATCCCGTCGATGCGAATCGTGGGAGAGGCGATGGCGCCGCGGAATTCGAGGTCGTTGCCGATCTCCGCGATGTTGAAGAACATATCTTTCAGGTTGCCGGCGACGGTGATCTCTTCCACGGGATAGGTAAGTTCGCCGTTCTCGATCCACAAGCCGCTGGCGCCGCGCGAAAAGTCGCCAGTCACCAGGTTCACACCGAAGCCGAGGAATTCGGTGACGAACAAACCTTCTTTGATGTCGCCGATGATCTCTTGCAGGCTCTTCGCACCGGGCTGGAGAAAGAAGTTGCCCGGACCGATGCCCGGCGTTCCCGCCAGCCCGCGCGAAGCGTTGCCGGTGGTCTGCATCCCAAGCTTTTTCGCGGTGTAGGTGTTCAGCAAGTACGACTTGAGCACGCCGTTTTCGACCACGATCGTCTTGCGGCCGGGCACGCCCTCCGAATCGAACGGGCTGGTACCGAAGCCGCCGCGCATGGTGCCGTCGTCAACCACGTTGATGTTGTCGCCCGCAATCTTCTCGTTCAGCTTGCCGGTGAGGAACGACGCGCCGCGATAAATCGAGTCGCCGTTGACCGCTTCGAAGATGTGGCCGACCAGCGCTCCGGCGACGGTGCGCTCGAACACGATGGGAACTTTTGCGGTCTTGACCTTGCGCGCTCCGATGCGTCGCAAGGTGCGCTGCGCGGCAATCTTGCCGACTTCTTCCGGCGACTCCAGCTTCTTCAGCGTCATCGCGACCGAATACCAGTAGTCGCGCTGCATGGACGAACCTTCCACCTGCGCGATGGGCACGGCCGAAACCGAGCAATAGGAGCGCTGGTAGTCACCGACGAATCCGTGCGAATTGGCCAGCACCTTGTAGCCAATGGCCGCGTCGAAAGTGCCGCCCTCGGAGTTGACGATGCGCGGGTCGGCATCGAGGGCCGCTTTCTCGGCACGGCGCGCATAGTCGATGCGATCGGCGGTGGAAAGCGAATAGACATCGTCGTAATAAAGATCGAGCTCGCCTTCGAGTTTGCCGAGCTGCGCTGGCTCGGGGATTCCGGCGAACGGGTCCTCGCTAGTGACCTTGGCCAGGGCCAGCGCGGAGTCCACCAACTGCTTCACGCCTTCCGAAGTCAAATCGCTGGAGTAGGTGCTGGCGGCGCGCTGTCCGAAGAAGACACGGACACCGATGGCTTTGGAGCCAGACTCCTTTAGCGTCTCCACTTCGCCGAGACGGACCACGGTGGAGAATTCGCTGCCGTCCATGGCGACGGCTTCGGCGGCGGTAGCGCCGCCCTGCATGGCACGTCGGACCACATCGGCCGCGACTTCCTTCAGATCCGGCGAGGCGGTTTGCGCGGCGCCGGAACGTTCTTGAGTAGAAACAGTCATATCAATCCTACGTTGTCAGAGTCTTACAATGTCGTACAGTCGCCAAGCAGGCCATCCAAGGCTTAAAAGCAGGTCCCTCGCGGGCTAAAATTTAGCCCAACCAGCGCAAAAACGGCGCTCGTTAGGACCCGTGTTCGCCCGCTCGGGGTCGACAAGAATAAAAGGCCAGACGCGAGCCTTAAGAGACTGTGCTACGACCCCTGCCGTCCCTACGGGACTCAGGTCTTATTTTCCACTTTACCCAGCGCTAAAGCGCTGGGCTAAGCTCTTTCGCCCCATTCGGGGCTGGTTCTTGTGTGCTTCCCTGCACTGTGGCAAACCGATACTAAGGTCGCGACACAATCTCTATAAGGCTTACATTACCGGGAATCGCTTCTTTCAAGACTGCTGGAAGATCGCCAGTCTTTATCCGCCGGTGCCGCCGACGGTGAGCCGGTCTACCTTCAGCGTGGGAATTCCCACGCCGACTGGCACCGATTGGCCATCCTTGCCGCAGGTTCCCACGCCCTCGTCGAGTTGCAGATCGCTGCCAACCATCGAGACTTTGGTGAGCACGTCCGGCCCGTTCCCAATGAGCGTCGCGTTCTTCAGCGGTGAAGTAATGATGCCGTTCTCGATCAGGTAAGCTTCCGAGGCGGAGAAGACGAACTTGCCGTTGGTGATGTCCACCTGCCCGCCGCCGAAGTTCGCCGCGTAAATACCGTACTTCACCGACTTAATAATGTCTTCGGGCGAGTCCTGCCCGGCGAGCATGTATGTGTTGGTCATGCGCGGCATGGGGATGTGCTGGTAGCTCTCGCGACGGCCGTTGCCGGTGTTGGGAATGCCCATCAGGCGCGACGACAACTTGTCGGAGAGATAGCCCTTGAGGATGCCGTTCTCGATGAGTACCGTGTTCTCGGTCTGGTTGCCTTCGTCGTCCACGTTGAGCGAGCCGCGACGGCCCGGCATGGTGCCGTTGTCCACCACGGTACACTTATCGCTGGCGACGCGGCGGCCCAGCATTCCCGAGAACGCAGAAGTCTTCTTGCGATTGAAGTCGGCTTCCAGCCCATGGCCGATGGCTTCATGCAGCAGGATCCCGGGCCATCCCGGACCGAGCACCACTTCCATCTCACCGGCCGGCGCCTCGCGCGCGTCGAGCTGAATGATGGCCTGCCGTCCCGCTTCCTTGGCGAAGTGCTCGGGCGATGCCTCTCCTTGGAAGTAATCCAAGGCTACGCGGCCGCCGCCACCAGCCGTGCCGCGTGCCGAACCGGCAACCTCGTCCTTGGCGATGCAGAAGACGCTCATGCGCGCCAGGGGCTGGGCATCCTCGGCAAAGCTGCCGTCGGAACCAATCACCAGAATGCGACGCAGCTCGTCGGCGTAGCTCACGCGTACTTCATGAATGCGCGGATCGTAGGCACGCGCCGCTTTATCGGCACGCTGCACCAGGTCAACCTTGGCCAGCACCTCGGCCTCCACGGAGGGCAGCGGCACCGGATAAAGATTGTGCGCGGGCTTGTTAGTCAGGCCCACCACCGGCTGCTTTGCCGGACCACTCGCGATAAGCGCCGCGGTCCTGGCGGCGTGCAGGAGGCGCTGCGGCGAGAGATCGTCGGTGTAGGCGTAACCGGTGCGTTCCCCCGACAACACTCGCACTCCGCAACCCACCGAAATGCCTTGCGTAGCCGACTTCACCATGCTCTCATCAAGCGAAACCGAGGTAGAGGTTTGATATTCAAAATAGAGGTCGGCGAAATCGCCGCCAGCGGAGAGTGCTGCGGAGAGGTAGCGTTCAACATCCGCCTGCGTCATTCCGTAGCGCTCGAAAAAGAACTTCTTGTCCATCGTCACACCTGTTGGATGTTCGGCCGCCGGAGAAGACGCGGCTGACGGTCGAGGTCCGAACTTTTGATTATCACACAGAGCTGTGCTGCGGGAGGATGCGGTCTTCTCATGTGGTCTTCTCATGGTTGAATTACCCTTTCCCAAGAAAGGACGGGAGATTTTGGCTTGTAGGGCAAAGCCGGCCTCGGCCCCACCTCCGGGCAGGAAGAAAACTGCTAAGAATTGAGCGGGCCACCTCGACGCCGGCTGAACAGCGTGTGTGAGAACCAAACTTGGTATTTGCGAGTGGAATTTCCTAGCGACAAATTCAGCGCCGTAGGCGCGGAATAATTTAGCCCAGCACGGAGCCGCAGGCGGAGTGCTGGGTAGAGTCGGAAATAGATCCGAGTCCCTTCAGGGACGGTACAGTTCTCACAAACCCCCTGAAGGCCCGCCCTACCCGACAAACTCGAAGCCTCGCTTTCATCATGCAAAACAGCGCCATCTCGCCCAAGTTTCTAACAAAAGTATTGGAGCAATTCCTCGCCGATAATCCCCAGGCTGTGGCCATCGAAGACGGCGCGTTGCTGTTTGAATTCGCTACCGCGAAGTATTCCGTCTCCGGCGAAGGCAAGTGCATTCTGCATTTGTGGTCGGAGGAGCGCAACGCCGTTCGCCGGGTACTCAACGCAGAAGTAAAGGGCCGCACCTTGCGCCTTAGCGTGATGCGCTTCGGGCAGGCGCAACCCAGAACGCTGGAGATCTGCGCCGACCCTGACCGGCGCAAGGGCGCCGCCAAGCACGCGGCTCGTACCCAGTATCAACGCCTGTTGGAGCGGGTCTTGCTGCGCGAGTATCCCGGGTTCAAGATCGAGCACTTGAGCGGCAGCCCCGATCTGGAACATTCGTTCAGCCCGGTGTACACCCGTGCCGTGCTGCGGGCTGGTCAATCTGCATTTGCCGCCCTTGGCGTCAATGCCGAGGAGACGCGGTCGTCGGTGGATGCGGTGCTCACCTTCGGCATTCTCTGGATGGATTACCAGCGGCAGCAGCTTGCCGGACGAGCTCACGTGGAAGGGCTGAAGCTGTTCCTGCCGCCGGGACGGGCGGCGATCGTGCGCCAGCGCGCGGCGCATCTCCATCCTGAGGCAGCCAAATGGCAGCTCTACGAACTCGACGAACGCTCCGAGCTGTGCGCGCCCCTCGACCTTGCCGATATCGGCAACATCGTCACGCGCCTGACACATGCGGTAGACGCGGAGGGTGCGCGACAGCGCTTCGCTGCGTCTATTGCGCGCATTCACGCCCTGGCGCCAGCGGCGGAGATCACGGTCGAGTCCGCCTCGGAAATCGTGTTCCGGCTCTTCGGCCTGGAATTTGCGCGCGCCTGCCTGACTCCGGTTTCAGGATCGTTCCGCAACGCCGAGTCGATTCTCTTCGGCATTGGCTCGGCGGAGTATGTGCTCGACCAAAGCACGGAAGCGCTGTTTGGCGAACTGGTGCAGGGCATCCTCGAGCAGCGCCAACCTGACGGCTCGCCTACTAACCTGTTTTTCCGGCTGGCCCCCGAGCGCTGGCTGGAAACTCTAGTTACGCGCGAGGTTCGCGTGATCGACGAGCGGCTCGATGACCGCTTCGTGTACTCCCAGGTACCGGCGTTCGCGGCTTCCGATCGCGCCATGCTCGACGTGCTCACCTGCACGCTCGACGGCCAGCTGGCCATCCTGGAGCTGAAGGCGAATGAGGACATTCACCTGCCGCTGCAAGGGCTCGACTACTGGGCGCGAGTGCGCTGGCAACAGCAGAACGGCGAATTTGCGCGCAACGGGTACTTCGCCGGACGCGAACTCTCCAGCGCTCCACCGCTGTTGTTCCTGGTCGCTCCGGCGTTGCGAGTGCATCCCGCCAGCGACGTCCTCCTGCGCTACCTCTCGCCGCGAATCGAGTGGACGCTGGTGCAGGTGGATGAGCGCTGGCGCAATGGCGTGCGGGTGGTGAACAAGAAACATCCGCAGAAAACTGGAACCGCGGATTCGCGCAGATGACGCGGATTTTCCGAGGTCTTATGGTAGTCGAACCTTGTTCTGAAACATCTCGGCTGAAGCACTTGGTTCACGTTTGACTAAGCCCAGCTTCACGTGCCCTGAATTTCCAGTAGTCTCCGGCGGTCTCGCTGAGGTCACCGGCGGGCTTCTCGCCACGAAAGACGCGTGATACGCCGCGCACCACGCGCCGCATCGGCAGCTCGCCGTTTTCGGCAAGAAACAATTCTCCGACTTTGATGGTGCGGTAGTACCAGCGCTTCAGCAGCGCCAGGTGCTCCATCCACTCCAGGGCGGAGCGCAGCTTGGGGGCTTCGACCGCTGCGAGCGCTTCGGTGATGCGCGACTCCATCGACTGCGGCTTCGAGGTGAGATGCGCGGCCCCGGCCAGTTGGCCGACGTTGAGGGCTACGGGATCGCAGATGCGGCCCGCAACAATTTTGAACAGCGCCACCGATTCGCGGTCCGCCGAGGGCTGCACCATCACGCCATTCAGGTCGTCGAGACGGCGCACGATGTCCGGCAATTGCGCGGCCGCGGCGTTCACCTTCTCCAGCCGGGTGTGCAAGCCGGCGGCGGCCTCGAAATCGAGATTGGTGGAGGCGTCGTCGCGCTGCCGCTCGATCTCGCGCACTAGCGAGTGCCCGCCGGTTTCGAAAAACCGTTGCACGCGCCCCACTTCGGCCGCGTATTCCTCGTCGGTACATCCTTTGAAGCAGGGTGCCAGGCACATTTTCATCTCGGAATAAATGCAGCCGGGAAATTGCGGGTCGGGATGGAGATCGTCGATGCAGCGACGCATCTTAAACAAGTCGAGTGCATCGTTGGCGAACTTCTCGGCGGCGACGCGGATGGCGAACGGACCGAAGTATCGCGCGTTGCCCTTCACGGCGGAGATGCGCGTGGTGACCGTCGCCCGCGGGTAAGGATTATCGAGGATGAGCTTGACTAATGGCGCAAAACGCAGGCGCAGGCGTTTGTCGTAGGTCTTGGGGAACTCGCGGCGCAGCGTCTGATACAGCAGGAACGAAGCTTCGAAATCGGAGCCCGTGGCGGTCCACTCGACCCAGCGCACACGCTCGCGCAGATTCAGTTTGCGAGTTTGTCCGTCAACGGGACCGAGCAGGCGCTGCAATCGGCGGCGCAGGTTCGAGGTCTTGCTGATGTAGGGCTCGCTGGCCTCGTCCTCTCCTCGCAGCAGAAAGACCGCGGCACTCGCCGGGGCGGCGGCAAAGAGGTCAGCGTCGCGGTCGGGGATGAACTCGATGCATTGGTGGGGCACAGCTTTTGATCCTATTCCGTCAAGGAGGCATTCACAGTGCCAAGGCGTTCGCCGTATACCGTTTCGCTGGTGCACGAAATCACGCCGTCGGATACGGCTTCAATCTGGTGAAACGGGGAGTTCCCTGCCGGAAAGCTGTATGTGTTCAGGTCGGCCCTTCGGCGCTGCTCCCGGCAATAGTGCAAGAGGGCGTTGGTCGCATGGATATAGACGGCTATGTTCTTCGTTAACCTGATTCGCCCGCTATGCGCAACGCTACCGCGATATCGGTACAGCTCTTTTACGTGCTCGGTCCAATCCTTCGATGCAGCCTCGATTTTGAACGACTTTGCCGATTGGAGGCCCAGCTTACTTGGCCATTTCTCCATCTTCTCCTTGAAACTGTCCCACTCTCCCTTTGCAAGGAATTTTCGCTTCTCCGGGTTGGTAGGCGGTGTACCAGCAACATCGGATAGGAGCTGGGTTATAGCAACTTCAGCAGCAACTCCCAGCTCGAGTACAGACTTCAGCTCAGCGCCAGTCACGGCACTAACGAGCGCGTCGCAAAACAGTGCTTCTGAGACGGGGATATCTGCTCCAGAACACATTTCAGCTTCGAGCGAATACCATATACCCTCAGTTAAGGGGCGCACGATCACCGATCGTCCATAGGTCGAGAAATTCTGCAAACCGGTTTGGTTACCTCGTTGGTTCAGGATTGAGCCACGGTAGTCCAGGCCGAAAGGGCTTTGCCCGTGCATCATCCAGTAGTGCCGGGCTTTAACCCTCATCCAAGAGAGGAGGGAAACAATTGTAGGCCATAGATCGGCAGGCGTCGGGTAACGTTCGGTGAGACCTTCGGGGGTACCTACTCGCAGGATTGTGCAATACGCATCCGCCGATTCGTTTCCGATGCGCGCGTCGGGATAGGAAGGCAGCATAGAGCTTAAGGGCTTCTCGACAAAGGAAGGCAGGCCGCCCACCATGCACTTGACGGGTTTCCAGGGCAAGGAATCCAGTATGAGCGTTGGTACGGGAATGAGGAATTCAACTACCTGGCCGTCTCCTCCAGCCGACTTCTGGATGATCGGCTGGGTGACAGTGCGGATCGGCCCATTGGTCAGCCGTATCTTTCCGGGCTCCACCGGCAGTGGCGAGATGGTCATAAACATCAGTCCTTGAGAGAACCGCAACAGACGGCCACCGTCTATGGCACTCCATTCGCGGTTATGCGGTAATCCTTGCCAGTTATGCTAACGATCTTGCACATCTCGTGCAGACGCGAACGCATGCGCTCGCCGATGCGGTCGCCTAGAGTCTCTCGTCGTGCGGCTTTCTCTGCCGCCGTGGGGCTAAGCAGATTATTCGGCTCAAAGTTAGAGTCTTCCGGTCCATCGGGAAAGTTGGTTGTCACAATGGTTGTTCTTTTCGCGTTGTAACGGCTATTGAGGATGTAATTGACGGTATCGAATACCCACTCTGAACTGCGCACAGCGCCGAGTTCGTCAAGTACGAGCACCTCGACATCAAACACCGGGCGCAGAATGTCCATCTCCGTCACCTGGACAGTCGGATTGTAAGAATTCTGAATAGACTTCAGCAGCTCACGATAATCTGTGAAGAGGCATTGGATCCCTTTGTCTTCCATTAGCCATTTGATTACCCCGACCGCTAGGTGGGTTTTTCCAACGCCGCAAGGCCCAATGAGCAAGAGACCGGTTTTCTCCAGCGGATAATTCTTAAAAAAGCCCGCCGCCATACTTCGGGCGTGACAAATGCTTTTCGGGTGATCGTCCTTGGCATCGTACTTGAAACTCTGCAGTGTGCAGTGCTGGTACCGGGCGGGGATACGTGCCGCTTCCAGCAGTCGCTCGCCGCGGTCGCGTACGCGACACTCACAGCGCACCGCCTCGCGTTCTTTGCCGCGCTCAATGGTCTGCCATCCGGTGCCGCCGCAGATGGGACATGTCTCGGTCGGGGTGGTCACGAGTTTGAATCTACTGCCGAGCGGGGCGGCGCGCAATGGCGATGGCGAAGGAGATTGCGCACAGTGACCGTAAAAGCTGTGCACGCCTGTGTAAATTGGGGGAGAGCAAAGTCTTAACCGCGGATTCACGCGGATTTCGCGGATAAGTCTGCAAGAAAGAAACCCTGAGACAATCCGCGTCCTCCGCGCAATCTGCGGTTGTCTTTTGTTCCGCCGACTCGAGATGTCATGGCATGGCGACGAGATGCTCCTTCGGCACGGGGAAAATGTCGTAAACATAATCATGAACGGCCAAAGCGGCGGGTTTCATGGTGCCAGCCTGCAGACGCTTCACGATTTCCGGGCGCGAAAGATCGAAGATGGCTGCCAGGATTTGCTCTCGCTCCTCTTCGGTGGCCTGCGCCAGCAAGAACAGCACGCGCGCGCTGTGCTGTATGTATTTCGGCGAAAGCAGTTGCCGCTTCAGCAGATCCATGATGATCG
>DATCCF010000416.1:0-39133 GCA_036511435.1 Terriglobales bacterium | reverse complement strand
GACGTTTTTTGGATTCTTCACAGTCGGTTGGGGCTACTCACACCTGTTGGATTTTCGGAACACTAACCAATAGCAGTGTTGCCTCCGTGAATGATGGGCATTCTTCCACCTCGGATCTTTGATTGGGGCTTCTCTTACTTTAATAATGCAGTCGCAGGCCATAAATCCAATTCGCTCAGCCGCGTTAATTAACTCGATATGCACCCACTGGTAGCGGTGGTGATGGACGTAATCCGTAATTTTGCAAAGGAGGATTCCCTCGTCCCGTAATACTCGGTACGCTTCCTTCACGAAGGGTGGAAACGTATGAGTGAAGGTATAGTGGTTTTCCTTCGATGACCGCAACACGAGACCAAAGCGGGTATTGAAATCCTTCGACTTGTCCTTCCCCTGATTCGGTATGTGGGGCGGGTCGTAAACGATCACATCAAATGAGGCGTCCCGCAGGGGCATTGCCGTGTTGTCAGCTACAATTGCGGGCCCGTGACTCGGATCAATGTCCATCCCGATTACGGGACGCTTACTTCCCTTCCAAAAACGGCCGCCGTTAACGGTGGAATCAAGTATGTGCTTCGGTTTCGTTCGGGGATAAAACGCCAAGAGCTTCTCTAGTAGCTCAGAATCGTCCCCATACCACACAGATGGCAGTGGTTGGTAGTGACTTTTCCCGGCAGGTGGAAACGCTGTCGGTTTTGCTTTTGAAGGGGCTGGCCTTTTGCTCGAGATTTGAACGGATGTGGCCATTGCCTCAGAAGTGATTACATCCAACTGAACAAAATCACAAGTTCCGACTCGCGTAGCCGCGTCGTCGGGCGACTCTAGGGGAAGCGAGAACTGTGACGCATTTAGATGTGCCATCGAAGGCGAATATAAAGCGAATATTCGCCCAATTCAACCCAAACGGCCAAAACTCTTCTACCGTTGGTTCCAAAAGGGTAGCACACATTCCCCCTCCCAAAACAAAACTGTCGTTGCAATACAAGCAAGGGGGAGCGTTTCCGCTCCCCCTTGCTTTCGCTGACTGCTCTGAAACTAGTTGCTGTACAGCAGCACGCCCTCGGTCTTCTCCTCGCCCACCGGGCGATAGAAGAGCTGGTTGGTCTCGAGATACACCTCGATGAACGTGGGCCGCTGCGCGAACGTGCCCTGGATGAGCGCCTCCGACAGCGGGTCCTCGATGTACTTCTGCAGCGCCCGACGCAGTGGACGCGCGCCGTAGCTGCGGTCCATGATCGTCTGGTCGAGGATCCACTTGCGGGCCTCTTCCGCCACGGTGACCGTGATGGCGCGCTGCGCCAGGTTCTGGTTCAGTTGCTGCACCATCAACTCCACGATCTGGATCAGGTCTGCCTCGCTGAGCGCGTTGAAAATGATGACCTCGTCGAGACGGTTGAGGAACTCGGGGTTGAAGGTGCGCTTCACCTCGCTCTTCACCACATCCTCGACCTTGGTGGAGATCGTCTCTTCCTGCTCCGACTGGAAGCCCATGCCGGTGCGCTTCTGCAAATGACGCGCGCCGATGTTCGAGGTCATGATGATGATGGTGTTCTTGAAGTCCACCGTATTGCCCAGCCCATCGGTGAGCTGGCCGTCCTCGAACACCTGCAACAGGATGTTGAACAGGTCAGGATGCGCCTTCTCCACTTCGTCGAACAGCACCACGGAGTACGGCGCGCGCTTCACGCGCTCGGTCAACTGGCCACCCTCTTCGTAGCCGACATATCCCGGAGGCGATCCGATCAGCTTCGATACCGAATGTTTCTCCATGAACTCCGACATGTCGAAGCGTACCAGCGACTTCTCGCTGCCGAACATGAACTGCGCCAGGGTGCGCGCCACTTCGGTCTTGCCAACGCCCGTCGGCCCCAGGAAGAGGAAGGAGCCGATGGGCCGGTTCGGGCTCTTCAAGCCGGCACGCGAGCGGCGGATGGCGCGGGACAGCGCTGAAATCGCGCGGTCCTGCGAGATCACCCGGCGGTGCAGCTCTTCTTCGATGCGCAGCAGTTTCTGGCTTTCTTCTTCCTTGATGGAAGCGATGGGAACGCCAGTCCAGCGCGAGACTACATCTTCGATGTCTTCGCGTCCCACGACCCCGGTGGTCGACTCGTCGAGGTGATACTTCTCGCGCAGGGCGCGCAGGTTCTCGCGCTCTTTGCGCTCCTCGTCGGAGTAGAAGCGGGCCTTCTCGAACTCGTGGTTGGCGATGGCGTTTTCCATGCGGTGCACGATGAACTTGATCCGCTTCTGCACTTCGGTGATGTCCTCGGGCAGCGAAGTCTGGCGCAGCTTCACGCGGGCACCCGCTTCGTCGATCAAGTCGATCGCCTTGTCCGGCAGGAAGCGATCGGGCAGGTAGCGGTTGGAATGCGACACCGAAAACGTGATGGCGTCGTCGGTGTAGGTGACGGCGTGGAACTTCTCGTAACGCTCCTTGATGCCGAACAGAATCTTGACCGCGTCCACTTCGTTGGGAGGCGGAACCTTAACGGCCTGGAAGCGCCGCTCCAGCGAGCGGTCTTTTTCGATGGACTTGCGATACTCGGCCGGAGTGGTGGCGCCGATGCACTGGATTTCGCCGCGCGACAACGCGGGCTTAAGGATGTTGGCGGCGTCCAGCGAGCCTTCCGCCGAACCCGCGCCCACCAGGGTATGCAGTTCGTCAATAAAGATGATGGAATTCTGCGACTCCATCAGTTCCTTCATGATGGTCTTGAGGCGCTCTTCAAACTGACCGCGATACTTGGTGCCGGCAACAATCAGCGAGAGATCGAGACCGAGGATGCGCTTGTCCGCCAGGAACGACGGCACCTCGCCGTCGGCAATGCGTTGCGCCAGGCCTTCGACAATGGCCGTCTTGCCCACACCCGGCTCGCCGATCAGCACCGGATTGTTTTTGGTGCGGCGGCACAGAATCTGGACGACGCGTTCCAGCTCGGCATCGCGTCCCACCAGCGGATCGAGCTGGTTGTCCATGGCCGACTGGGTGAGGTCGCGGGAAAACTCGGAGAGCAGCGACGACTCGCGCGAACGTTGCGAGGGCTGCGCCTTTTCCTGCGAGGTGCGCGCCAGTTCTTCGCGGATGGTCGAGAGGCGCAGTCCGCGCTCGTGCAGAATTTCAGCCGCGAAGCATTTCTCTTCGCGCAACAGCCCCAGCAGCAGGTGCTCGGTACCGATGTGCTTGTGCGACAGCCGCTCGGCTTCCTCCGCGGCATAGGCGAGCACACGCTTGCACTCGTTGCTTAAGGGCAGGTCCACGGAGGTCGAGACCTTCTCTCGAATGGTCGTGTGACCCTCGATCTGTTTACGAATGGATTCCACCGAAGCGTGGGACCGAAGGAACCGATTGGTGAGCGCTTTGTCTTCGCGCAACAAACCCAGCAGCAGGTGCTCCGTTTCGATGTAGGGAGAACCGAACTGACTGGCTTCGTAGCGCGCGAAGAAAATTACCCGCCGGGCCTTTTCCGTGTACCGTTCAAACATTGAGCCTCTCCAAAGGACCCTCCGGAAACGTTCCCCTCTCAGCTCACGAAGGAAGCGTTGCCCGCAGCGTCCCGTTGCCTGCCGCACCCCAGATCGTCGGCCGTCAAAGTACTGCGGCCGATTGCTAAGGACCTCGCCGGTCCTTTACTTATACTTGCTACGTACAAACCCGTCTTTCGCCTGCTGGTTGCATCACGCCGATAACGACTGCGGCGACACCTCGACGACTCGCTCGCGCTCCAACCGCAGCACACGGTCGCAGCGGCGCGCAAACCCAAGATTATGAGTAACGATGAGCGAGGTCAGACGATAGTCGCGATGTAGCCTGGCGATCAAATTAAAAACCACGTCCGCTGTCCGGTTGTCCAAGTCCCCTGTTGGCTCGTCGGCCATCAGGATCTTCGGTCTGGTGATCAGAGCGCGGGCCAGCGCCACCCGTTGTTGCTCTCCACCCGACAACTCGCCGGACCGATGACTCGCACGGTCCGTCAAACCAACCTCCTGCAACCAGTGCAGGGCTTGCTGCTCAGCTTCCCGCCGGCTCCCGCCACGCATCAGCAGCGGCATGGCCACATTCTCGACCGCGGTAAACTCCGGCAACAAATAATGAAACTGCCAGACAAATCCAAGTTCACGGCTGCGGAACTCCGCTGCCTCTTCTTCCGAGAGCTTCCCCAAATCGAGTTGGGCGAAGTATACGTCACCTTCGGAAGCCCTATCAAGCACTCCGAGGATGTGCAGCAAGGTACTTTTCCCGGCACCAGACTCGCCAACAATGGCCAGCATCTCGCCGGTCTGCACCTGGAACGACAGGTTTTCAAAGAGCACTAAATCGGAGTCGCCCGAGCGGAAGACCTTTTTCAGGTTTTGCGCTCGTAACAGCACGTCTTGAACGATTGGATGCAGGCGCTCTCCTGCGCGTCACAAAATCCGGCCAAGTCGCTGCAACCAAGTCCATTTCCAAACTCAGTATGCCAGCCATGGCCTATGGGAATTAGATCACGTCCGAGCCGCGAAGTCAGTGACTCTGCAACGGAAGGGGTAGAGAGCCGGTTCCGCTTTGGAGTTCTCGAAGCGGTACACGGTCGGGAGAGTGTCGGCATACGCGGTCAGCAGGGCCCGCTTGCCGTCGGGGTAAACTTCTCTGGCTTCGTTTAGAAAACCGATGCCATCCATCTGCGGCATGCGCTGATCGGCCAGCAGCAGCGCGACGGCGTCGTTTCCGACTCTGAGTTCGCGCAGCAGCTCCAGCCCCGCATCGCCTGAGTTGGCGCGCAGCACGCGATATTTCTCGCCGTATCGAGCCCGCAGGTCCCTCTCGATTGCCTTCAACACGTTGGGATCGTCGTCGACAGTCAGCAGTGTCGGTTTGGCCATGCCCAATTCGCCTTCCTCCGTTTACCGGCAGCCTTGCTTTTTGTTAGACAAAAAAATGGCGTTGCTCGACTCTGCACGGAGACCGGACGAAATGACTTTATGTCCGAGAATACGGCTTCATGGACCGCGATTCCGCGGGATGACTTGCCTTGGCGTCTATAATGCCAGCCATGTTCCCCTATGACCCGGCTCTGCTTGCGGCCGTCAGCACCACCCCCGAATCCATCGCCGATGTTTTACGAACCATGGGGAGCATTGCAGACACGTGTATCGACGGGGACGGCCTGAAGTGGTTCAACGAGTTGTATCTGCAAGTGACGCAGGCCGTGCAAAGCCGAATCGCCCCCGGTGGATTCAGCGATCCGCAATGGCTGGCTGGGCTGGACGTGCAATTTGCGCGATTGTATTTCGGCGCGTTGGAGGCGTCGCTTTCCGGTCAGCCTGCGCCGGAATGCTGGCAGGTTCTGTTCAGCAGTCGCGGCCAGACCCCAATCGCCCGTATCCAGTTCGCTCTCGCAGGCGTGAACGCTCACATCAATCATGATCTTGCGCAGGCGATCATAGCCAACTGCCAGGCGACTGCCACAACTCCGCGGCACGGCGGGGCGCAATACAACGACTATACGGCGATCAACTCCACCCTGGACGGCCTCATCGAATCCGCCAAGCGCACGTTGCACGTCCGGTTGCTGGGCGATGCGCTCCCGCCCGCTTCTCGCTTGGAAGATACTATCGCTGCCTGGAGCGTGAGCGCAGCACGCGAGTCCGCGTGGAACAATGCCGAACTCCTATGGCACCTCCGGCCAATACCGCTGCTCGCTTCCACTTTCATGGACACGCTTGACGGCCTAAGCACAGTGGCCGGCAAAGCTCTGCTGGTCCCAGTTCCGGACTTGCCGCTCAATTGATTTTCAGTCGTACGGCGCGGGCCAGTTTGCGCTGCTGCTTGTCGAAGCTGTAGAGCCAATCTACGCCAAGTTCGAGTGCCGCTGCCACATGAAGGAGGTCCGCTGTCCGGGTGCCTAGGCGCGCAGTGGTTTGTCGCGACAATTGGCGTGCCCTTTCAAAGACCTGCTCTGGCAACGGACGCAGTTGGAGGATCCCGTCCCGCAAGTCCTTCTCGAAATCGTCCAGAGAGGCCTGCGCTTGTGCCGCCGACACTTCCTTCCGAAACACGCGCAGGCCTAAAGCATTCACAACTTCCAATTCCCCTAAAGGTGTGATCAAGCGGTCTCCTTTGGAGGCTTGCATCACCCGGACGGCAGTGTCGAAATTAACATCCGAGCTATACAGCGAGACGAGAAAGCTGGTGTCGAGGTAGATCAATATCTGTCCCGATCTTCACTGACCAGGTCAGCGCCGCTGACAGCCAACACCTTGTCTCCATAGATAGCGCGCACGCGTGCTCGGAAGTCGGGAAGCTCAGGAGGAGGCTGAGTGTTTTCAGGAACCAGTCGAGCAATCACACGCCGGCGTTTGGTGATTTGGATCTCTTCGCCCTGGCGCAAGAGCCGCTCGATCTTCTTAAATTCGTAGCGAAGGTCACGGAGTGAGGCTTTCGTCATGTGATACATTTTAGCATCACATTGCAAGGCTGATTAAGCGTGGGTCCCAAGGCGCTTTGCCGCCTCATTCATACCGCAACGCTTCGGCGGGCAGAACGCTGGCGGCCGACCATGAGGGATACAGCGTCGCAATGAAACTGACGCCGATGGCGACAATTGCCACCAGAACTCCATCGAGGGCGCGTGGGGCGAACGGCACGTAGTCAATGGAATAAACTTCGGCGGAGAGCGATACCAGGTGGTAGTGCCCGGCGGCCCAGGAAAGGAAATACCCGGCGATCAGCCCGAGCATCGTTCCGATCACGCCGATCAGGATCCCCTGGTAAATAAAGATGCGCCGGATCTGCCGCTTCTTGGCGCCCATCGAGACCAGCACCGCGATGTCGCGTGTCTTCTCCATCACCATCATGATCAGCGAGATCAAGATATTGAGTGCGGCCACGAACACAATCAGCCCAATGGTGATAAATGTCACCACCCGCTCCAGCCGCAGAGCATGGAAGATGGCGCGGTTCTGCTCCATCCAGTTGGTGGACATGAAACCTTTGCCGGCTGCGGCCTCCAGCTTCTGCGCGATTTCCGGCGCCTTGTAAATATCGTCGATCTTGAATTCGAGCACCGAGACAACGTCGCCCAGGTCGAACAGCTTCTGCGCATCGGAGAGGGGGATGAAGGCCCAGGAGCTGTCGTACTCATAGAAACTCGACGAGAAGACTCCCGTCACCTTAAAGCGCTTGTACTTGGGAACGATACCAAATGGCGTCAGTTCACCCTGCGGGCTGGTGACGGTCACCAGAGAGCCAACCGTAGCACCCAGTTGGTCGGCCATGTCTTTGCCCAGAATAATCGGCGGCAGGGAGCCGGTGATGCGCGCCGAGAGTGGGTTGGGTTCGTCGGGATCAGGAGGGTGCGTCGCGCCCTGATCTTCTTTTCGCACTTCGAGACTGTCGGCTGAGCCGCTCTTGATGGTATCGAGGATGTCGCTGACCTTGCGCTCGTCTTGCGGCAGGATGCCCTTGAGGATCGCTCCCTGGGCGCGAGCTCCGCGCGAGATCAACACCTGTTCGTAAATCGCGGGTGCCCCGGCAAGCACGTGTGGCTGCTTTTGTAGTCGCGAAAGCAGGTCTTGCCAGTTGCGGATGCCATCGCTTTGGACGCGCAGCAAGTTGATATGCGAAGTCGAGCCCAGCAGCCGCTCCTGCAAGTCCTGGCGAAATCCGTTGTTGATGGCCAGCGCGATGATGAGCGAGGCGACACCTGCCGCCACTCCGACAATGGAGATCACGGTGATGACCCCGATGACGGCCTGGCGCCGTTTGGCCCGCAAATAACGCGCCGCGACAAAGAGTTCGAATTGCATTCTTGAGGAGACTCAGCGAAAGTTCATTGTAGCGAAAAGCGGGTCAGCCACGGATTTACGCGGATGAATACGGGTAGAAAAATCTGATCCGCGTTGATCCGTGAAATCCGTGGTTGCTTTCTTTCCGGAATTCGCTACTTCTCGAACTTCATCTCCACGGTTACTTGCACCGGCACGGCGTGTCCATTCTTCTCGGCCGGACGAAACTTCCATTTCTTCACCGTGTTCACGGCGCTGGTCTCGAAGACATGCTCGTCGCTGCGAAGCGCGCGGACCACCTCGACACGCCCTTTTGCGTTGATGCCTACCAGCATGACGACCGTGCCGCGCTGCTCCGCATCGGGAGGCAAGTCAGGAAACTTCGGATCGGGCGCATGTGTGGCTTTCGGCGGCTTCATGCCCTGGGTGACGCGCAGATATTGCGAAAAAGTCTGATCGTCCGAAAAATCGGTGGGTGAAGTTGAGAGAGTGGAAGAGGATTCGGGGCGCGCATTGCCGGACTGCGCCCGGGCCGTGGCAGTAAGAAATGACAGAGAGATCGACAGAGAGATCAGCGTGAGAATGCGCATCGAGTTACCTGAGTCGCGCAAAAGATATGGCTATCTTAAGAGATCAACGACTCCATGCCCTTATGGGAGCGGGGAATGTCGCGGTATCTCAACTTTCATACACTGTCGACTTGGGCGTTTAAAACGCGATAATGCCCGATGACTCACATATTCCCACTCTTTCGCCAAAGGAGGGCGAAAGGACGGGGCACCCGCAATGTTTTCCTTTGCGTCTCTGTGCCTCTGTGGTGCAGCCGTTCTCCGTGCTCTCCGTGAACTCCGTGGTGAAACCCCGAAGCACGCGCGTATTGTAAACTAATCATATCGGTTCCGAAGCCCTCCGTTTGCCTGATCGCACGCGGTTTTCCCCAACTGGAAGGACATCTGTTTTGAGCAAGAGTCTTCGCAATATCGCTATCATCGCGCACGTGGACCACGGAAAGACCACCCTGGTTGACGCCATGCTGAACCAGAGCGGCACTTTTCGCGCCAACGAGACCCACGTCGAGCGCGTGATGGACTCCAACGAACTTGAGCGCGAGCGCGGCATCACCATCCTGGCCAAGAACACGGCCATCTTTTATCACCCTTCGGCAAGCTCAGGGCAGGCTCCTTCGCCGAGCTCAGGGCAGACTGAAGTCAAGATCAACATCGTGGACACGCCCGGCCACAGCGATTTCGGTGGCGAAGTGGAGCGCGCCCTCAAGATGGTGGACGGCGTGATGCTGCTGGTGGACGCCAGCGAAGGCCCGCTGCCTCAGACGCGTTACGTGCTGAGCAAGGCGCTGGAAGCCAAGCTGCCGCCCATCCTGGTGATCAACAAGATTGATCGTCCCGACGCGCGTCCGCAGGAAGTGCTCAACGAGGTGTACGACCTGTTCATCGATCTGGACGCGGCGGAAGATCAGTTGGACTTCCCCGTTCTCTACACCAACGCCAGAGTTGGCACGGCCACGACTGACATAGATCGACCGGGCGAGAATCTCCGCCCGTTGTTCGACGCTATCGTTGCAACCATTCCTGTGCCGACAGGCAACGCCGAGGGTCCGCTGCAAGTACTGGTCGCCAATCTCGACTACAGCGACTATCTGGGCCGCCTGGCAATCGCGCGCGTCTTCAACGGAACGCTGCGCACCGGCGAAGACGTTGCCATCGCCAAGCGCGACGGGTCGATCGAGAAGATCAAGATTACCAAGATGTTCTCGTTTTCCGGACTGAAGCGGACGGACATCGTCGCCACCGAGTTGGGCGACATCGTGGCCGTCGCCGGAGTTACCGGCATCAACATCGGCGAGACCATCACGGACATCGAGAATCCCGCGCCTTTGCCGGTTACCACTATCGACGAGCCGACTATCGCGATCCAGTTCATGGTGAACACTTCGCCATTCGCCGGGCGCGAAGGCCAGTACGTTACCTCTCGCAATCTGCGCGATCGCCTGGAAAAGGAACTGCTGACCAACGTTTCCCTCCGGGTGGAAGACTCCGAGAGCACCGACTCGTTCAAGGTGATGGGACGCGGCGAACTGCAACTGGCGATCCTGATCGAGATGATGCGGCGTGAAGGCTTCGAGCTGGCCGTAGGCAAGCCCGAAATCGTGACCAAGCACGTTGACGGTAAGCTGATGGAGCCGGTGGAGCGGCTGACCATCGACGTTCCCGAATTGTTTGTCGGCGTGGTGATCGAGAAGCTGGGCGCGCGCAAGGCGCAGATGCAGAAGATGCACAACCACGGTTATGGTCGCGTGCGCATGGAATTCGCCATCCCGAGCCGCGGGCTGATTGGTCTGCGCAGCGAGTTACTCACCGACACGCGCGGCACCATCGTGATGAATTCGCTCTTCGAGGGCTACACCGAGTGGCAGGGCGATATCCCGCATCGGGTCACCGGCGCTCTGGTCGCCGACCGTGGCGGGCACACGACTGCATACGCATTGTGGGGCTTGCAGGAGCGCGGCGAAATGTTCGTTGGTCCGGGGGTGGAGGTTTACGAAGGGATGGTCGTAGGCGAAAACTCGCGCGACAACGATCTGGTGGTCAACATTGTCCGCGAGAAGAAGCTGACCAATATGCGCTCTTCCACGGCTGACGATGCGATCCGCCTGGTGCCGCTCAAAAACCTGAATCTGGAGCAGGCGATCGAGTTCATTGCCGACGACGAACTGGTCGAGATCACGCCGAAATCGTTACGCCTGCGCAAGAAAATCCTTCAGGAGAACCGGCGTCCGCGGCGCAACGCCCAGCCCGCTGGAGTGGAAGCGTAATTATGTTCGCCGGAAGTTAAGGCTAGGCCAGTCTCAGAGTTGGCAGCTCTGTGAAGGGGCATGGCTTCAGCCGTGCCGTAAGCGCTGTCATCAGGGTGGCTTTAGCCACCGAGGGACTTCGGGGTTGAAACAAAGTCCGAGTTCCCTCAGGGGCTGAAGAGGGTGTTTGAGAACTGTGGCGTCCCTCAACCACCCCAACAAGCGCAAAAGCGGCGCTCGTTGGGGACCCCGGTACGGGACTCGGATCTATTTCCCACTTTACCCAGCACTCCGCCTGTGGCTGCGTGCTGGGCTAAACTGAGCCGCGCCTACGGCGTTGGATTTTCGCCTCGTAAATTCCACTGGCAAATATCATGTTGGGTTCTCACACACGCTCTGAAGCCCAACCTTTCCCCGCTCATAACGGCATGGCTGAAAGCTATGCCCCTTCAAAGCTACCGAAACAGGCGAGTAACCCAACTGCAGCGCCGCTCGACCCGGGCCGAAGGACTACAGCAATCCTGAAACCCCTTTACTACTTCGCCGTCGGATACTGCTGAAACATCTTTTCGACAGCGGTGTTGACCTGTTTCAACAGTTTCTCTTTCTTGTCGCTGAGCTTGTCGGTCGCCATGCCGCGCCACGCCAGCTTCTTCTGGCTGGCATCGATGACGTCCACCACGAGCTGGCCTTTGTGGACGGTGACCGCAGTTATCCCTCCCAGCATGTAGCCCCACATCACGAAACCTGAGTCGAAGGAGGGAATGCCGCCCATGCCGCTGTAGAGCGGATTGGAGTAACTCACGCTCATGTCCGTGTCAATGGAACCATACACCTGAATGAAAACATCGGGGTTGCTTTCCACCTGGCGCAGTCCTCGTTTAGTCAGCTCCTCTTGGATAGCGCCGGCGATGAGGAGGGCCAGCGTGGGATGGGAGACCGCGTCATGATGTCCCCACGCAAAGGTCTTGAACTTAGAAAAGTCGAGGTTCTTGTCGTATTCGACCTTGATCTTCTGCGCCTGTAGGCCGAGGCTTAGAATGCAGATCAACAAGGACAATTGCGCGAACCGGGACCCAATGTGAGCGGGGGATGATTTCATAACACTCCTTCTGAATCCGTAAGCCGATTACCGCCTCGGAAGACGTATTAGATCACCTGAGCATCGCAGGTGTGATTGCCGAGACATCAAGCGGACTGCTTATCCGTGGTCTGGAGAGTCTGTGTGAGAACCTCTGCCGTCCCTACGGGACTTAGATTGGTTTCCCACTTTACCCAGCACTCCGCCTGCGGCTGCGTGCTGGGCTAAACTGAGCCGCGCCTGCGGCGCTGCACTTTCGCCCATCCCATCCACGAGCAAATACCAAGTTTGGTTCTCAGGCACGCCCTTAAGGCCAGCACTCCCCAAGCTACAACCACCCTGGAATTGCTCTAGAGTTGACCCCTACTCGTACCGCAAAGCTTCGACCGGATCGAGCCGCGAGGCTTTCACCGCAGGATAGATTCCGAAGAACAGGCCGACGCTCATCGCCATCAACACCGCGGCGAATACCGCCCAAATGGGGACCGAGGTCGGCATTGAAGGGAAGACCAGGGGCAGGCCGGCCGATGCAGCCACTCCTAGCAACACTCCCAAAAGCCCGCCAAGTCCGGTCAGCACCACGGCTTCGGTGAGGAACTGACGGATTACATCGCCTCGCCGCGCGCCAATCGCTTTACGTATGCCGATCTCGTGCGTGCGTTCGGTTACCGACATCAACATGATGTTCATCACGCCAACGCCACCGACCAGCAAGCCGATGGAACTGACGACGATGCTCATTAGCGCGACCGTGCTCATGATCTGGCGAAAATTGTCGGCAATGGCTTCGGCGCTGGTCAGACCGAAATTGTCCGGCTTATTGAAGAGCACATTGCGACGGCGGCGCAATAGACCCCGGATCTCATCTTCGGCGGCATCCTTGAAACCGGAATAGGCCTCGGCGCCGATGAAGTGCTCGTCGTCAACGGGGTAGTGTTTGCGGTAACTGTAATAGGGGACTTTGACGGTTCGATCGGCAGTCTCATCCTTGAAAAGCTGGCCCTTTCGTTTCTCCAGCACGCCGATAACCTGGTACGCAGCACCGGCCACGAGGATGGTTTTTCCGATGCCATTATGGGCCGGAAAGAACGCCTTGTCGATCTCATCTCCGATGACGGCGACGTCCTCGCGATGCTGGTCTTCGAAGTCGGTGAAGAAGCGTCCTTGCGTAACCTTGGCGTTATAGACGTCCTGATAGGACGAGTTGGTGCCGGTATAGTCGAGATTGGCGATTTCGTGGGAACCGTAGCGCGCCACCTGGGGGGTCCGTCGTACATCGAAGTTGATGCGCGGCAAAACTTCGACCGTCACATTTTTCACATGCGGACACTCGGCCAGGATGGCCTTGGCATCCTCAAGAGTCAGCGGTTTGCGGGCACGCTCTTCCGCGGTCATGGGTCCGGTACGAATGCCGATGTCGAAACGGAAGATGAATAGCGTATTGGTGCCGTAATCGTCGAGATAGCCTTCCACATCGCGGCTGACGCCGACCAGGATGGAGGCAACGAAGATCATGGCGGCGACGCCAATCACCACCCCCAGCACCGTCAGGAAGGAGCGGGTCTTGTGCTCGCGCACCGTCACCAACGCCATCCGCGAGTTTTCGCCAAAGTGCAGCATAAAGCAGGGGCTAGGGATCAGGGACTAGGGGTTAGTGATAATAGGCAACAAGGTGATACTCACTCACTAGCACCTAGCCCCTAACCCCTAATCCCTAATTTTCGTACCGTAACGCCTCGATCGGGTCCAGTCGCGCCGCCTTGCGCGCGGGATAGACACCAAAGAATACTCCCACCGCTGACGAGATCACGATCGACAGGACCACCGCAGAGATGGGCACCGCCATCGGCACAGGGGTTGTGCTGCGCACGATGACCGATATGATCCAGGCGATCAGCACGCCCATGGCGCCACCGACCACCGCCATCACCGTGGACTCGACCAGAAACTGCATCAGAATGTCGCTCTTCTTCGCTCCCAGCGACTTGCGTATGCCGATCTCCCGGGTCCGTTCGGTGACCGATGCCAGCATCACGTTCATGATCACCACTCCGCCGATCACCAGGAAAATTGAAACCAGGCCCACCATGCCGGAGGCCAGAGTGCCGGTCAGGTTCTGCCACAAGCTCATCAAGCTGTCGCTGGCGAGGATGCCAAAATTGTCTTCGTCATTGGGCGCGAGATGTCGGCGGGCGCGCATCAACACCCGGGCTTCTTCCTTGGTGCGTTCCATCCACTCCGGCCCGCGGGCCTGAACGTTGACGCTCAGCGTATTATTGCGCCCGTACATCTTCAGCCAGGTCTCGATAGGTATATAGACGAAGTTGTCCTGCGATTGGCCAAAGGTGTTACCGATTTTTTTGGCGACTCCGACCACCTGGAACTCCCTCCCATCGATGGCGATGATTTTGCCTACAGGATCGGTAGTGGCAAAGAGCTTGTCCGCCACGTCGGCGCCGATCATGCAAACCATGGCGCGATGCTGGTTATCGCTGTCGGTGATGTAGCGTCCGGTCGCGACCTCTTCCACGTCCATGTCACCAATGTTGGCGGTCACTCCGCGGAGATCGACATCCTCTAGGTTTTGCCGCTCGGCGCGGAGCTTGGCCGTGCGCCGCACCTCCACGCCAACGGCTTGCGCGAGCTTGAGATTGTCGCGCAGCGCCTCGTAGTCTTCCCAGGTGACGTCGCGATTACGGCGAGCCGCCTTGAGCAGTTCCTGGGAATCGCTGAGGATGGGAAACTTGTGGGCCAGAAAGACGTTCGAGCCCAGGTTGGCGATGCGGCTGGCGAAATAGCCATTCATCCCGCTGATGAGAGCGACCACCAGAATGAGGGTGGAGACCGACAGAATAATGCCCAGCAACATGAGGAATGAGCGCAGCTTGTGCGCCCGCATGGTTTGCAGCGCGATCAGCGTGGGCTCGCGAAAGAAGCTGCCGTGGCGAAGCGTGCGCTTAGAAGTTGAAGAATCCATGCATCGAACCGTTGAGTCTAAGTAGAACTCGTCTCATAAATCGTTCTGAGGCGTATCGGGGCACGCCCCTTCGGCTCCGCTCAGGGCAGGCTTTTTAGTCGTGCCGAACGAAGCGCAGCAAAGTTCAGGGCTTTAGCCCTTGCGAAAAAAGATCCTTCAGGGGCTGAAGCCCAAGTCGTTGTTGACCCGTTGCGGCACGTCTGAAGCCGTGCCCTGATACAAAGCGATTCATGAGATGGCTTCTATCACTAGTCTCCCGCCAACCCGGACATATCCCTAGATACGTAAACTCCCAGTAACTTGTTTCAGTGGAGACAGTTTAATCCTGAAATCGTGCTGGCCGGTAGAGACTGCGTCGCGACCCCGTATCGGTTTGGCACAGTGGAATGAACCGGGCAAAAACCAGCCCCGCAGGGGCGGAAGAGCTTAGCCCAGCGCTTCATCCGAATCATTCATGAGGACCTCACGCTTTGAAGGGGCACGGCTTCAGCCGTGCCATAGGCCGCCTCATTATGGTGGCTTTAGCCACTGAGGGACTTCGGTGTTGAGACGAAATGCGAATTCCCTCCGGGGCTGAAGCCAAACTCTCCACACCCACATTACGGCACGGCTGAAAGCCGTGCCCCTTCAAAGATTGCTGCCGTCAGCTACCGAGACAGATGAATAATCCAGGTTCAGCGCTGGGTAAGGTGGAAAATAAAGCCGAGTCCCGTAAGGACGGCAGAGGTTGAGACACAGTCTCGATAGCCCTGGGAGTGTGACGACAGCCCCGAAATCTAATTCCGCTCGGCCCCGCGGAGTTGTTCCTCACCCGCGGGCGACACTAGGGCAGCCTCCCCAGCGGTCTCCAACTTTCTTCCCTCAGGACTAAACCTGGGAAGGTGGATTAGGCCCCAGTTGTGAAGTGCAAACTGGAGAGTCGTACCCATCACGCCCAGGCCGTAGGTGACGCTACGGCGAAAATTGATGGAAGACGCCTCTTCAAAGTACTTGGTTGGGCAGGAGACCTCGCCAATGCGAAATCCGAAGTGCACACATTGCGCCAGCATCTGGTTGTCGAACACGAAGTCGGGAGAATTTTCCAGCAGTGGCAGCTCGGTCAAGACTTTGCGGCTGAACGCCCGATAGCCGGTGTGATACTCGGAGAGCTTTACGCGCAGGAACAGGTTCTCGAAGGCCGTCAAAAAGCGGTTGGAGATGTACTTGTACAGCGGCATACCGCCATGCAACGCCTGCCCGCCTATGATTCGCGAGCCCAGCACCACGTCGTACACATCGTAGGCCACCATGCTCGCCAGGGCGGTCGTGAGCAGCGGCGTGTACTGATAATCCGGGTGGACCATGACCACCACGTCGGCGCCGGCGGCCAAAGCTTCGCGGTAGCAGGTCTGCTGGTTGCCGCCGTAGCCAAGGTTGCGGTCGTGCTCAAACACCGTCAGTCCCAACCGCCGGGCCACTTCCACGGTCTTGTCCTTGCTGTAATCGTCCACCAGGATACGAATGTCGACCAGGTCGGGGATCTCCCGCACCGTCGCTTCCAGCGTGCTCTCCGCGTTATAGGCCGGCATCACCACCGCGACCCGTTTACCGTTGATCATCTAAGCTCTCTTGGCGCGTGTCTCGCAACATCTGGTACATCATACCGCGCTTGCCAGATGCCATCTATCCACATGCAACATTTGCAAGTGGCTTCTCCAGACGCCCGCGCCAAGCGGTGCATTCGTTAGATTCTCATTGGGAGCGAATTATTGTGGCTCGCACAATCTATCGATTCACCTGTTGTAAGAGTTGTCATCACGAGCGTATCCGGGGTCCCCAGCGAGGGCCGGTTTTGCACTCGCTGGGGTAGAGGAGCGAGGGATCTGCTTTTTTGCCTTTTCCACCGAAAAGCAGATCCCTCGCGCCAAACCCAGGGCGCTCGTAATGACAATTCTTAAGTGACGCCCGGGGCCTGTTCTTCTTCTGCTAATCTGAAAAGCTCTCCATGCATTCTGCGCTCACCGCTGTTGCCGTGCTCTGCGCGCTGCTGGCTCTGGCTGGCGCGGCTTATTTCGCGATGTGCATTGTCGCGGCCAAGCGCTTTGCGCGTGAGTGCTCCCATGTTGCGGAGACGCGCTTCGCTCCTCCAGTCAGTATCCTCAGGTCTTTGAAGGGGCTCGATCCCCACATGTATGCCGCTTTTCGCAGCCATTGTCTGCTTGATTACCCGGAATACGAAGTGTTGTTCGGCGTGAGCGAGGCTGACGACCCGGCGCTGGCTCTGGTCGAGAAACTGCGTGAGGAGTTTCCGCAAGCGAAGTTGCGCGTTGTGCATTGTCCGAATGTGCTCGGCCTCAATGGCAAAGTCAGCAATCTTATCCAGATGCTACCGCAGGCCCGCTACGAGTACGTCGTCATCAACGACAGCGACATTCTGGTTCCGTGCGACTACCTGCTGCGCGTGCTTGCGCCATTGGCGCAGCCGGGAGTTGGCATGGTCACGACGCTCTATCGCGGACGGGCGGGCAAGACGCTGGGCTCGAAGCTCGAAGCGCTGGGGCTCAGCACCGACTTCAGCGGCGGAGTGCTGGTCGCACGCGCTCTGGAAGGCGGCCTCCGTTTCGGCCTGGGAGCAACCATAGCAACCACCAAGACGGTGTTGCGCGAAATCGGCGGCCTGGAGCCACTGGCCGACTACCTCGGCGACGATTACGAACTCGGTGCGCGCGCCTCGGCCGCGGGATATCAAGTCCGGTTGGCCGATATCGTCGTCGAGACTGCGCTGCCCGATTACCGCTTTCGCGATTTCTGGGCGCACCAGTTGCGCTGGGCTCGTAACGTTAAAGACCGCCGCGGGGTGCAGTATTTTGGATTGATCGTGACCTTCGGCCTGGTTTGGGCTGTGCTCGCCGTGGTGGCTGCACCTCACGCGTGGTGGACTTGGCTGGTCCTTGCCGTTACTGCCGCTCTGCGGTTGATCTCAGCGGTCGTGGTTGGCCGGGGGGCGCTCGCAGATCCGCAGGTTTTAGGAGACCTATGGCTTCTACCGCTGCGTGACCTGGTTGCGCTGGCAATCTGGTTGGTCAGCTACTTCGGAGAGGAAGTGGAGTGGCGCGGCCTGCGTTTCAGGTTGCGACACGGAAAGCTCGAACGGATTTAGCGGAGCTTGATCATGCCCTTGCGGCAAGCTGTGCGTGAGCAGGCTGATGGGACGCTGCTCGGGCGTAATTCTTCCTTCCTCGCCAAACTGATAGGTTTCGCCGCGCCAGAAAAATGTCTTGCCCGCAAAGCTGGCGGCCCACACCCCGAATCCCAGCAGGTCGCGCACCGGGTATAACCAGCACAGCCACAGGGAACGGCGGTCGCGCATGATGCCCCATCCCACCACCAGGGCCAGCAGCATGCGATTCAGCCATGCCATGAGGAATAGTTCGAAACCAGCGCGCAGATGATGGCTGTGATCCAAGCCCAACAGCAGCGCCAGCAAGCCGAACGGAACCGCATAGGTGAGACCCGACCCGACATGTCCCAGCGGGCGGGAGAAGCGCGTACTCTTCATCCAGCGCAATTGATCGCCGAGCGTCGTCGGCAGCGTCCGGCTTGCGAGCACGTGTCCTACCTTGTAGTGCGACAACACAACCTCATAACCGGCCTCCGCGATGCGGTTGCCGAGCACGAAGTCGTCGGAATAAAAATACGCGGTCTCGCGAATTCCACCCACGGCTTCTACCGCGTCACGCCGCACCGCCATCACGGCGCCCAAGGCAAACTTCATGCCGTCCACCATCTCCGCCACGAGGACGCCAGATGGCATCTCGATCGACATTCCCAGGGCCTCGAGCTGCGACCACACACCGTGAGCGGGAATGCCTTCATAAAGACAGGTTACTAACCCCACTTTCGGATTTAGCAGGGGCGGTATCACGTTGCGCAAGAGGTCGGGGCGAACCAGAACATCGCTATCGCTGATGACCAAGAACTCATCGGCGGAGGAAGCGATCATCTTACTCAGCGAGTAGACCTTGGCATTAGGCCATGCCGGCTCACCGGAGACGACGATTCGCGTTTGCACCTGCGGGTACTTGGCCTGCAGGCGGTGGACAACGTCAAGCGCCGGGTCCTCGCCACTACGGGCGCCAAAGACGATCGCAAAGTTCGGGTAATCCTGCCGGAAGAAGCTCTCCAGGTTCTCCTCGAGCCTCGGTTCCATGCCGTGAAGCGGCTTCAGGATGGTTACGGGTGGCAGCTCCCGCAGCGGCACGCCCAGTACTCGCTGCCGAGGGGTTCGGCAAGTCATGGCGTAACGGACGACCGCAAACAAGACCATGCCAAGAAAGACGGTCGAGGTCAGCGATCCCGTGAGGGCGACGAACCACAACATTTGTCGCAACAGATGCCACGCAGGAGCGGCGCCTGCCATCGCAAACAAAACTGGGTCTCCAGGGGCTATCAAGTGCGCTTTCTCAGGCCGGTATGTCTTCGTCCCTAAGGCCGCGCAGGGACGAAAGCAGGTTCCTGCCCGGCTCGGTCGAATCCGGGGCGATGTTCCGCCAGAGCATTGTTGTAACGATTGCTTTCCAGTATCTCTCAATTTGCTGGCTAAGGCTACTGATTCTTCGGCAACACCCGGTTCATGAGGATCAACTTTCCCCCGCTGCGTGCCAGATGGTAGCTGCCGCTCTGCTTAATGAATAGCGGCACATTGTCTTCCTCCACCCACAGGAAAACGCGCTTCGGGCCTTTCCATAGGGCCTGGAGCGATACGTCGTCCTCGAAGATGGACGGTGCATCCGGAAAGAGCGCTCCATAATACATGTTGCCTTCCTCGCGCGAGTTCACGATGTGGATGGGCTGGCGCGTGTAAAAGTTTAACGTGGAGGCGTCCTCGTAAGTCCCATTGACGACCAGTACATCGCCGGGCCGGTACTCCTGCTCGATCGCATCGGCAAGCTTCTTTGAGGAAAGGATGGGAGAGAATATCGCCAAACCCTGATGCACGGCGAAAAGCGCGAACACCATCATGATGGTCAACACCCAGTTGCCGGCCTGGGCAAAATTGCGCCGCCGGTACAACAGGTTCAGAAGAGTACCCACCAACAACGCAATCGAAAATGTCGCCAGTGGCCCCCGAAAGAGTCCCAGTGCCCGCGGGGTCAGATCGAAGAGGTGCCCAAGAGCGAGGGCGTATTCGTTTGGGTTCTTTTTGAGCAGGTCCGCGAGATCGCTGTCGGCGGGCATGCTCTTGCTCTGCATCAACAGGAACATCGCGGTTGCGAAGACGACAACCGAGAGGACGAGCAATACCATCGACCCGATTTGCCCATTGCGCCGCAACTTGGAAGCTGCGGGCGATTCCTCTTCCTGTTGCAGCCATCCGCCGATCAGCAAAGCCAGTCCAGGCAGCGCAGGGATCGCATAATACTCCTGGCGCGTGGAGAAACTAAAGAACACAAGTATTACCGCCGCCCAGATGGCATAGAGCAGCAGCGCACGTTGTCGCCGGTTCATCCCGCTATGCCACTCGCTCCAACGGCGCGGAACCTGGGCCAGCGACTGGAAGACGAACGCCGACCAGGGAAACAGCCACACCAGCATCAGTCCCCAGAAAACGATCAGGGGGACGGTGTCGTAATCGGGCGGAACGCGCTTGTTCAGGTAACGAAGAAACTGCTCATTGACGAAGTAGAACCAGAGGAAGCCTCGCGATTGCCCCGCGGGTGGATTCTCCAGGGCGGCCGCGATATGCCAGGGCGCTGCCATGACCAGCAGAACGGCGAAGCTGGAGAGCAGCCGCATGCGCAGCAGATGTTTGAGATTTCCGGTCAGCACCAGATACAGCCCGATGATTGCTGCCGGAAATACCAGACCGATCAGCCCCTTGGTGAGCACATTCAGGGCCGCAGTCGCCGCCAATCCCCAGCACGAAAGGCGCGAGGGAGGTTCTTCGTCCAAAGTTCGCAGGAAAAAGTCGAAGCCGAGGGTGAGCCACAACCCCACCAGCAGGTCGGGAATGATAAAGCGAGTGAAGAGGTAGGGCCCGACCGAAACGGTGAGCACAATTGCCGCCCAAAAACCGGCGCGTTCTCCCAGCGTCCGTTTGCCCAGGGAGTACGTGGCCAGCAGCAGCGCCAGCACGCCGAGCGCAAGTGGCAACCGGGCTGCCCAGTCCTTGGTCCCGAAAATCGTGTAGCTGGCCGCCATCCCCCAATACATCAGCGGCGCCTTTTCCAGGTAGCGAACCCCGTCAATGTAGAGCGTGGTCCAGTCGTGACGGACGATCAGTTCGCGCGCGGCTTCGGCGTGGATCGAATCTGCGTCGTCCAGCAGCGGCGGCGAAAACAGACCTGGGAGGTAAACGATGGCCCAAAGCAGCACGATCCAAATCCAACGGCGTCGCGGCGAGGCATCGTGACCGGAGATTTCGTTGGGATCGGAACCGGCAACTGCTTTTCGGACGGTACGGGAGCTCATTCCTGGTTTGACAAAAGTCCATTATAAGGGAGCCGCCGCAGCGTCAATGTGGCACTATTTGGTTGATAGCGCAAAATGTCGAAATTAGGGTGAGAACAGGCGCCGCGCGACCCAAGGAGACCACTGCCCAAATGATCGGAATACAGTTCATCACTGACGAAAAAGGCCGCAGGACGGCGGCGATAATCGACCTCAAGAAGCACAAGGCGCTCTGGGAGGAAATCGAGGATGGGCTGATTTTGGAATCGCGCCGCAAGGAAAAGGGAATTCCTTACGAGCAATACCGCGCGAGCCGCCTGAGGCGCAATCGCCCACGTGCTTAAATACTCTCTCGAAATCAAGCAGTCGGCGCAGAATACAGACGCTTGTGGAGCAACAGGGGACAGTGAAACTATGACCATTGAGCTAACCGACGAGCAAAAGCGAATGATTGATCTCGCGGTCGCTTCCGGGGCCTACCATAATCCCGATGAAGTGATCGGGACGGCGCTCGCCATGCTCTACGAAGATATTGAGGACGGGATCATCTCGGACGCGCGGGCGGGAGAGCCACGTTTCAGTCTGGATGAGGTTGAGGCCGAACTCCGCTCGCTCGGCAAGATCAAGTGACGTTGGTACGAAATCACCTTTGCCTCTTCGGCGAAAAGGGAATTTCGTGACTTGACGCCGGATGTCATCGAACGCATCCGGCCAAGAATACGTGAACTCGCCAATGACCCGCGACCTCCGGGATGCAAAAAGCTTCACGGCTATAAAGACCGTTGGAGAATCCGGATTGGCGAGTACCGGGTCGTCTATACCATCAACGATGCCGCGAGAACTGTCGACGTGACGCGGATCGCGCACCGGCGCGAGGTGTACGAACGATGAGTGCGGGCGCCCTCGTTCCCATTGACAATGACCCTGCAACTGCCCCACCCCACGAACACTCCCACCCAAGAAAAAGAAGCTTGGGTGGGGCACCCGGCGTTTTTCCTCCGTGCTTAATCGTGACCTTGATTGGGAGAGCGTCTAGTTGTCGCGAATCGCTACGCCGCCGGTGGCACGTTCGGCACGTCGAGCAATCCCAGTTCCTGCTCAAAAGGCAGGAATACCGAAAACGCAGTACCGCTTTTTCCAGCTCGCCTGCGGCTGGCGAGATGGATCGTCCCCTCATGCTTGTCGATGATGCCGCGGCTCACCCAAAGACCCAACCCGGTACCCTTTTCACCTTTGGTGGTAAAGAAAGGCGCGAAAAGATTCTTTTGCACCCCGGCCGGGATGCCCGCGCCAGTGTCGAGTATGGTAACGCGTACTCCCCGGCGTGCCGGATTAGAGGCGAGACTGGATTCGCGCAAATGCAGAATTAGCTTGCCCCCGTTGGGCATCGCGTCGAGGGCATTGCCGACAAGATTGGAAAATACCTGCCGCAGTTCGCCGGGAAATCCTCGCACCGGAGGCACCGCTTCAAGACTCTGCTCTACGTCGACGTGGGCCTTGCGGATTTGCGGCGCAAATAGAACCAGCACGCTTTGCAACACATCGGCAAGATTCACCTCCACCGGGGCTTGCGCTTCGCGGTGGAAGGTCAGGAGCTGTCCCGTGATCTGCGCGATGCGGGCCAGTTCGTCACTGGCCAGCTCCAAGTAGTGACTCGTCATGTTGCTAGGATGCTGCTCGTGGCGTAGCAGGTAGATGAGGTTGGAAACCGTGTCGAGCGGATTGCGAATCTCGTGCGCGATGGTGGCCGATAGGCGTCCGGCCACCGCCAGGCGTTCGCTGGAGCGTAAGCTCTGATCGGTTTGGCGGCGTTGCGTGATATCGCGAAAGACGAGCACAATTCCGACGAGCTGATTGCGATCGTTGAGGATCGGCGATCCAGTCAGCTCGACAGGATACTCCTGGCCGGAGCGGCTTATGAGAGCAACGTGGCTGGAAACGTTGACCGCTGGCTGAGAGCGGCGAACCAGGGCGACCGGATATTCAAGTTCGGTGCGGGTCCTCTCGTCGATGATGCGCAAGACGTCACGTAGTGGCCGTCCACTGGCTGCTTGGTGGTCCCAGCCGGTCAGCTTCTCGGCGACGGGGTTGATGAACGACACCGCCCCCAAAGCGTCGGTGGAGACGACTGCGTCACCCAGACTCTTGAGCGTGATCTGCAACAACTCACGGCTTTCTTGTAAGAGCTTCGTTTTCTCCGCTTCGGCCTTCAGATGCTTATCGTAGCTGGAAGAAAGAGCGACTAACTCGCGGCGGGTTAGCGTGAACAGCAGGAGAACCGTGACGAGCGCAAGCGCCACGGCGGTAACGATGACAGCGCTACTGAGAAGCGCGGCGCGATGGTAGCGAACTTCATGTAAGTGTTGCTCCGCATCCAGTATCTCGTGCTGCTTGGCGTGGATCTGGTCCATCAATTGTTTCCCGGCAATGTATTCCTGGGACGAGGAAGCGCGAGCCCCCGGTTGCTGCAACCACCGCTCCGAATATTGGATCCAGCGGAAGTCGAGATCGCGAAACTCTCGCAGGCGACGCTGTTCACTGGGGTTGTCGCTAGTGAGGTGGTCCAGGACCGCCAGTTGTTCGGGCACTGCTTCTTTGGCCGAGTTATAAGCGTCGAGAAACGACTGGTCGCCGGTCAGGTAAAAGCCACGAAGTCCGGACTCCATGTCCGTCATGTACCGCATCAATTGCCTGGCATTGGCGATGACTTGGTCGGTATGGTCGACCCAACCAAAAGAGGTAGTCAGGCCAACGATCTCAACCACCAGAGTGGCGGTGAGCAGCAACAACGATGCCACCGGTATCAGAACCGTGCGGCGCAGCAGTCTCTGGAAACTGCGTTGATCCATATCGACTCGTCAGTGTACGGCAGTTTACGGCGCGAAAGTCCTGATGATACAGCATCTTCGTGGGTCGTCAGAAGAGAGATGTGGCTCAGCCGGTAGTGGGAACATCCCGGCCATATTCGGCCAATGCCGGTTTGAAGGGGCACGGCTTCAGCCGTGCCGTTACGTGGGCGTGTAGAGTTGGGCTTCAGCCCCTGAGGGAATTCGCAGGTCGTGTCAACATCGAAGTCCCTCAGGGGCTAAAGCCACCATGATGATCGCGGCTTACGGCACGGCTGAAGCCGTGCCCCTTCAAAGCGTGAGATCTTTATGAATAATGCAGCTAAAGCGCCGCTCTACCTTTGCCCACAGGATACAGTGACGTTGAAACTGCTTTAGCGAAGCAGCGTGGTGGGATCGGAATCGGCGGGAACTCCGTCCGGCAGCACGGCAGCGGACTCTTCGGTCGTGTCACCCTCTCCGGGCGCCAGGAAGAGGTTCTCTTCGATGCCATGTTGCTTGCTGTACAGCTCGAAGTAGCGGCCACCGCGCTGGTAAAGCGATTGGTGGTTGCCGTGCTCGACGATTCGTCCTTCCTCAACCACCAGGATCTGGTCCGCCCGGCGAATGGTGGAGAGCCGATGCGCGATGACAAACGTGGTGCGCCCTTGCATCAGATACGAGAGTCCTTCCTGGATCAGGGCTTCCGACTCGGAGTCGAGACTCGAGGTTGCTTCATCGAGAATCAGAATGCGCGGGTTGGCCAGAATCGCGCGCGCTATGGAGACCCGCTGGCGCTGCCCGCCAGAAAGCTTCACCCCGCGTTCTCCGATGATGGTGTCGTACCGCAGATCGAATTTCTCCGCGAACTCGTCCACGCGGGCGATGGCGCAAGCCCTGAGGATCTCCTCTTCCGTCGCATCGGGCTTGGAAAAGGCCACGTTCTCGCGAATGCTTCCGTCGAACAGAAACGAATCCTGCAAGACCATGCCCAGTTGGGTGCGATAAGACTCCAGCCGGACGGCGGAGAGATCGACCGAATCCACCAGAATTTTGCCTTGGTTGGGAGTATGAAAGGCGGCAATCAACCCGATGATGGTGGACTTGCCCGATCCCGACGATCCTACAAGCGCCGTCACGGTACCCGGACGGGCGCGAAACGAGATGTCGTGCAGGACCGTTTTCTTCTGCTCGTAGGCGAAGGTGACATCCTGGAAAGCGACGTCGCCACGTATCTCGGGAAGGGTGACGGTGCGGTTGGGATCCTCGTTTTCGGGGATCTCGTCGAGAACTTCGCGGGTGCGTTCCAATCCAGCGAGGGCCTCCGTGATCTGGGTGCCAATGCCAACCACTTGGAACAGTGGCGCGGCCAGGTATCCGAGGAACATGGTGTAAGTGAAGAATCCGCCCAGCGTCAGCTTACCCGCGAGAATCTGGCGGGTTCCCATGAACATGACAATCGCCCCGATGATGCCCATGAGAGTGGAAGACGACAGGCTCATGACCGAGGTCGCGGTCAGAGTGCGAAAGACGTTTTGCAGCAGGCGCTCGACCCCCGAGCTGAACACCTCGTGCTCGCGCTGCTCGGCGTGATAACCCTTAACGACTCGCACTCCTCCGAGCGATTCCGTCAGACGGCCGGTGACTTCGGCATTGATCTTGGCGCGCTCGCGGAAGATGGGGCGGATGGTACGAAAGGCCTTGCGCAGGCCGAATCCAAAGATACCCAGAAAGCCGAAGGCGATAGCGGTCATTATCGGGCTGATGCGGATCAGGACGGCGAAAGCAATGACTGCGGTCAGCAACCCGCCAGCGAAGTCCACCAGTCCGGTGCCGATGAGGTTGCGCACGCCCTCCACGTCGCTCATGATGCGCGAGACCAGTATGCCGGTCTTGTTGGCGTCGTAATAAGCAACCGAGAGTCGCCCAATGTGCTCTTGCACGCGACGGCGCAACTCGGCGATGAGCTTCTGCGCCGCTTTGGAGAGCGTCTGGGTCAGCGCAAACGACGTGAGCCCTTGGATGATCGTCGCCAGCAGGACCACTCCCACGAGCGGATACAGCAGTTTGAAATGCCGCTTACCGATGATGTCGTCCACCAGGTACTTGGTGGAAGCCGGCAGCACAAGCCCAGAGACGCGGTTGATAACCATCAATCCCAAGCCCAGCGCCAGTAGGGCGCGGCGGGGCCGGACAAGTTGCCAGACTTCGGGCAGCGCTTTGAAGATCTCGGTCTTCTTGGTGGGGTGGGTTTTGTCGCGATCCATAACCGGGTTGAGCTTGTTGGATTCGCGAAACCGCCCATTGGGTTCGGAACTATGCCCGGCTGAGCTGCTCCGCGGTGAAAGCGAAGGTTGTGGTAGGGCTGGGAGCGCGATAGACTGCATCGACTCACTTCCGCTACCGGCAAAAGCGGCTGCTGGGGTGTCGCAAGTTTGAGGGACGGTATCCCGTCAGGGAATCGATGAAGACTCCGCTTCTCGCTTTCGTTCTATCCGTCGCGTCAGTCCTGTTTGCGCAAAGCAACCAGCAGCTCATCCCCGATCCCGAGCTGCTGGACGAGATCAACCACATCAAGGCAATTGACAACCACTCGCATCCGCCGGCCTTGGACAATGCGGCCCAACCGGACGACGACTTCGATGCCCTGCCCTGTTACCCGCTGGATCCGGTCGCGGATGGCTTAATGTTCCGCGCCAGCAACCCGATATACATCAAGGCATGGCAGGCGATGTTCGGCTACAAGTACAACGACGCCAGCCCGGAGCATGTGCAAGAGCTACTGGCCGCGAAAGAACAGGTCAAGCAGCGAGAGGGCGAGAACTATGCCAACTGGGTGCTGGACCAACTCGGCATCGAAAGCGAGCTGGCAAACCGCGTCGCTATGGGGCGCGGTTTGCAGCCGCCGCGCTTCCGCTGGGTGCCGTTCGACGACACGCTGCTGTTTCCGCTGAACAACTCCTCGCTGGCGGCGCAATCGCCGGATCGCAAGATCTTCTACGGCCGCGAGGAGCTGGTGTTCGCGCGATATCTGAACCAGCTCAACCTGAGTAGCGTGCCGCCGACGCTGGCTGAATGCATGGCGAAAGTCGTCACGCCCTTGCTCGCACGGCAGAGAACGGACGGGGCCGTCGCCATCAAGTTCGAAGCCGCCTATCTACGAACGCTCGACTTCGCTCCCGCGAAAGAGGCTGACGCCGCCCGTGTCTATGCGCGCTACGTGAAGGGCGGCGTTCCCAGCGATGCCGACTACAAGACGCTGCAAGACCAACTCTTCCGCTACCTCGCGCGCGAGGCGGGACGGCTGGGGATGGCGGTGCACTTCCACACCGGCGGCGGTTGTGGCGGCTATTTCGCGATGGAGGGCAGCAATCCTCTGCTTTTGGATTCGGTGTTCAACGATCCAACGCTGCGCAAAACAAACTTCGTTATGCTCCACGGGGGCGCTGGCGGCTTCGAACCGTTGGTCCCGTATCTGCTGATGAAACCGAATGTCTATGCTGACTTTTCCGAGCAAACTTGGATGACGTCGCCGCGCCATATCGCGGCCAGCATTCGTTCCATGCTGGAGTTCTATCCGGAGAAGGTGTTGTTCGGCACCGACCTCTATCCGCTGACGCCACAGGTGAATTGGGAGGAGACCGGGTACCAGACGGAAACCGCCGCGCGAACCGCGCTAGCCATCGCACTCACCGGCATGATGCAGGATGGCGAGATCACCCGCCCGCAGGCCAGTGCCATTGCGCATCTGGTTCTGCACGACAATGCGGCCAGGCTCTACGGGCTCGACGACTCGCAAGCGAAGTGATGTGTGCAGGCGGATCGTGATTGTCCGTCCGTGTGACTGCATCGGATTTCGCGGCGAGAGTAAGAATGCATCGCAGTTGGAGCACAATGCTGCGCTGACAGCCATCGGATGATGGGAAGTTTCAACTGAACAGGCTGCTGAATACTTCCGAGAAGCAGATCACTCGCCGGCTAAACAGGCTGCGGAAAAACTCTGTGCAAAACCCGTGGAGTGTACTTCTTGGTGGGAGCCCCCGCATTTATGCGGGGGAAGGAGCGCTTCAGCGCTCCGGGAAAAGTTCGGCTTTGATCACGCGCTTTAGCGCCGGGGATCGAGAAATCCCGTGGCTAAAGCCCATTTCAAAATCGAACGATTTCCCGCCGCTGGACTAAAGTCCAGCTTCCCCCCTGCTGAAGCAGGGGGCTCCCACCGACCTTTATTTTTATCATCTTCAGGTGCGCCGTATAAGAAGCACTTCACGATCCGACTTTCTCAGCAGCCTTTGTGAAGTAGCTCACGAGCCGCGTCGATCAAAGATATTTTCGCGCAGAAGATTTTTCGCCATCGCGAGTTCGACTTCGGGCACTGAGCGATTTCGCGCAAACGAAAAGGCCACCCGGCAACAGGGCGGCCTTCTCTTCAAGGGAGAATAGTTCCAACGGAGGCTAACCCGTCAAAACTTTCTGCACAAATACTAGGTTCACGGAAAACCCCGTGTCAAGCAATTTCTAGGACTTAAATTGCTGTATTTTCAATAACTTATAAGACATTGAGGGAATTGCAGGAAATTGACCGAAAACGGCCAGGTTTCTTCCATTGTAAGATAAGTATATTATTTTCAATGACTTACTTGAGCTAGACTCTTATCGCAGATGCAACTGAATGATCTCGACATCCTCGGGGCGGTCGAAGACGCGATCGGGGAAAAGACGCTTCATCAAGATGCGAATGCCTCCAAAAAAAATTCCGAAGATGAGAGATATCAACAGAATGATTCCGGTCAGTGCAAACACTCCGACGATTAGATTGCCGATGTTGTCGCGCTTGCTCATCGAAGTTGCTTCGTTCCACGTGACCTCGGCTTCGTAGTTTACGGAGTTGAGCAGCGCGCGCGCCTCGCTGCTTCCGACAGCGCCGGTTACAACATCGACCAAGGGTCCGGTGCGCCTTACGAGCAGCGCGTTCGGAGTCGACTGCGCAGCGCTTTGCAAAACGCGGAGGCGCTCGCCAGCGATCTGTGGTGTCGGATACTGAATCAACGTGAGGGTGAGAGGCCCGCTCTTGGACGAATAGTCCTGCATCAGAATTTCGGGATCATGGCTGAAGTCAACCTGCTCAGGCGTGAGCGGCCCCTTCTGTGCAACCAACGCCTGCGGGCCGAGGATATATTTCGCCGAGTTTTCCACAGCATCGCTCTTCGGCAAGTACTCGGGAAGACTCGGCAGGTTTGCGGCCGAAGGCTTAGCGGCGGGCAGCATGCCTGCTAGTTCCCGCAATTCAGCGGCGGACATTTCGGTCAGGCGATCGAAATCGGCGTCCACCAGAATGTTGTCCCGGAAAAACAGGATGCGCTGGTTCGCCGACGCGGCTTTGGTGCCGATCCGTTCCGTCCCCATTGTCGGCTGGCGATAGAAGGTGAAGGCCCCGTAGGCCCCGGTGGCGTCGTTGAATCTTGCCGCCTTCACAGTCAGTTTGCGTCCATCGGCGCGGGTGTACGTCACCGTCTCGGCGTCGGCGAAGCCGTACTCTTGCAAGACAGCGGGGTAAGCAGCATCGGCTTTCGCCGGGTCGGAGGTTGACTGCACCGAGCCAGACTTGGTCCAGCCAGCGAAGGACTGCGGCAGGAAGTCGTTGCTGTCGGAGGCGAATGCGAGACTCCCCAACGAGAGGAGCAAAAGAGCGGCAATGAGAAAACGTTTCATGAGACACGACGGCAGGGAAAGTCAAACACCCCCACAATTAGACTACTGCGACAGGGGCAAAGTTTCCAGGAAGTTGGCGCATTCGGCAAGAGGCAATTCGGTCGGCTTCGACTATACCAACGATCTCGTGTATCGGCGGCTAGCACCGGGGGCGCTCAATTTTCCAGAGTCAGTCGGGGAGGCTAGCGTCTAAATATTCCTGGCCGTCCATTTCCTGAAAAGGTCCTCGCTCTTTATTAGTTCCTCGTCCCAGTTGTTCGCCTTGGGCTTCACTCCAACCTCCCGCTATTAGGAAGCGGATCACTTCCTCGATTGTCACCCAACCGGTTGACAGATGTAGTTTGTCGAAATCCATCCTTCCCGCAGGAGTGTCAACTACCGCAGCAAGATGCACATGATGGCGGGGATGCTCGTTGCGTTGACGGCTGTGGGACTTATACTCCCACCTGATAATCCATCTGCTATCGGGGCTGGGTCCCTCTAGGAGATGGTAGTTATATTCCATCGTGCGCAGACGCCACGTCTCGTCTGGCTGGGGTTCAACCTCCAATTGTTGCGATACAGCCAAGAACAGGCCCCTAGAAAACAATGGCGCCACCATCGGGAAATCGCTATCGTCTCTAAATGCAAACTGGGCAAAGAGCCCGTCTTTCCGATAGGCCAAACTCAGGGGTGCGTCTGTAATGGTTTGATTGAGTAAGCGGCTGATGTGGTCGCGGAACTGTCGAAATACGTCGCCGGGTCTATCTCTCGTCAATAGAGCCTACCCGTAGAGGAGGCGCACCAAAGAAGCCAAATCCAGCCAAAGGTAATTCGCGCCAATGTCACCCTTTCTTACGCGAGAAACAGCCTCCTCGGCTGTCAAACCCAAGGCCTTGGCCTCCCTCTCGATCATTGCCCGTAACTGGTTATCGCTCATTTCCGTACACCGAATGCGTTCCGGCAAATCTACAGAAGTCGCCATACGATTTCCACAACTTTTAGATGCAATATACCACGCCCCCGAAGGCCTGTCACGGCACGGCAGCATCGGGTAGTGGGCTACTTTGAATCGAGGCCGGAGCGCTTAGGTTCCGGCCCGCTTACTCAGAGTTAAGTGTTCAGCTTCCGACGCAGTACTCCAGCGAGGCCGAGGACGCCAGAACCGAACAGGATGATGCCGCTGGGCTCAGGAACGGGTTGCGGAATGCCGGTGATCGTGAACGATTCCGACGGAATCGCGCCAAGGGTGCTGTCATAGGCCGTAGACGGTCCGCTGTTCTCGTCCCATGAGTCACGACCGCCAAAGTCGTCCTTGGCGTTCGCCAGAGTGAGCCAGTAGGTCTGGCCAGCAGTCACAGGGATGGCGCCTACGATAACACTGGAAGTGTAGACGTCATCGAGGGAGAAGCCGCAGATCCCGCCGTTAAAGGGGTCGCCGCTGTGGCAGAGCAGGCTGGCGAAGATAGGAGCGTTGAAGCCACTGCCCAGATTGCTGCCGAACGACGAGGTGCCGATCGCCCAGTCAACGGTAAGCGGCGTACTGCCTGGTGGTACCCATTCGGCGAAGGTGAAGCTAAAGATGCGTGTATTGGCGTTCGGTACGAACGAGTCAGTCACCACAAAGGCGTCGATGAAATAGGAGTTAACGGTGCCGTTGGTCGGACCGTTGTTATACAGATCCGCGAGGGCCGGAACACTTAAGGCGAGGCACAGAACGGTGAGTAATGACAGTGAAGCGATACGCATTTTCATGGATAAGGCTGCTTCCTGAGCCTAATTTGGTATTGCACTCCCGAGAAAACCCCACGTTAATGCTATTTCTCATGCTGCTCTTTCCGCCCTCCGCTCGTATGACTCCCACAGGGCCACGAGATCAGCCACGTCCCACAGCCGATCTGTGATACCAGCGGCCATCGCGGGGGTCATGCGCAGTGTACGATGAATGTTGATGAAGTTGTACGCGAAATAAGTCAATGCAACCGCAGCCGCATGATTCTCCAGTTTGCGAGAGAATCCATTGCTCAAGCGCGTATAGCGCCGACTGTTGGTTCGCAGTGTCCAGTTCTGCCGCTCGACATAGCTGGTACTGACGTGTTTCGGGTCGGGATTCCCGCTTACAACTTTCATGTCGCAACCGATGCAGCGGGCCGGAGAGTAACGCCGCGCATCTTCATCCGAGGATGCGCCGTAGATTTTTTGCAGTTGGCTGTAATCAACCTCCGAACCAAACGCCCCTTCAATTGCTTCCAAATACGGCCTGTGCCCGTCACTGGTGATCTGTACCCGCTTGCTCAGGCGTGACGCTAGATCATTGACGAAATCTTTTGCTGTCACCAGATCGCACCGACCCAACATCCAAGATGCCACCAGCTTTGAATCCGCATCAATTGCGACCCACAGCCAGATATCGCCAGCATCGGGATTCTTGAGTGCAATCTCCTGAGTGCGGTTCTTCTCTTTGCAATATATCCACGTCCAAATTTCATCCAGTTGCAGGCGACGCGACCGCAGATTGCGGAACACGCGGTCTTGGTAATCGGCGCATACTTCGCCGACTTCTACCAGCACGCGCATGACGGTTTTCTTCGCGACTCCTGTCATGCGTACTGTGGCGCGAATGGAGCAACCTTCGATCAGGCAGTTAATTCGGGTTTTGGGGATTTGCCCGTTTCTTGTTGGACGGCACTGCTCTCTTCTTCATGATCCAAGCATGACACGTCTGCTTGAACGGTTCAAGATACAGAGAATTCAAAGTAGCCCACTACCCAGCATCGGCACACCTACAACGCCACTATCGTAATCTAGGATATTCCGTATCTTTTTGGGCCCATTGCCGAGTGCTGATCGTGGATTGGAGTGGCCCTACTCTCCGCCGGTCTTGCTGAGCTTGGACGCCACTTTTACGCCGCTGAGTCCACCGGCATACTTCGCGATGCCCTTGTAGAGCGACTCGGCGATTTTTTGCCGGTATTCCGGAGTTTCCAGCTTGGCGGCGTCGGTAGGATTGGAAACAAAGGAGATTTCCGCCAGGATGCTGGGCATGTTGGCGCCGATCAGCACCACGAAGGGAGCTTTCTTGACGCCACGGTCCCGCAGAGTGGAGTGTCTGCTGGCCAGTCCGCCGTAAAGCGATTGCTGAACATCGCTTGCCAGCTCCCGCGATTCCTCGATTTTCTCCTTCAACGTGATCTTCTTGACCAGGTCCTGGAGTTCGAAGATGGATTTTTCGGAGACGGCGTTTTCCCGCGCGGCGACTTCCAGCGCATCCGGACTTGAAGTGAAGTTCAGGTAGTACGTCTCGACTCCGCGGGCGGATGGGTCGTGGCTGGAGTTGGCATGTACCGAGATGAACAGGTCTGCCTGATGCTCGTTAGCGACGGCGGTCCGCGTTTCCAGCGGGATGAAGGTGTCGTCATCGCGGGTGTAAATCACGTCGGCGCCGAGACGAGTTTCCAATAAGCGGCCCAGGCGCAACGACACGTCGAGAACCAGGTCTTTCTCCAGCAGTCCGTTCGGACCGATGGTTCCGGTATCGTGACCGCCGTGCCCGGCATCCACCACAATGCGTCCAATCTTGAGTCCAAGAGCGCGGGTCAAGCTGCGTTCTCCTGCGGACGTGGGTTCGGCCTCGCGGGTGGAAGGCACGTCCGTAGCTGCGACTTTGCTCGTCTTCTTACGATCCTTGGCGCGCGGAGCGATGGCCACGGCGGTTGGAGCTGTGGTGGGCTGGGTCGTGGCCTTCAGTTCCGGACCCTTGGTATCTCCCGGATCGGAGAAGAGCGGGTCGTTCGGATTGATCGCGCGGGACACAGTGGACTGGGTTGCTTTCGGAGTCCGCGATTTTGCGGATGACGCCATCTGCGGAGGGAGGTCATCGGTGCTGACCTCATCGTTTTCGTCCACGACGACTTTGCGATGGGAAGGGTTGGACGACGCCGTAGTCACAGCAGGAGTCGGACGGGTTAGCGGGGCGGCCGTCTTGGCGCTGTCGTCGCCGCTGACTGTTCTGGGGACTGCATTCTGCTTCGCGTTACGGTCGCGGGAAGGCGTCGCAGTGCTCTCGACCTTGCGGCCGGCCGGGGCAGCTTCGTCCTCGTTGCCAGCGGCAGGGTTGCCCAACTGAGCTGCCTGGGTTTGGGAATGAGGTTGGCGTCCGTGAATATCAATGATAAGGCGGTATGGGTTGGGCAGCAGGAAAGCGGAGTAGTCGGAGACGTCCGCCACTTCGAGAACGACGCGAGTATAGCCCGTCTGGTACTGCGCTACCCGGATCTTTTTCAGGAAACCGTCTTGCACGTCGAAGCTCTTGCCGACCAGGACCGACGCCAGCTTCGTGTCCGGCAGATCGAAGAAGATCCGGTCCGGGGCGGGAACGCGTCCCACTTCATACTTCACTTCGCGGTCCACATCAATCGCCACCCGCGTGTAATCCGGAGTAGACCAGTGACGGATGCCGGTCACCATGGGCAGTCCCGACTTCTTCACCAGCGTGGGTTGTGCCATGGTTGCAGTGGCCGCAGTGGCCGGAGTTTCCGCAGGTTCCGTGCGCACTTCCTCCGCAGGCTTCCTGCTCGGCTTGGGTTGGTCCAACTCGGCTAGCGCCTGTTTCGCCTTCCGTGCCAGGGATTGGCGCGGATATCGCCACAGGAATTCCTCGAAGGTCTTGCGCGCGTCATCGTTGTCCCCGAGGTCTTCCGCGTAGATCTGCCCAATCGTGAACAGCGCTTGGGAGCGGTACTTGCTGCCCGGATACTCGTGCCGCAAGAACTCATATTCACGGATGGCCGAACGCAGGTCCTTCTCCCCGGGCTCGAACTGGCGGCCCATGGTTGCCAGGATCTCGGCCACGGCGATCACGCTGGCGTCGGCTTTGCTGGAAGCGGGCGCCACGTAATAAACCTTGCGATACGCGTCAGCTACACGCTGGTAATCGCGCCGGGTGCGTTCTTCCATAGGCCGGCCGTTTAGCGCCTCTCGCATCTGTTCAGCCTTCTCGAACTGGCTGGCGGCCTCGTGCTTGCGACTGGCCGCGCTCCACGCGAAGGCGTTGGCGCTCGCCAGGAGGAACAGCAAAACCATCGCGCTCCATGCCTTGAAACAGCGGCGGTTGTGGGGATGATGGAGTGAGGAAAGGCGGTTCGCGGATGGTACCGCGTCGCTTCGTGCGGAGAAGAGTGTCGCCATATGGACATGCTTCCGGATACTCGCCCGCCACCGTCGCGACTTCAGCGCGACCATGATCGGGTGCAATCCGGCGGAGCCTTTGTCGTCCAGAGCATTTCAATTATAGGGGCGGAAGAACCTTGCACAAGCGCGAAAGTGGGCGGAATCAGGGGAGTGACCCCACCAAAGGTGACACTCCCCTGGCAGGGTAATCAGGCGCGCAGCAGCGTGGTCCGCTGGAAGTCACAGCAGAGAACTTGATCTCGCGAGGGATGATGTGGACGACGATTGCTGCCGAACCATCAACCGTCTTCAGCAGTTATACTCTTGTCACACCCATGCCCACCAAGCTGGAGGAGATCATCGCCGCCACTCGCAAACGAGTTGCCGTCGCCAAGATTTCGGCAGGTCCCCGCGCGCTTAGCGAGGCGGCGGAGCGGCATCAGCCAAGGGGGTTTCGCGACAGTCTGCGGCGGATGGGGAAGTCCGGACTGGCGGTAATCGCCGAACTGAAGAAGGCTTCTCCGTCGAAAGGGCTGATTCGCGCGGATTTCCCAGTGGCCCAACTGGCCCGAGAGTTGGAAGACGCTGGAGCCGCAGCTCTCTCGGTCTTGACCGATGAACGATTCTTTCAGGGCTCGCTGGAGAATCTGGAGATCGCATCGCAAGCGACCCGGTTGCCGTGTCTGCGGAAAGACTTCATTATCGATGAGTTCCAGTTGCTGGAAGCGCGGGCTCACCGCGCCGATGCCGTGCTGCTCATCGTCGCCGCTCTCGCGCAAACGGAGCTGGCCGATCTGCACCGCCGGGCGGGTGAGCTGCAACTCGATGTGCTCTGCGAGGTGCATGACAGCGTGGAGTTGCAACGCGCCCTCGATGCCGGCTGCGAGACGATCGGCGTAAACAACCGGGACTTGCACACCTTGCGGGTTGACCTGGGTACTTCGCTGCAACTAGCCGAGCTGATGCCTCCTGGCGTGGTTAAGGTCGCCGAGAGCGGTATCGAAACTGGAGATGATATTGCCAGCTTGCGAGAAGCCGGATTCGACGCGTTTCTGATCGGCGAATCGCTGATGCGCGCCCCACATCCCGGCGACGCGTTGCGACGATTGCTGAATGCGGCAAACGCGCTCGAAAAGAGAAAAGACCAGCCAGCGAAGGAAGCAAAACTGATTAGCCGACTGCTCTAGAGTCTGTGTGAGAACTTGTTTTGAGTTGGCCCGGGTGGAACGAATTGCGCAAAAAGTAAGCCCCGCAGGGGCGAAAGAGCTTAGCCCAGCGCGGGAGCGCTGGGTAAAGTGGAAACTAAGATCGAGTCCCTTCAGGGACGGCACAGTTCTCACATTGACTCTCTAGATCTGGGTAAAGTCAGGAATGCAAGTGAGTCCCGCTGGAACGGCACAACTCGAAAAGTGCAGTCCGATGATTTGGGTAAAGATTTGCGCAACCACGAACTTGTTTGACGCGCAGGCCAGCTTGGCCGCCGGAGCCGATGCCTTGGGGTTCATCTTTGCGCCCAGTTCGCGGCGAGTCGAGGTCGATCAGGCGGCAGAGATCATCTCCAGCCTGACGGACGACATTGAAAGGATCGGTGTCTTCGTGAACGAAACGCCCGCGCGGGTCGCCGAGGTGGCCGAGCAAGCCGGATTGACTGGGGTCCAACTTCACGGCGATGAACCGGCGGACCAGATGCACGAATACCGGAGCGCGCTCGGACAACGCAAGATCATCAAGACGCTGCAGGCGTGCGAATTGCTGAGGTCGCCGGAACGTTTGAATGGCTATCTGCAATCGCGCCAAATCATTGACGCGATCCTTCTGGATGCTGGATCGCCGAGCCAGCGAGGCGGGACTGGGCAGACCTTCGATTGGATCGCCGCGGCGCCGATTGTGGCTAAGGTTCGCGCACAAATGCCCGTCATCATTGCCGGCGGATTGAATCCCGGAAACGTCGCCGAGGCCATCCGCTTGTTTGCCCCCTGGGGAGTGGACGTGGTTTCAGGCGTGGAGTGCGAAACAGGACGCAAGGACGAAGCCAAGTTGCGCAGCTTCGTTGGGGCGGTGCGTCAAACCCAGGCGGCATTGCGGTAGAAAGGAAGCATGGAAGAAACAACCAGCAACGGGCAGAGTTCCATCGCGAGTCCGGCGCTCGGCAACCAGGCTAAACAGCCGCGTGTGCGTGCCGTCCCAGGACGATTCGGTTCCTATGGCGGGCGGTACGTTCCTGAAACCTTGATGGCGGCATTGCAAGAACTCGAGGCTGCCTATGCCGCGGCGCGTAAGGATAAGGTATTTCGGGACGAATACCATCGCCTGCTGGCCGACTTCGCCGGCCGGCCGACACCGCTGTTTCTAGCTGAGCGGCTCACCCAAGAGCTTGGCGGCGCGAAGATCTATCTGAAGCGGGAAGACCTGCTGCACACCGGCGCGCACAAGATCAACAACTGCATCGGCCAGGCGCTGCTTGCCCGCCGCATGGGCAAACACCGCGTCATTGCGGAAACCGGCGCCGGCCAGCACGGAGTCGCGACTGCAACCGTGTGCGCGCTCTTTGGCGTGGAGTGCGTGGTCTACATGGGAACGGAAGACATGCGGCGGCAGGAACTGAACGTCTTCCGCATGAAGCTGCTGGGCGCCGAGGTGCGCGGCGTCGACTCGGGTTCGCGCACGTTGAAGGACGCCATCAATGAAGCCATGCGTGACTGGGTGACCAATGTCCGGACTACGCACTACCTTCTGGGCAGCGTGCTGGGAGCGCATCCTTATCCGACAATGGTGCGGGACTTCCATCGCGTCACCGGTCAGGAAGCTCGTAAGCAGATTCTTAAGTCTGAAGGCCGGCTGCCTTCCGCAGTCATCGCCTGCGTGGGCGGCGGCTCGAATGCGATTGGCATCTTCTATGAATTCATCAAGGACCGCGAAGTGAAACTGATTGGCGTGGAAGCCGGCGGTCGGGGCCACTCGCTGGGAGAGCATGCAGCGCGATTCGACGGCGGTGGCCCGGGTGTGTTGCAAGGAACGTATTCCTACGTCCTGCAAGACGCGGGCGGGCAGATTGCATTGACGCACTCAGTTTCAGCAGGGCTCGATTACCCCGCGATCGGTCCCGAGCATGCCTGGCTCCACGATCAGGGGCGCGCGGAATATGTGTCGGCGAGCGATCAAGAGGCGCTCGATGCGTGCCTGAAGCTGGCACGGATGGAGGGCATCATTCCCGCCCTGGAGTCAGCACATGCGATTGCGGAGTGCATCAAGCGAGCACCGAAGATGGACAAGTCGGATATCGTGATCGTGAACGTGTCGGGGCGCGGCGATAAAGATATCGGAATTTTGCGGGAGAACGTGGCGTTCTGAGGCAGTTCCAGAGTTGGTGTATCCGGTGGTGGGTGGAGCACGCCTTCAGGCGTGCATACCAAGAGTGCAGAAAAAGGCGAGGCTTTAGCCGCTGAGGTAAGGGCTCAAGTCACCTCAGCGGCTAAAGCCGAATTCAGAGGCAACTCTCAGATGCACCGCTGAAGCGGTGCTCCACCCGGATACACCGACTCAGAATCTGCACTAAAGGAGCAATTTGGCAATCGTCTTCAAAAAGCGGCCTGGTTTGGTGGCCTACATCACCTGCGGCGACCCGAGTCTGGACGTATCGCGTGAGGTCGCGCTGGCGGCGATTCGTGCGGGCGCGGACGTGATCGAACTAGGTGTGCCCTTCAGCGATCCGGTAGCCGACGGCCCGGTGATCCAGCGCGCCAGCGAGCGGGCGTTGCAACATGGGACCAACCTGACCGGTGTTCTCGAGGTCGCAAGGCAACTCCGGCAGCAGTCGAACGCCGGATTGATTATCTTCTCGTACCTCAATCCCATTTTGCAGTTTGGGCTGGAGAAGTTTTGCGCGGCCGCCGCCGAGGCTGGCGCGGACGGCGCACTGGTCACCGATCTTCCGGTGGAGGAGGCTGCGGAATATTTACGCGCGATGAAGGCGCATAAACTCGCGCCCGTGTTTCTGGCCGCGCCCACGAGCACGGAACAGCGCCTGCGCGATCTTGCCCGGCATTCGCGCGGATTCGTGTATGCGATCTCGCGAACTGGCATCACCGGTACGCGGCAAGAGGTTGCGGGTGACGCCCGATCGTTGGTCGAGCGGCTGAGAGTTCACACCAAGTTGCCGATCGCTGTCGGATTTGGAGTCTCGACGCCCGAGCAATTCGCCGAGGTCGGGAGTTTCGCCGATGCGGCCGTGGTAGGAAGCGCGATTGTGCAGAGGATCGAACAAAATCCGGGGCGGGAAGCAGCGGCTGTATCGGAATTCCTATCTTCCCTCACCGGGACCGCGCAGGAAGCCGTAGGCAGAAGTTAGGTTTGCGAATCGGCGGGAGCACGAGGCAATAGGCCATGGACAT
>DATCCF010000415.1:0-27342 GCA_036511435.1 Terriglobales bacterium | reverse complement strand
GGTGGTGCCGAACGCGCCCCACAGCGCGCCTTCCAGCGCGAGGTCGAGGTTGGCATCGTCGAGCACGATCATCGGGTTCTTGCCGCCGAGTTCCAGTGAGCAATGCTTGAACGTCTTGGCGGCTTCCTGTCCGACGATGCGTCCCACCGCCGTCGATCCGGTAAGGGAAACGGCGCGCACTGCCGGATGCTCGACCATCGGCGTGCCGATGTCGCTTCCGAAACCGGTGACAATGTTGATCACGCCTGCGGGAATGCCGGCGTCATGCAGCGTCTTCACGAAATTCAGCGTGGAGAGCGGGGTGTCCTGCGCAGGCTTGATCACCGCCGTGTTGCCGGCGACTAGCGCGGGAAAAAGCTTCCACGACGGGATCGCCATGGGGAAGTTCCACGGCGTGATCATGGCGCAGACGCCCAGAGGCTGGCGGATCGCCATGGCGAACTTGTTGGGCAGCTCCGACGGGACGGTCGGCCCGAACAATCGGCGGCCTTCTCCGGCGGTGTAGTAGCCGCAGTCGATGGCCTCCTGCACGTCGCCGCGCGTCTCCTTGATGACCTTGCCCATCTCGCGGGTCATGTCGCGCGCGTACTCTTCTTTGCGCGCGATCAGTAGCTCGGAAGCCTTGTACAGCATCTCGGCACGGCGCGGCGCCGGCACCAGACGCCACTTCTTGAACGCCTGCTTGGCGGTCTCGATGGCGTGGTCCACGTCTTCCTTGCCCGATTTCTGGAAGATGCCGACCACTTCGCGCGTGTCGGCGGGATTGAGGTTCTCAAAGGTGCGGCCGGTACGGCTCTCCACCCACTCGCCGCCAATAAAGTTCTTGAAGACCTTAGTTTTAGGGCCGGAGTGAACGCCTGCCGGTTTCTGTTCCATAGTAGCCATAAGGGTTGCCCTCCACAGCGAACTGCAAACCTTTAATCGTAGCGGTTCGCAACCGTACCGCGCAACCTGAGGGAATCACGCAGGGTGCGGAGGAAATTCACTGCCTGGTGGATATGTTGCCTGCCTTGCTCCCCCGGAAAGTGCCGTTGCTGGACTGTGAACGGGGTCTTTTTTCTGTTGTGTCTACGCCATAAACATTCCATACTCTTTTCTCCCCGGTGTCCGTGATGTAGTCCAACGCTTCCGTCAGGAGTGTGCGTTATGGCCTCTTCTTTTCCGTATCTTGATCTCGCAATCGGCATCAGCTTTGTCTACCTGCTGATGGCACTCGTTTGCTCCACCGTGAATGAGTCCATTGCAGGAGTCATCAATTCCCGCGGCAAGACGCTGGAAAAGGGCATTTCTGCATTGCTCCAGGACCCGGATCTTAAGAAGAAGTTCTATGCCCATCCGCTGATCCAAGGTATAAAACAGGACGACGACGGCAGGTTGCCGTCGTATATCGCGTCCAACAAGTTCGCACTGGCGCTCATGGATATCCTGACTGGACCAAACGCGTCGGCGAGCAATGCCGACGCGCTGTGTGAAGGCGTAAAAAACCTGAAGGACGAAGCAGCGAAAACCGCCTTGACGGCGGTGCTGCAAAATCCCCAGTTCAAGACGGACCAAGAGCGCCTTGAGGCCTGGTACGAACAAAGCATGAACCGCGTCACGGGGTGGTACAAGCGGACCAGCCAGATACGAATCTATGTGCTGGCGGCGGCGGTCACGCTCTTCATGAATGCGGACAGTTTGAAGATCCTGAAAACGCTCTGGAATAATCCCACCATGAGCGCGGTGCTCGTCGAGAACGCCAAGGAGCGTCTGCAGAAGGGACGGCCGGACGCCGAAGGACAGCCGATGGTGACCTACGACAATCCCGACGATCCCACGGCCAGCACCCCCACCGCGATCCCGGAGAAAGACGTCATCACCGCACAAGAAAAGCAACTCCTGGGCCAGGTTACAGGCTGGCAGGGAGACTGGATCACCGACTGGCCGCACCCCAAAGATGCAGGATTCTTTTCCTGGATAGCCTATCTCCTGAAAGAGCGCTTTGGAGGATGGCTGATTACTATATTGGCGGTATCTCTGGGCGCGCCCTTCTGGTTCGATACTCTTAGCCGTTTTATGAACGTTCGCAGCGCTGGGAAACCCCCCGACGCCGCGAAACCCCCTGACAAGAGTGGCGAAAAGGCCCCCGCCTAAAACGTGAGGTGACTGCATTATGAAATGCCGGAACAAGCTCGGTCTCATCGGTCTGCTACTGCTGGCGCTTCCGCTGGCTGCGCAAAACAACACGGTGGTGCTCAAGCGCGCCTTTGTGGAGCAATACAAAGACCGCGCCACCATCGATGTGAGCTTTTTCGTTGACCATGCTCACGCACATCCCAATGCGCCGGCTGCCGATGGCGACATGCACGTAGCGGGACGAGCGCAAAAAGAAGTCGGCTTGCCCATGGTGGCGGAAGTGTTGAATGCGGCGCAGCCGGGAGAAGGAGCGGCCGTGAAGGAAATTCACGCGGTGGAGGGAAACAATTCACAACTTCCCATCACCGGCGTTTGGAGATTCTGGTTTGAACACCCAGCCAAGCAACAGATTCAGTTTGCCAACGTACCGGTTCCGGGAAACACCAATCCTGACCATTCGTTTGAGATCCATCCCATCACCAAATTCGACAAGAATGACGTGACGGGTGCGTTTCAGCCGGTAGCCGGCTTTCAACCCTACGATGCTGCGACGGCATTCGGAGGATATGAAAAGCTGAAAGTCACCGTGTCAGCCACCGATTCGGCGGTATCGATCTCAGCCAGCAAGGCGGCCTACAACTACGCCGAGTTCGAAATGACGCTCGCAGGTAGCCCGAAGAAGCTGGCCGATGGCGGCTATGCGGTGCTGGCCAACGTGAACGGCAAAGCCGACGAATCGATAGCGTCCAATATTCGAATGATTTTCGTGCCCGGGACACCTCCGCTGCAGCAGCTCCTGAGCGAAAAACTAGGCGACGGCGACACCATGCATGTGATCGGAATTCCTCGCATCAATTTGAACGCCATTAGCGCCTTTGTCAATGCGAGTGGAGGCCAGACGCTCAGCCGCAAACTGCCTTACGAGATGATCATCGTGGCCGTTGTGAAGTAGGCGCGTGTGTTCGATTTCGCCTTGCCTATTAACGCGAAAGTAACGTTCTCCTGTGCTACTCTCTAGGTAGTACTCTGATTTGCCAACACTGGGTAGAAGTCAACTCTTTCGCGTCGCGAAAGAGCGGTATGCAACTGGAACGGAAATTCCATCCGGCGGTTAGCCTCGGAACAAAACCTTGTTATCTGCCGGAGTAGTCCATTCTGTTTGCCTGTGCGTGCTTGCCACTTCTGTCATAAACTATAGGCAACACCGTTCCTTCTAAGAAAGAAACAGCTCGTAATGGCATCTAACGGCTTTCATAGTAGCGCCTCGCGATTCAGCAACATGCGCTCGCTGTTCAGCATGTTCTCCAGCGATCTTGCCATCGACCTGGGGACGGCGAACACGCTGGTGTACGCGCGCGGCAAAGGCATCGTGGTCAACGAGCCTTCCATTGTCGCCATCAACAAGAACACCGGTGAAGTAGAAGCGGTGGGCAAAGAGGCCAAGGAGATGCTTGGCCGCACCCCCGGCAACATCGTCGCCATCAAGCCGATGAAAGACGGTGTGATCGCCGACTTCAAAGTCACCGAGAAGATGCTGAACTACTTCATCCAGAAGGCGCACAACCGCAAGATGCTGGTGCATCCCCGCATCGTGATCGGCGTGCCCTCGGAGATCACCCAGGTGGAAAAGCGCGCGGTCATGGACTCGGCCTATCGCGCCAAGGCCAGCGAGGTTCACCTGGTGGAACAGGCCATGGTGGCCGCGATCGGCGCGGGCCTGCCTATCACTGAGCCCAGCGGCAACATGGTTGTCGATATTGGCGGCGGCACCACCGACGTCGCGGTCATTTCGCTCAGCGGCATCGTGTATTCGCGCTCGGTCCGCATGGCCGGCAATCAGATGGACGAGTCCATCATGAATTACCTGAAGCGCAAGTACAATCTGCTGATCGGCGAGCGCACTGCCGAACAAATCAAGATCGAGATCGGCTCCGCCTATCCGCTGGACAAGCCGCTCACCATGGAAATCAAGGGCCGCAACCTGATCGAGGGCGTGCCCAAGACCATTACGATTGACGACAGCGAAATTCGCGAGTCGCTCAGCGAATGTGTTTCCACGCTGATGAACGCCATTCGCGTCGCACTGGAGCGCACCCCTCCGGAGTTGTCGGCCGACATCAGCGATCGCGGCATCGTGCTGACCGGTGGCGGCGCACTGCTGAAGAACCTGGACAAGCGCATCCGCGAGGAAACCGGGCTGCCGGTCTCGATTGCCGACGACCCGTTGTGCAGCGTGGTTCTGGGCACGGGAAAAATGTTGAGCGACTTTAAGCTGCTGCGGAAAATATCGATTGACTAGCGGCGGGCATGTCCCTTCGGCGGCGCGAGTCTATTTTGAATTGTCATCACGAGCGAAGCGAGGGATCTGCTTTTCTCGAGAGGCGCAGGAAAGCAGATCCCTCGCTTCGCTCGTCATGACAATTCAAGTACTTGCGTTCCCCGAAGCAGCGTAGTGTATGGACACATTCCTCGGCCGCTATAAAAACCTGATTGTGCTGGTGGCCATTCTGTTCGCCCAGATTATTGCTCTGGCCGTGCAGGTGCACCGCCCAACCCAAGGCGGTGATACCCGCCTTCTCCGTCTGTGGGCGATCTCCGCGGTGACTCCGGTCGAAAAAGCGGTGGTGCACAGCCAGCAATGGGTGTACGACACCTGGAATACCTACGCCTATCTTCGCGGTGTTCGCAGGGAAAACCGGGAACTACGTGCCGAGATCGAACGCATGAAGGTTGAAGGCGCTCGCTTCGCTGAGGATGCCCGCATGGCGCGTCGCATCCAGGCTCTGCTCGCTTTCAAGGAGCAGTACGTCGATACCACGGTCGCGGCCCAGGTCATTGGCACCAGTGGCAGCGAGCAATCGCGCATCCTGTATTTGGACAAGGGATCGCGGGATGGCATCAAGCCGGACATGGCCGTCATCACGCCGACCGGTATCGTGGGCAAGATCGTGCAGGTGTTTCCCGGCTCCTCGGAGGTTTTGCCGATCAATGACCAAACCAGCGGAGTGGGCGCGGCGCTGAAGTCGTCCCGCCTGCAGGGCATCCTGAAGGGCGCATCCAACGGCGCCACTACCCTGCAATACGTCATGAGCGACGAGAAGGTGGAACTCGGCGAGGAAGTGATCACCAGCGGGGGAGACCGAATCTTTCCCAAAGGTTTGCCGGTCGGCAAAGTGGTCGCGGTCGAGCCCGGAAAAGATCTGTTCCTGAACATTCGCGTTGTTCCTTCGGCCCGCTTCGATCAGTTGGAGGAAGTGCTGATCGTCACCAAGATCATGGAAAAGGAGCCCGATACCAAGGACTTGGGGCCGCTTCGTGCGTCGGACATTTTGGCCGAACGGTTACCGACCGTTCCCGCCAAGCCTGAGGCTAACGCCGCCGGAAACGCAAAACCCGGCGCAGCGAACGGGACCGCGCCCGGAGCAGCTCCCGCGGCAGGAGCGGGTGTAGCCGGCGCGCATCCCGGTGCGGCGGGAACCGCAGCCGCGAACAAGCCAGCCACGGCCAAGCCCACCGCAGCGGCTACTGCTGCGCACGGTACGCCGTCAGGCACAGCGGCGGGAAACCCGGTAGTGGCGAAACCACCGAAACCCGCGACGGCCAGTGGAACGCGGCCTGCTGGAACAGTTGCGAAACCGCGGAATGGCGCCGCAGGGGCAACTGCTCCTAATGCGAACCCGACCGCGCCAGCCACTACGGCATCGCCGGCGACTGGCCCCACGAACGGCCCGACTAACGACCAAGACACGACGCCAGCGCCGAAGCAAGTCAAACCGGCTCCGGAGCGGACGCCAAGGGCAAATCCGCAGCCGCCCGCGACGCCGCCAGCCGGGGAGCAGCCGCCGCAGTGAGCAGCCGAGTCATGCCTTTCCGGGGAAGCCTCACCTCAAGGGACCAAGTCGCGGTCTACGAATTCAGTTGGCCTGCGGTCATCTTCATTCCGCTGGTTGCGGTACTGATCCAGATCTTCATTCCAGTACAGCTTCGCTTTTTCCCGATCATCGATCTGCCGTTCATGATCACCATCTTCTTTGCAGTGGCCCGCCGCAATCCGGTCAGCGGATGCCTCACGGGCTGCGCCATCGGATTGATCCAGGACCTCTTCGCCGGCCCGCACCATCCCTTGGGCATGTACGGCATTGCCTTGACGATCATCGGGTACATGGCGTCATCGCTGGGTCTTAAGATTGACGTTGAGAATCCCGGCTCGCGCTTCATCATCACCTACATTTTTTTTGTGGCCCACCAGGGAATCTATTACGGCGTGGCGCACGGCCTGCTTGGCCAGGTGCAGCAGTGGAGTTGGAGTCACGTGGCCATTTCCGCGCTGGCCAATGCCGTGATCGGAATATTCGTCTTCAAGTTTCTGGACCGGTTCAAGCAGCGGTGAGCGCTTTGACATCGGGTGGAGAGAACCCCGGCAATTGAAACCGCAGGTGTCGAGGGCCTTTGGATCGGAAAACGTCAATTCAAAATTTCGTTCTTATTGCACAAACGGTTCTCCTGGTGGTCAACGCCTATCTCGTATGGAAATACTTACAGGCAACGAGAAGCATACAGTCAAGCGCAGTTGAACAAGCCGAGGGACTTGCCAGACCAGCCCTGGTCGTTGTGGACGAAGGTCGTGGCCTCTGGATCAAGAATATAGGGAATGGACCCGGCATCGATGTACGTTGGTCGGCGCCGTTTCTCGGTGTGCTTGGGGATGCACAGCTAGAGCCTTACTTACGCGGAAGCGTTGCGTTCCTACAGGCGAAAGATTACATTTCCCTTGCGTTCTCGACTGCCCTAGGAGTCTGTCGGGAATAGATTTTGTTGCACGTAGAATCAATAAGTTACGGACAGATCTGCGTCTGTAAGTTATTGATTCTACGTTGAAGATTTGTTATTCCCGACACACTCCTAGTGGAAACTGCGATTAAGGCGCGGAATTACAACGATTGCCAACTAGAATGCACCTATAGGAGTCTTGGAAACGCCGATTACGTAAGCACTCTTGTATTCGGCCCAGAAGGCGTCCGACGAACATTTTTCGAACGCAAGTCTCAGCCGAGTTCCTATTTTCCTTGTCGTAAACGTGTGGATTCTTGAACAACTCCGCCTAACCTTGCGCCAGAGCGACTCGTGTTGGCAGCCCTCCAGCGCCTCGGGCGCGGAATAAGAAAGCCCACCGCTTCAGCGGTGGGTGCCGGGGGTATTAGAACCGAGTCCCTCGGGGACGGCACAGCCCTCCGTGCCCGGCGTCACGGAAGCGGCCAATTCCCACGGCTACCATCACGTCATGCCGCACGCACTCACGTCAAATCTCGTGCATTGCGTCTTCAGCACCAAGGACCGCGCAAACTCGATTGCTAATCCCCAGTCTCTTTACCGCTATCTGGCTGGAATAGCGCGCGAGAAAAACATCCCGCTAATCATCGCAGGAGGAACACCCAACCATGTTCACTTGCTGATAGCTTTGCCAGCAGCAGTCTGCTTGGCCAAAGCGGTTCAAGACCTCAAAGGCAACAGTTCACGCTGGATGAACCAACATGGCTCTGGCTTCGCATGGCAGGAGGGATACGGCGCCTTCAGCGTCAGTGCCTCGAACAAAGAGGCCGTGATGGACTACATTGCCGAGCAGCCTCGGCACCATGAGAAACGCAGCTTTGAGCAGGAGTTCGTCGCCATGCTGCGTCATTCGGGTATAGCTTACGATCCAAGATTTATTTTTGGTTAGCCGTTGTGCCGTGCCCGAGGCACTCAGGTCTCTACCGGAAGTCTACCCACCGCTGAAGCGGTGGGCTTTCTTATTTCGTCCCGCAAGGCGGGACTGTTTGCCCGGGCTTTCCATTCCCAGTCCAGACGAAATGATTATCAATTTTACCCTCATCTGATTAAAGAACGACGGCCTCTTCGCTTGAGCGCCGACCGGACATCCTTGGTTCCGTCCCGCCAAGGGCGGGACCATTTTCCCGCGCTTCCCTCGCGCGCAATGGTTACGAAATCCAATCTCATCTGCACAAAAAGAGTCCAATCGGCGAAGGGAGGCGGAGTGGCACATCGGTTACCCCGGCAATGCATCAGCGCCTCGGGCGCGGGATAAGAAAGCCCACCGCTTCAGCGGTGGGAAGGCGTACGCAGCGAATTGAGCCCCCTCGGGGGCGCCACCAGTTTCGTCCCTAGCGCCGCCGGACCGGCGACTCCAACGAGTCACGCCCTTTTCCGCTGCGCTCCCGCCCCGAATCGGGCTACAATAGTTCAGAGTTTCCGATCCGTCATTTGCCACGAAATCGAGTGCAGTCCAGCGGTGCGCAGCTTCGCGTGGCGGAGTTGGCGTCAGGGCGGAACACTCTGTCAGTTTCGAAACTTTGCAACGATAAGACCCTTCGAAAGTTGTAGTTTTTGATGTTCGGTCGCGACGAAAAAGTCTCCCAGCTCCGGCTTACCGCAGTGCAATATCTCCTGCTGGGAGTCTTCCTGGTGCTGGCGTTCGGACTGTGGCGCTTGCAGGTGGCGCGCAGCGATTACTACAGCTCGCTGGCCGAACAGAACCGCATCAAGCAGGTCCCCATCCTGGCTCCGCGCGGCAAGATCCTGGACCGCGAAGGCCGCATCATCGTTGACAACTATCCTTCGTTCTCCGTGCTGCTGCTGCGCGATCAGAACCGCAATCTCCAGGCCGACGCCGATAAGATTGCCACTGGACTGCACATCCCCCCCGACGAGTTGCGCGCCCGCCTGAAGCGCATGGCCGCAGTGCCGGGATATCAGCCGCTGTTCCTCAAGGACGACATCACTCCCGACGAGCTGGCTTTCATCGAATCGCACAAAGCGGAATTGCCCGAGCTCGACACCATCACCGTTCACCGCCGCCTCTATCCCAGGAACGGATTCATGGCGCACATCATCGGCTACGTCGGCCAGGTGAGCGAAGACATGCTGACCCAGCCGCAGTGGGAGCTGTACAACCCGGGCGACATCGTCGGCATGTCAGGGGTCGAGCAGTACTACAACGATATTCTGATGGGCAAGAACGGCTCGCGCCAGGTGCTGGTCAACAGTCGCGGCAAGGAAGTGGGCACCCTTAGCGACGTGGCCGCGGTTCCCGGCAAGCAGCTCAAGCTCACCATCGATCTCGATATGCAGATAGCGGCCGAGGAGGCGCTGGATGGCAGACCCGGCGCCATCGTCGCCATGGATCCGCGCAATGGCGAAATTCTGGCGATGGTCAGCCGTCCCGCGTTCGATCCCAATGAATTCGCGGTGCGCATAACGCGTGATGAGTGGAACAAGTTGGTCACCGATCCCGGCAAGCCGCTGCTCAACAAAGCGATCCAGGCACAGCTTGCGCCTGGTTCGGTTTTCAAGGTCATCATGGCCACCGCTGGACTGCAGGAAGGGATTGCACAGAACCTCGTCATTACCTGCGGCGGCGGCAAGACGTTTTACGGCCGCTTCTTCAAATGCTGGATCGGAGGACATGGCAGTCACGGGACCGTGGGCATCAGCAAAGCGATTTTCCAGTCCTGCGATTCGTATTTCTACACCCTAGCCGAGAAGCTGGGTATCAGCCGCATCGCGAAATACGCCACCATGCTCGGATTGGGACAGAAGTCCGGTATTGACCTACCACAGGAAGTCTCCGGCGTCATGCCTTCAGAAGAGTGGAAGATCAAGAACTTCAAGCAGAAGTGGTATGCCGGCGAAACGATCTCGGTGGGCATCGGGCAAGGAGCAGTGGCGACTACGCCGATTCAAATTGCACGGGCAGTCGGCGCGGTCACCAGCGATGGAGTATTAGTCCGTCCGCATGTGGCCTTTCCAGACCAGTTTCCGCCGGGGTTTAAGCAGGTGGCAAACTACACCGACCAAGTGAAGATTCCCCTCGACCAGGAGAACTGGATGACGATCACCGACGCACTGGCGCTGGTGGTGTCGCCGGTGGGCACCGCGCCCAGCGCCCGCTTGCCGGGGATCGACTTCGCTGGAAAGACTGGCAGCGCGCAAACCATCTCCAACCAGCTAAAAGCCAAGATGGGCAGCAGCGAAAAGAGTAAGTTCAAGGACAACGGCTGGTTCGTTGGGGTCACGCCACGCCGGAATCCTGAAATTGTAGTGACGGTGCTGCTCGAGGAGGGCGAGCACGGATACTATGCCGCTCGTGCCGCTGCCCAGGTGATCAAGGCCTATGTTGAGAAACAGCGTAATCGCCAGACGCAGGTGGCCAAGGCAGGCGGAGCGGCTTCTGGATCTAAGCAGGCAGAAGTTGCCGCAGTGTGGCACGAGGGCGGCGCCAAGACCCCCGATAAGATGCAAGCCGGACGTTTCACGGTTCCAGTCGATGGCAAGACCAAGCCGGTAACTTCGGCGCCGGGAGTGGGAGGAACGGGTAAGCCTATTCGTCCTGCCGACCTCGAAACCACGGAGTCGCACGTGGAGATGGCCCATCCGGAGACCGAACCTCCCGCCGAGAGTCAGCCGACAACCCCGGCGACAAACCCTGAGCAGCAAGCGCCACCGGCGCCCCCACCTAGGACAAAGAAGCCTGCCGCCCAGCCCACGATCGCGCCTGCGGCGGCTGTCGTTCCCCGGAGGCAACCCTGAGCCGATACATCTCATACCGCGATTTTGACTGGGTGCTGTTGGTGCTCGTGCTGCTGATCTGCTCTCTGGGCGTGCTCGAGATCTACAGCGCAACCCTTAGCACCAAGTTTATGGGCGTACACCTCAAGCAGGTGTATTGGATCCTGGGTGGCGTCTGTCTCATGTTTGTGGTGAGCGTCTTCAATTACCAGGCAGTGCTGGAGCGTGTACCGCTGATGTACCTGATTTCCATTGCCTCGTTGATTGCGGTCGAAGTATTCGGCAAGAAGTATCTGGGCGCCCGTCGCTGGGTACAGCTTGGCTCATTCCACTTTCAGCCTTCGGAGTGGGTGAAGCTGGTGCTCATTCTCGCGATGGCTAAATACTTCGCCGACACAAAGTCCGAATGTACAGCCCAGGACATCGTCAAAGCCGGAGCGCTGGTCGGCGTTCCCATGCTGATGGTGCTCGTCCAGCCCGACCTGGGTACGGCGCTCACTTACATCCCAATCGCTGTAATGGGCTTGTTCCTGGGTGGGATGAAGGCCCGGCATGCGTTGGTCGTGCTGGTGCTCGGCGCGCTTCTGGCCCCCGTGGGGTGGCATGTTCTAAAGCCGTACCAGCGGGACCGGCTGACCAGCTTCATGGAGCCGGAGGCTGACCCTCAGCGTCACGGATATCAGGTGATTCAGTCACAGGTGGCCGTGGGTTCAGGGGGCATTTTTGGCAAGGGCACGGCACAAGGTAGCCAAACCCAAGGTCAATTTCTGCCCGTGCCGCACACCGATTTCATCTTTGCCGCCTTCGCCGAGGAGCACGGATTCCTAGGCGCTATGGGCTTGCTGCTGTTATACTTCATAGTGCTGATGCGTCTGATCCAGAACGCTCAGACGGCCCCGGACCGGGCTGGCGCCTTCGTGGTCATGGGTGTGGTTGCGGTACTCGCGTTCCACGTCCTGGTTAACGTGGGCATGGTGGTTGGATTTATGCCGGTCACGGGTATTCCCTTGCCGTTAATGAGTTACGGGGGATCGTCAGTACTGTTCATGTTCCTGGCGCTGGGAATCGTAATGAACATTCGTATGCGCCGGTTTGTGAACTGAATTGCAAACTTTTGGCAGTGGTTTTTTAAGCGTCCCTTGGACGCGCTTCAGACGTAGCCGGTCTCATCCGCCGGGGAAGCTATTACAGACTGGACGTCGGGCTTCCGAAGGATGACAACAAGATTACGACCGCCCTCACGTACGAGGGCATGCCGGCTGCTAGAAGAATAGGCCGGACAGGATTGCAAAGCACGTTGATCGAGGCGGGAAACGGCCCCTTGGCTGAAGCTGAGCGTGAGGCCACAACCTTCGAACGCGTGCTCTATACGGTGCTAAAGATTCCACAAATTGTTGCTTCACGAATCAGGTCTGGTTCGCATCCCGGCGTAAGCCCGGGTGTGCCCTCGGCCTAATCACCTGTAGAGTTTTTCCTGTCCTTCCCATCGACCGCGCCGGTTGAACCGGAGCATTCCATGAACAAGGAACTTTATGTGTCCTCCACGCCACACGAAACCAAGGTGGCTTTGGTTGAGGACGATCTCCTCGCCGAAGTTTTTTTCGAGCGGGAAAACGAATACACCCTGGCAGGATCAATCTACAAGGGCCGGGTCACGCGAGTGCTTCCCGGCATGCAGTCCGCTTTCGTGGACATCGGACTGGAACGCGATGCCTTCCTCTACGTTTCCGATTTCCTCGAAGTAACCGGCGATGAAGAAGACGAGGAAGAATTCGGCAGCATTCCTGTGCCGCGTAACGCCATCGATGTAAGCCAAGCGTATGCCGCGCAGGAGGCACAGCTCAAAGCCGAACCTGCCGTCGCTGAACCTGAGATCGCGGAGGAGTTCGACGTTGTTGCCGAAGATCTAGCTCCTGCTGACGGGCCACCTGTACTTGAAGCCAATGAAGCTTCGTCCCGGGCAGATCGGGATTCGGAGGAAGGAACGCGGCCCTGGCGGGGACGCCGTCGCCGTCGCGGCGGACGTCGCGGCCAGGGAGACGAGCGCAACGACCGCCCAGAGCCAAAGATCGAGGCCGTAAAGCCGGTGCCGATAGAAGAAGCGCCAACCTATCGTGCGGAGACGCGTCCGGCCCCGCGAACTCGCACAGATTACGGTCCGCCCGCAGGCTATACGCCGATTCTTCTACCTGGGGAATCGATTTCGAAGTATCGCAACCTGCCCCAGCAGCCCGCGCCGGAGCCCAAGAAAGAAGAAACAGCTGAACAGGTTTCCTTTGCTCCCGCTGAAGATTTCAATCCGTCTGTCGATTCGGCTTCGCACGTCAGCGCAGCCTTGCAGGAAACCGAGACGACCGTCGATGTCGAACCGGGATACGCCGCGGCCGAATCACATCAGGTCGAGCATGCTACCCCGCCTCCCACCGAGATGGGCGCTGTCGTCGGGCATGACGAAACGCAGCAGACTGAAGCCGCGCGCCGTGATGACGACCGCGAAAAATGGGAGAGTCTGAGCGCCGCACCTGCGGAATCTTTCCACGCGCCAGCCGAAGCGCATGCACTTGAGATGTTCCAGCCAACGGCCACCGACGTTTTGACTGCGGCACCGCAGAATCAAACGCTGGTCGAAGAACTGCCAGGCGAAGTACACAGCACCGAATCTCCAACGGCGGGCGAAGACAGGGAACAAGACAACGCCGAAGCCGCAACCCAGGAATCGCCGGCCTTCCCATCGCATGAGGCTCCTTCCGTCGCTCCCGAGGGACGCACTCTGGAGCATGAAGTTTTGGAAGACGAGGAGATGGAATTTCATCCTGTCCCCGATGACCTTAGTGCGCTGAGCGAGGTGGAAGGCGATGAGGAACTCGTCCTCGAGGAAGAGACCCTCGACGCCGATAACGGCGATTCGGACCGGTGGATCCCCAAGATTGCCGACGTGGACGAGGACGAAGTGGTGGCCGCCGAGGAGCGTGGTGAACAAATCTACGCAACCGATGCCGACGAAGAGGAAGAGGAGGAAGAGGTCGGCGAGGAAGAGGAAACCAACGGTCGCGCCGAAGTGCGGGCTGCGTCTCCCACCGCTGGTTATCAGCAGCGGCAGACCGAGCGTCCGGGCGATCACCGTGGCTTTCGCGATCGCAATCGCCGTGGCGGTCCGCGTCGCAACTTCCGCGCCCGTCCCAATAACAGCCGCAATCAGCCGCTCATCACCGATCTGTTGAAGGAAGGCCAGGAGGTGCTGATCCAGATTGCCAAGGAACCCATCGGCAAGAAGGGCGCCCGCATCACCAGCCACATTGCGCTGCCCGGACGTTTCCTGGTGTACATGCCCACGGTCAATCACGTAGGGGTTTCGCGCAAGATCGCCTCCGACGAAGAGCGCCAGCGGCTGAAGCGCATCGTGACCAGCGAACGGGAAAACGGACTAGGCGGATTCATCGTCCGTACCGCCGCCGCCAACATCAAGGAAGAAGATCTGCGCGCCGACATTCGCTTCCTCAAGCATCTGTGGGCCGAGATCAAGAGCCGCACCGAGAACAGCAAGGCCCCGGCGCTGATCTATCACGACCTGAACCTGGTGGAACGCGTGTTACGCGACCAGGTGAATGCCGACTTCTCGCAGATCTGGGTGGATACCGAAGACGAGTACGAGCGCGTCGTGCGCTTTGCCAGCCGCTTCCAGCCGTCGCTGGTCCGGCGCATCAAGCTGTACACCAAAGACACTCCGTTGTTCGAGCAGTTCGGCATTCAGGACGAGATCAATCGCTCGCTGAAGTCGAAGGTGTGGCTGAAGAGCGGCGGACATATCGTCATCAACCAGACCGAAGCGCTGGTGGCCATCGACATCAATACCGGCAAATACGTTGGCAAGACACAGCGCCTGGAAGACACCATCGCCAAGACGAACGTGGATGCGGTCAAGGAAATCGTGCGGCAAATCCGGTTGCGCGACCTAGGTGGCATCATCGTCATTGACTTCATTGACATGGACGAGCGCAAGAATCGCCAGAAGGTGATGCAGGCCCTCGAAGAAGCTCTGCGCAACGATCGCGCTCCGTCAAAGGTGCTCCAGTTCAACGATTTCGGATTAGTTGCGATTACCCGCAAACGCGTGAAGCAATCGTTGGAGCGCACCCTGGGAGAGACTTGCTCCTACTGCGCGGGGGCGGGCTTTGTGAAATCGGTGCCGACGGTGTGCAACGAGCTTTACATCGAGATGCGCAAGATGGCGAAGCTGCACGACAAGACCGATATCACCGTGCGCGTGCATCCCGAAGTAGCCAAGGCCCTGAAGGCCAACAACGGCAAACTCATCTCCGAGATGGAGGACTTGACCGGCAAGACCCTGCTGGTGAAGAGCGACCCGCTGCTGCACCAGGAAAACTTCGATATTCACTAGAACAGTTCAGCGCGGTTGTAGCGTCTGCTGGAAAAAGCGACGTTCGGGTAGTGCGGGCCTTCAGGCCCGCGTTAGAGTTCTTTATTGTTTGTCATCACGAACGGGCTTCAGCCCGTGAGGGATCTGCTTTTTCTTCCAAAGCTGAAATATCCATTGGCAGGTGGTCCGTCCAAACGCCGGGTGCCCCAGCCAATCGCGAGCCATGTTTTGTGTTCATCGGAAAGTCAAACTTGGGGTGCCCCGTTCTAGCCCGGTTTTGGCTAGGGCGGGGCAGTTCAAGGACTACGCGACTTTTCAGACTGAGATCGCGCTCGCAGGTGCCATTCGTCACTGACAATCTTCGCCCCCACTGCCTACTGTCGAACAGGACATGTGGAGACCGAGTCTCCATGGACACGCAGAAAACGTGAGCGGACAGGAACGATTCCGAAAGCATCAATGAGCAAATCGTCAACTGCCCCGCCCTAGCCCAAACCGGGCTACTCTAGAATGGGGCACCCAGGTTTATTGGGACGTACCAGGATGGGGCACCCGAACGGCCTAAGGACATTTGCTACACACAAGGAGAGAGTATGGAGCGAACCCGAGAGCACAGTTGTTGAAGTCGCACCCAGCTATGAAAACGACAAGATTAGAGAGATGGAAGCATTTGGATGGAACTTGCAGGGGCGACAAGAAATCCATCAGGAAGGCGACGCGTATGGGAGACCCAGTTATCTCGACAGCAGCACTTATGTTGTCAAGGTGAAGGTTTCGCATTACGTCAAATTGCATTTTGTGCGGGGTCTGTCGCTGCCAAACCTGGATACCGTTAGGCAACTTGAACTGGAATACAACAACCTCCCTTTCCCCCCACCAGCTCCGATTGGCTGGCCGTTGGGCATTGCGGTCTTTTTCTCCATTGGAGTCATCGGCGTAATTATCGGTAAGATTCCCGTCTTAGCGTTGCCTGTATATGTCGTGTTCGGCGGGCTGGGAGCTCTCTGGCTTACATCGCGGCTGAAGAAGCGTGGAGCCGGCAGTGAACGGCGCGCTCTGAGTATGAGCCGAGCAAAGGAAATTCTCGACGAGGCGCAAAGGCTAGAGCCCTGAGCACAGGCAAAGAAAAAAAGAATTTGGCCGATGACAAAGACGCCGATCCACAAATTTGTTTTTCTGCTCATCGTCTCTTTGGACGGGTGGCCCAGGCGACCATCGTGAGGGTGCCCCGCCCAAGCTTCTCTTGCTTGGGTGGGGTTGTTGCAACTGGGCGTGTTTACCTTGGCTTTGGATTCAACGTCCGGTTCACATGGTCGGGATCGCGGGCGATGAGGGTTAAATAGGCCCGCGTAGGCTGATCCGGTTGCGCCCGACCCTGCTCCCAATCCCGTAGCGTACCCAGAGGAATGTGATAGCGGGCCGCAAATTCCTCTTGCGTCAGTTCCAAGGCCCGGCGGATGATTTTCGCCTGTGGGGTCCGCTTCATCCGTTTGAGGTCGGTTGCCGCGAGCGGCTGGGCGTCGCGATCCGCACGCGCGGCCCGCTCAACTGCCTCGGAGGTCATCGGCCGTGGAGGCTTAAGTGTTTTGCCGGAAGTAGTCGTCTTGCTCATATTGCGTGGCTCTCCGAGCTGAAATAATGCGAATGCGTTCCTCGCGTCCTGTGTAGGCTACAAACAGCACAACGCGACCTTCCGCCATGCCGATGATGACAAAACGCTGCTCGCCATAGTCTTGACGATCATCGAGGCGCTCGACGGCAAACGGGTCTTTGAACACCGTCGTCGCCAAATCGAAGCTCACGCCATGGGCCTCCAAGTTGGCCTCGGCTTTGGCGGCGTGCCATTCAAAATTCAATTTCATGATACTACGGGATACCAGTAGTGTGTGGGTTGTTGAGAAAAAATTGCGGCAGTTTCATCGGTACTGCCTTCTGCTTCGTGACTCGACTTCGCGGTTAGTTTTCTAAGCCGGCGAACTTTTTCTCTTCCGCTGCCATGTGGAGGCGCATCATGCGAGTGAAGTCTTTGCCGTCTTTCTTCAGTTGGTTGACTGCATTTTCCAGGTCGCCGCTCTCGCTCAGGTGGGCGAGCAGGTCGCGGAAGTTCTCCAGGCGCACCCGCATTTCGTTGTGCTGGCGCTTCATCTCGCGGGCGAACGAGGCCAGCTCCGGACTCATCCTCGCGATGGTCTCCAGCACCGTGGTCTCTTCATGCGCGTGGTGCCGGGGAAGCCACTCCGCCATCCACTTGCCGCGGCTTATCGCCTGGTTGGCAGTGGCGAGATCGGTGAAAATCTCCGAGTAGCAGACGATCTGTTCCAGCGCGCTATCCATTTGGTCTAACTGCGCCACCAACTCCTCGTGCTCTTTATGAATGTTCGCAGTCTCTTCGTGGAACTTCGGATCCAAGCTTGCCATGGGGCACCTCGCCAGCTTGATGGTCGTCCTACGGTTCCATCTCGGCAGTGATGGAAATCACTTGCCGGCGTGATGCTCGGCGGTCATCCCGCAACCCACGAGAGCGGCGCTGCCAACTCCAGCCGGCTGTTTCTCCACTTATTTCTTGCCTTGCACCGCCGCCAGGCATTGCCCAAACAGATCCAGTAAATGTTGGGCATAGTCCTCGGCTTTCGAAACCGTGCCGCCCTTAAACCCGGCTTCCGGCGAGCCGGTCTTCCCGTATCCGGTGGTGACGGCGATGAATTTCATCATGTCAAGGGCGATGTCCTCATTGCGGCGCATAATCATGTTGCCGACGCCGTGTTCCTCCATAAGTGCTGACCTCCCTGTACGCCGGCGTCTAGCGCCGACGGGCAAGAATCATAGCAGAGAGTGGGGTTTCAAACCTCGAACCCAATGTGGCACACTCGGCCCACGATGTAGTCGTGATAACTCCTGCCATGATCGATGCGGAGCAGTTCCACGGCGTGTTGCGGGTTCTGGGGCCGCAACACCAGGCGATCGCCGGAAACCGAGACGTAGCCGATAAGACAGCGGTCTTGGGCGTGCACCGCGTAGATGTTGGGTCGAAACCGGCGGTACGGTTGCAAGGAATTGTAATGCCGATCCACCAGCAGAGTCGCGCCGGCCAGTAGGTGCGGAAACATGCCCGCGGCAGCCTTGGCGTCGAGTCGGAGGAGCACGAAGCGCAGCCACTCGCCGCGATTGCCGGCGTCGTTCGGCTTTAGCTTGCGCAGAAATGACTTGCTGAAATTGCGGCTTTCGCGCACCTGCTCGGGGGTGAACCGGGGCAGGCGGGCGGCTTGCTCCCCACTCACCACAGCGACGTTCTCGAATCCAGATGCTCCCGCCGGGAACGAGACCTGCTGCTCGATGGCTTTGAGATCGGCCAGGTCAAGCACGCCGATGTTCAGGGTGTCGAGCAGCCGGTCCATGGATTCCAGGCTGAGACCGCGGCGGGCGTTGAGGAAGTTGGAAAGATGGCCTTGCTGAAACCCGGCTTGGCGGGACAAACCGGTTCCGGTCAGCTCCCCCCGGTCGATTCGGCCCCGGATGTGGGCGCGCAGTTTGTCCTGCAAGTCTTGAAGTGTCATGGCATTGTGTTTGCTAAAAGCTATACATGTACTTTAGTAATATTCCTAGAGCAATAATTTGGTTGACTGCCTTGATTCCCCTATGCCACAGTCGAAGGGCGCCAGGTTCTGCGGTTCTGGCCGAGGTAAATGAACCAATGATGGAGATGGAACCCACAGGTGAGGAAAGAACATTCGCCGAGTTACGGCGCAAAATCAGGGAAGCCGAGCTGCTTTCAGCGGCCACGGAAAAGCTCCTGCGCAATCTGCGCTTCTCGGGAAGACTCAGTGTCGTCGTGAAAAACGGGTGCATTCTGAAGTCCGGATACGAAGAGGGTTATTTCAGCCGCCAGCAAGATGAGCGGATGATACCTTGAAACCAAATGGCAGGTGCGCGGCCAGGATCCTTGTGTTCGCACTCATGGATTCCGTCGCTTGCGTGCGCTGCCAGCATAACGTTTTTCACGTAACCAAATAACCAATAGCAGGTCATCGTAACTGAAACGAGCCCTGTGCACAGGCCCCGATCGTCATCCGGGTCTGTCGCAGGGCTTTCGTTTTATGACCAGAGGAAGTTAGGGGACACCCAATGCAACTTGCTACCTATGAACTGAAATACTGTGAACGGTGCGGCTCCCTGAGACTGCGCCGGAACAGCTCTGCCGAAACCTATTGCGAACCGTGCGGACGAATGCTGGCAAACTTCTCGCTCTCCAACCATGTGGAGCGGGCGAGTCTGCTGCTTCGCAAATCCCGAGGAAAATCCGCTGTAGCTCTGGTGGCGATCGATGAAGCGCGAGCCCCACTCCCATTGGCGAGACTGCAATGAAGAACCTCAAGTCATCGCCATCGCAGTTACGGCTGTTCAGCGCCAATCACTCGAGTGTCGAAGAGGGCGACGAAATCGATCCCCGGCCGGAAATTTTGTGCTACCGCGGACAGACATTCGCCATGGTGCGCCATTTCTTCGAGATCTCCTCGCAAGTAGGCAGGCTCCCTTCGTTGCTGGGGCGGGAGTTTTTCCGCGCCCGGGTCTCCCACCACGCCATTCCCAGCTTTGAAGACCAGGTGGTCTTCGTTCGCGACGTCGAGCTATGTTTTGCCCGGCTCAGCGAGCCGCATGCCGAGATGATTACCCTGATCGGACTGTATTCCTTCTCGCGGGATGAAGTCGCGGAGATGCTTCGCGCTAGCAAAACCTGGGTAAACCATCGCATTGCAGAAGCTCTGGATGCACTCAGCGAAATCTTCCTGCAGGCCGGGCTGCTCCGCGAAGATCGTCCCGATCGCCGGCAATCCCAGGTGACAAGCCGGTCCATACCTCCTGATGTCGCTGCCGCATACGGTGGTCAATCGAGTTCCGCCATGCGCGGCCGGATTGTCCGCAAGCCAGTCCTGCACGCACACCAACCCTCGGCGAACCGGTGCCAGCAGGTGCCAGCATGAGGCGCTTTGCCATGGCATATGCGCGCTTGGGGGTGGCCTATTTCAATCTCAACCAGCCCACCCTGGCAGCCGAAAATACCGCCAAGGCCTATGAACTGCGCGAGCACACTAGCGCGAAAGAGAAGTTGTACATTACCTGCCACTATCACGATCTGGTCACTGGAGATGTGGACCAGACGATCGCGCCTACCGCCTGCTGCGCCAGACCTATCCCCACGAGGAGTCTTCTTACACCAACTTGAATTCTGCCTACACCTCTATCGGAAGGTACGAACAGGCCCTGGTGGAAGCGCAGAGCGCATTGCAGGTGGACCCCAGCGACGTTATCAACTACACCAACCTCGCGAGCACCTATCTCAACCTGAACCGCTTCAACGACGTGAAGGCGGTGTTGGAACAAGCGCAGGCCCGCCATCTGGAGAACCAGGCGATGATCTGGGACTTCTACGCGATGGCTTTCCTGCGCGGCGATTCGGAAGAAATGGCGCGCCAGTTGACGGCGGCCATGGGTAAGCCGGGGATGGAAGATCAAATGCTTGGAATGCAATCGGACACCGAAGCCTATTTCGGACGTATGGCCAAGGCGCGCGAATTCACGCGACTGGCGCGGGCGTCTGCATTGCGCGCGGGCTCCCAGGAGGCTGCGGCGCTGTGGCAACTGGACGGCGCCCTCCACGAAACCGAATTGGGCGATCCGCAGCGCGCGCGGCAGCAGGCTTTGGAAGCGCTTGCTTCCGGATCGAGCAAGAACGCCCAGATCATGGCAGCCCTTGTCCTGGCGCGTAGCGGCGATGGCAAACGGGCGCGGTCGCTGGCTGATGACCTCAGCAAACAATACCCCTCGGACACCTTAGTCAACGATTACTGGCTGCCCGCTATACGGGCCGCGATTGCTTTGGATGAGAAAGATTCCGGCGCCGCTCTTGAAGCTTTGCAACCGGCAGCACCTTATGAACTGGGTTCGCCTCTTCCGGGGATACCTTTTCTTTACCCTGTTTATCTGCGGGGACTGGCATTTCTGCAAGCGGGCGAAGGCAAACTGGCCGCGGCCGAGTTTCAAAAAGTCTCGACCATCGCGGCATCGTGCTGAACTTTCCCACCGCCGCCCTGGCGCATCTCCAGTTGGGCCGTGCTCGAGCGATGATCGGGGACAAGGACGGGGCGCGCGAAGCCTATCGCGACTTCCTGACGTTATGGAAGGACGCCGATGCCGACAATCCTGTGCTGCGGCAAGCCAAAGCGGAGTACGAAAAACTGAAGTGACTCGCAATGAGACGAGCTACTGTTGGATATTTGTTGAGGAACCGCCGAACCGGTTGCCAAAACTCTAGCCGCCCTGCGGCGGGATGGTTTTAGGCCGGGGCGTGAGAGGGTGTGTGAGAACCCAACATGATATTTGCCAGTGGAATTTACGGGGCGAAAATCCAACGCCGTAGGCGGGGCTCAGTCTAGCCCAGCACGCAGCCGCAGGCGGAGTGCTGGGTAAAGTGGGAAATAGATCCGAGTCCCGTAGGGACGGCAGGGGTTCTCACACACGCTCGTGAGCCCCGGCTACGCTCATCGCATGATGTGAGCCGCAGAGCGGCGACACATTCGTAGGTAATGGTTCCTCATGTATCAAAAGGCCCTTCTGGGTAGTCTCTCAGTTTGAAATTTTAGGCGATTCGCACAAGAAAGACCTGGCGATTGTCCCTTTGCATGTAGCCTTTTCCCGTATTTGGACACGTAAAGTAATTCCCGAGCATCACGACGATTTCCTGAGGGACTTCCCGCCCATCATAGATGTCTCCGACGCTTTGATCGCTGGCCAGTAGCTCATCACACTCAATTACAATTCCGGATGGGTGCGGGACGGAGCATTCGTTGCAGAAGACGTGCATCATATACTTGTATGCCATTTTGTTTTCCCTTTATTTCAGCAACCCAACAATTTCCTCAAGCGACCACACATGATCGGAGAGCCCAGCGGCCATCGCTGGTGTGATCCGCAGCGTCTTGTGGATTCTGGCGAAATTGTAATAAACGGCGTGAATCGCAACCATGTGGATGTGATTCTCGATCTTCTTGGAAAAGCCGTTTGTCAGGCGAGTGAAGCGGCGCATTGACATACGCATTGTCAGATTGTGGCGCTCGACATAGCTCGTGCTTACGTGTTGAGGATCAGGATTGCCGCTCACAACTTTCATGTCGGCACCGATGCACTTGGCGGGACTGTAACGGCGCTGCTCGGCATCGGTCGGAGCGCCGTATATCTTCTGGAGTTGAGCATAATCCACATCCATCCCGAAAGCGCCTTCGACTGCATCGAGGTACGCCCGATGCCCGTCCGTTGTGACCTGGACGCGCCCACGGATGCGACTGGCGCAATCCTGCATGAAGTCCATAGCCCATCCGCCATCACGCCCGCCGACAAGGTAGCTGACGCAGAGCTTTGTATCCGCGTCGATTCCCGTCCACGTCCAAACGTCACCCCATCCCTCTGCCTCTTTTTCGGGTCGGACATTCTTCGCCTTCGCTCCGACAAAGCACCAAATTTCGTCGCACTGCAAACGGCGCACGCGCACGTTTCTGACATGCTCATCGTGGTACTTGGCGCAAGCCGTTCCCGCATCCACAAGCAGCTTCGTAACCGTGTTAATCGAAACGTCTGCAAGGCGACTGCAAGAGCGCAGGCTATTCCCTTCAACCATCATCCCAAGAATGGCGGCGCGGTCGGCAAGTGAGAGGCGATTCATGTCTAAACCATACATGCTCGCCTGTCATTTGTTAAGCATAAAATTCAGTTTAACTAAAGGAGCTAAGTAGATATTGACAACGCACTATCAGTGGCTTACATTGTATTTGACGGACAGGTCATGCTGCATGGACATAGAGTTTCGGGACAAGAACTTGGCATTGATCGAAACCGACCGTGCGGCAGATACCAAGCTGCCAATCTCGGTCATCAACTCGTTTCGCGACAAAATGGTCGTCCTCCGGGCAGCACCGGACGAAAGAACGCTGAGGAATTGAAAGAGTCTCCATTACGAAAAACTAAAGGGACAAGAGGGGGAAAGATCAATCCGACTGAACAAGCAATGGCGCGTCGTTTTCTTAATCGACACGGCGTGCAAACCAAACAAGATCGCAGTGTTGAGAGTCGAGGATTATCACTGACGAGGAGCTGGCTATGGCAACGATGACTGCAAATTGGGTGAGACATCCTGGGTATTACATCAAGGAAGAGATGGAGGCGCGGGGCTGGTCGCAGCGCGATCTCGCTTTCATTCTTGGCTCTACCGACCAAGCACTGAATCCGATTCTAAACGGCAAGCGTGGCATAAGCCCGGACATGGCGAAGGCGCTGGGAGAGGCTTTTGATGTCCCGGCGGAGTTCTTCGCCAATCTACAGCAGGCTTACGATCTGGCGCAGGCGCGCACTCCCGATCCGAGCGTAGCCCTGCGTCGCAACATGCAGAACGCATACCCTGTTCGCGAGATGATAAAGCGAGGATGGATTGAGCTTTCCGACGCCGCCATGATCGAAACTCAACTCGCTCGTTTTTTCTGCGTCGAAGGGCCGAGCGACATCCCATATTTCGGAACGCACGTCGCCAAGAAAAGCAGCTACGAGGAAAGGGAGATTCCACCGGCGCAATTGGCATGGCTATTTAGAGTTCGCGAAATTGCTCGCGCTATCAGCGTGCCTCGATATTCGGAGCAGGCACTGCGTTCTGCGTTAACCGAATTTCAGTCTTTGCTCTACGCACCCGAGGAAATCCGGCGGGTGCCGCGCATCCTCATGGAATGCGGCATTCGGTACATTTTGGTTGAGAAGCTGCCGAATGCGGATATTGATGGCGTGTGCTTCTGGCTTGATGAGTATTCGCCCGTCATTGGCATGTCTACACGTCGGGACAAAATCGACAATTTTTGGTTCGTGCTACGCCATGAATGCGAGCATGTCCTTCAAGGAGACGGACAGCAGGAAGAGATGATAGACCCCGACCTAGAAGGAGAGCGGGCGTCAACGAGCACGTCTATCCCGCAAGAAGAGCGAATTGCGAATGCGGCCGCCGCAAATTTTTGTGTCCCGACTGAAAAGCTGGATTCATTCTTGGCTCGGAAGCGTCCCTTCTACTACGAGAAGGATGTGATTGCCTTTGCGCGGCTTCTCAACAGGCATCCGGGTTTGGTGGTTGGTCAGATGCAACGGCGATTGGACAGACATGATTATCTTGCGCGTTATCTCGTTAAGGTGAGGCAGTTTGTACTTCCCGGCGCAATGGCGGACGGATGGGGCCAAGTAGTACCAGTGACATTGTGAATGGAGATTTCTTATGCCCACAAAGGAAGAACGGCTACAGTAGATATGGCACAAGTACGATAGCGACCGAGAGCACCAGCCCACAAGCACGCGGGAAGCAGTCCATTGGGCCGTTGCGGAGGGACTGCTAACTAGAGCTACCAGAAGTCGATCCTTATGATGTCCTTGCGGCGCAGATGTCCCAGGCGCTTCGCGATGAATATGACACAGACTCCCAGGGCCGTCGGTACCGGGTAAACCACGCCGTTCGGATTAGCAAGAACGGTGTGCAGTACACCTTCTGGGGAATGATGGGATTCGCCTCGCACGATCATATGGAACGGGTATTTGGTCAGCGCCGCGACCAGATTATTGGCGACAATCTACAGCTAAAAACTGACGTGGACGTGTATAACGACCTAAACCGAGGAAAGCGGCCAGCCATTCAGCTAGTGCTCGATTACACCGAGGACGTAGCGGAGCGCCAAGAACTTCAAAAAATGCAGCCAAAGAGGGTCGAAGCTGACGTGGCTTAGTCGCGTTTTTTCCAACGTGCCCGCGCTGCAAGCCTTGCGATGTCTTGGCGCTGTTCGGGAGTTAGATGCTGCGCTCTAGATTTTCCGCCCTTCAAGCCTCCTGCCCGTCGTTTGCTGGTAGGATGCCTCTTGGACTCACTAACGGTGTCCTCAGTTTCGCCCGTGGCAATATCAAAAACCTGTTTGGCGAGTTGGATCGGATCGCGTGGGCGTTTGGCCATGTCCACATCCTGCCACATCCCGCGACCTCCCGCCAGTGCCCGCGATTTCAAACTGAGACACTACCCCCTTCTGCCTTCTCTTGCTCCGAGGCGTTTCCCGGTGTAACTTTAGCGGCACTTGGGCAATCTGATTAGCAAGCCTGTTCGTATCGAGGTTAAGCATGCCCGACGACATCCACGCAGAACAGAAGCCGCCTGAGGAGGGCCCGCCGCAACAAGCGAGGCCGGCCGATCAGAGCGCTGCCCAGGCCGATGAGCGCGTTCCTGAAGACACCGCGAAGCAGGAAGAAGTCGCCGCCCCTGCCGTGCTGCGCACCGCCGGTCCAGCGGGCGAAGAAGTGCGCCGGGTTGCTCCTGCCGAACGCGGGCGCATGAATCGCCGCGAACTGCTGAAGCTGGTTCCGGTGCTGGCGCTGGGAGCGTTTGCGGTACCCAAGCTTCGTGACCCTCTTTTGAACGACGGACTTCACCTGAGCGATTGGGCCTCTGGAAAGCTCTTCAGCCGCCACCGATTGGCGCAGACCTTTCGCGATAGCGATGTAGTTGCCTTCGAACGGTTCCCTTACAACTTTTATGACGTCGCCGATCCGGGGGTGGACCTGGACAGGTGGACGTTGACGGTGGAAGGACTGGTGCAGCGTCCAGGCGAATACAAGCTTTCCCAGATTCAGGCATTTCCCAAGGTCACGCAGAATACTCGGCACGTCTGCGTGGAAGGTTGGGACGTGATCGGAAATTTCGGGGGCACGCGCGCCTCCGATTTTCTGCGATCAATCGGTGCCGATACCAGCGCACGTTTTCTGGAGGCCGAATGTGTGGATGGATATTACGAATCGATCGACATGGAGACCGTGCTCCATCCGCAGACGTTGTTCTGTTACGAGATGTATGGCAAGCCGCTCGACCGCGGACACGGCGCCCCGCTGCGGCTGCAAATGCCCACCAAACTCGGCTACAAGCAAGCGAAGTATCTCGACACCATCCGCGTGACCAACGTGCTGAGAGCCGACAAGCGCGGCTATTGGGAGGACCAGGGCTATAGCTGGTACGGCGGACTGTGAGGAGTCTGGAAGGATTGCGCAAAATCGAGCCCCGAACGGGGCGAAAGAGCTTAGCCCAGCGCGTACCGGGGTCCCCAAACCACGCCGCTTTTGCGTGGATTGGGGTGGTTGAGCGCTGGGAAAAGTGGAAAATAAGGCCGAGTCCCGTAGGGACGGCAGAGGTACTCACACAGACTCTTTAGGCCCTCAGGCGACTCGGTCTGAACCGTTCTCCGATAGGTTCAATATGAATGTACAAAAACAGAATGTTGTGGAAGATGCTCCTCCGATCACCATCGCCAATGAGCATCCCTGGGTGGTGCGCTTCGCCCACTGGGTGAATGCGGTGGCTGTGGTGGTCCTGGTAGGTACCGGTCTCCAGATCTTCCGCGCCTTTCCCAGCTTCGGTCCCAAGATTCCTCAGAAAAACTTGATTGATGTCCCTAAGCTGATCACGCTCGGCGGTTGGCTCGGCGGCGCGTTGCAATGGCACTTCACCTTCATGTGGATGTTCGTTGCCAGCGGGCTGCTGTACGTGATCTACCAGATCGCCACCGGCCATTGGCGGCAGGTGCTGTTTAGCGCGCGCGACATCAAGGGGGTTTGGCCGATGGCGCGCTATTACTTTTTCTTCGGACCAAAGCCGGTGGTTGACGCCGCCTACAACCCGCTCCAGAAGCTGGCTTACACTTCCACCATTTTCTTCGGTGTACTATCGACGCTGACCGGCATCGTGCTCTTCAAGCCCGCGCAGTTCTGGTGGCTGGCCTGGCTCATGGGCGGCTTCCACTTCGCGCGCATCTGGCACTTCCTCTCCATGTGCGGCTTCCTGGCCTTTATCCCCGGCCATCTCGTCATGGTCCTTCTGCACGGTTGGAATAATTTTTACTCCATGGTCACCGGGTGGAAGCGCGATCCTGAGTATCTGGGGTGACGGAAGAGAATTGACCAGGGATTTACACGGATGCTCACGGATTGTTCTGGAAGCTATCTCATAAATCGCTTTGTATCAGGGCACGGCTTTAGAGGTGCCGCAACGGGTCGACAATAATTTGGGCTTCAGCCCCTGGGGACCTGTTTTTGCAGGGGCTAGAGCAGTTTAAGAATTACTGTAGTCGAGCGAGCACGGGTAGAGCGGCGCTTCAGCGCCGCGTTCCCGCTGATCCTTCACCTCCGAGCCGGCTTCAGCCGGCGGCACCTAGACTACACAAATAACTAAACCG
>DATCCF010000414.1:0-3826 GCA_036511435.1 Terriglobales bacterium | reverse complement strand
TCTCCCAGGTCTTCTCCGTGTAGTCGCTGGTAATGGCCGCGGTGGACCACACGTGCCCGTCACCGGAGACCTCGCCGCTATCGTAGAAGTTGTCGAGAATTCCGAATTGCCGGGCCAGCTTATGCTGGTTTGGAGTGATGTTTTCCCCGTACATGGCCAGCGCGGGATCGCCGTTCGCCTCTCGGATGTCTCCAAAAAGCTGATCGTAGGTGCGATTTTCCTTAATCACGTAAATCACGTGATGAATCGGATTTTCGCCGCGCTGAAAAGTGATCTCGCCCGTTCGGCCTTCCATCTGGTTGCTGCGAACGGATTCCTGGGTGAGTTTGTCGCGCTTACTTTCCGCCTCAGCCAGCGACACCCGCGCGATCGAGCCTCGAATCATGGTCGCGATGTAGGGATGCCGGTGCTTTCCCGGACGATTGGGGTCAGCCGTCCAACCGGCATTCGGACCTGTCCCCTCCCCTTTCCCGCTCGCAATCAGCAACTCGCCACCGTGGATCGCTACAGCCGTCGGATACCACTCCGTTGGAATGAAAAACTCAGCGCTCTGTGCATGAGCAGGGCTGTCCTTTAGAGGCGCGTCCGTCGTGGCGTTGCCACGCGAGCCGGCTTTTGGCCGGGCGGCTTGTTTTTCCATATCGAACACCGCGATGGCGTCGGCGGATGCATCCGCGACGTACAACTTGCTTCCGTCTGGCGACTGCGCGAGCGCGTCGGGATAGCTGCCGCCATAGGTTTGCCCGGGCAAGCTGGTGCTGAGATAACGCTCAACGTGGCCATCTGCGGTTGACAGGACTGCAACCGCATCGCGGTTGGCAAGCGCCACGTAGAGACGGCGCTCGTCGGAACTCAACAGCAGCGCTGTGGGATGAGACGAGGCGTCGATATCGCGCTGCGGAAGCAGCAGGGCGGTCTGCCGCACGACTTTGCCAGAGCGCAGATCCAGCTCTGCGACTTGCGATGCATTCCATAACGAGCACCAGCCCCGGCTGCCGTCGGCGCTCACCACAACGTCGTACGGAAAGGCCGCAGGAACATACTTGCCACGGCCCAGATCGAAGCGCTGCAACAGCTTGCCGCTGCGCGCGTCCAGCAACACTACATCGTCCGCAAGGTTCTCCGCGATCAGCAGCGCATCGCCGCTTTCGCGCTTCGCTACCGCCAGTCCGGCGGGATACGGATTGGCAGCACCGGGCGCAACACTCTTCGGATTGTAAGTAAATCGTTTGCCGTGGCCGAGCGGCGCCCGAGGTAGCTTCAGAAAACGGTCCGCCAGCAGCGCGCCGTTCTGCAAGCGGTACACGGCGACTCCATTGCCCGTATCGCCGGGGTTCTTGCCGTCAGGATCGGTCAGCGATGCCATTGAGGCGTAAAGATTCGCGCCGTCGCTGCTCCAAGCCAAACCAAGGAAATACGATTGCTTGGCATGAAACGCGAGACGCGGGTCGGGAAAGTCCCGCAGGCGATTGCTCGCCAAGTCCAGCAAGGCAATCGACTGTTGAAACTTGGACTCGGCTGTCCCGTAGCCATTATTGAGAATGGCAAGGTACTTCCCATCTGGACTGAGTGCCACCGCTGTGGGGAAACTATTGGTGCGCCGCGGCCCTCCCGGCGCAGGCAACAGCAGTAACTTGCTGGAGGGCAGTTGTACTTCCTTGTCCTGCGCGGATGATTGGGCGGTAGCGCACAAGCTGCCCAGACACAGCAGTACGAGAGCGAGGCAGATGCTGCGTACCTTCATTCGTTCCTCGTGATGGCGAGCATCGCTTATGGCTGCGCTTGACTAGCCGAGGCGTGCGCCTTGGCGTTGGCAATTTGCTGCTGGCAGTGCCCCAGAACGCGGGAGACACCATCGGCAATGGACTCAGTCCCGGAAACCACGATGTCGGCATGGACGATGGTGGGACGCACATAGCGCTGCGCCATGGGAGCGACGATCGCGGCATATTGCTCCACGACGGACTCCGGAGTGCGGCCGCGCTCGCGTACATCGCGCGCCTGGCGCCGCGTCAGGCAGACTTCATCATTCAGGTCGACGAAAACTTTGGTGCCCAGTAACTCGCGCAGACCAGGCCAGTGCAAAGTAAACAGTCCCTCGACAATAACGACCTCCGCCGGCCGCAGCACTTCGGTCCTCCGCGTCCGCGTATGGGTGGCAAAGTCGTACACCGGCAGATGCACCGTTTCGTTATTGCGCAAGCCAGCAACTTGCTCGACGATGAGTTCGTGATCGAGAGATTGGGGCGCGTCGAAATTTATCCGCGCTCGTTCCCCCAGGGGCAGATGCGAGAGGTCCCGATAGTAGCGGTCAAGCGCCAGCACGCTGGCATGCAGTGCAGCGGCAAGATGCATAGCCAAGTAGGTTTTTCCCGCGCCCGAAGGACCGGCAATGCCAATGAGATATATTTCCGCGGGCATGTGCAAATTATAGAAAATTCAGAGTAGCTGTAGCGTAGTAACGATTGTCATCCTGAGCGCAGCACGAGCTTCTTTTGCTCGTGCGGAGTCGAAGGACCCCTATAGCCGACGGATTCTTCCTCCCATAGGGGGTCCTTCGACTCCTCGCCCAGTCGCCACGGCGACCGGACTCGTCACTCAGGATGACAGATAAGAAAACTTTTCATCCCCACGCCCAGTTTAGCGCAGAGGTTCCCAGTGACGATAACGTCGATCAGGATTAGTGGCTCTCCAGATAGCCGTCGATCCTGGGCAACACAGCCCGCAACAGCGCAAGAAACTTGCCGCTCAGGCGTTCGCCGGTTTCCAGCACTTCCTCTGCCGTGATCTTTTCGCCGGTCATGCCGGCCGCCATGTTGGTCACGCAGGAGATTGCGAGGACTTCGATACCCATGTGCCGCGCCGCGATCACCTCGAGCACGGTTGACATGCCGACCAGGTCGGCGCCGATGGTGCGCAAAAATCGGATCTCCGCCGGAGTCTCAAAGTTAGGTCCGGACACGGCCGCATACACGCCCTCGAAGACGCCTCCGCCCAATCGCTCCGTTTCCTCGCGCACGAACTGCCGGAATTGTGAGTTGTAAGCCTCCGTCATGTCGGGATGGCGCAAGCCAAGACGCTCGTCGTTCGGACCCATGAGCGGGTTTTGTCCTTGAAGATTGATATGGTCGCGAAGGACCACAAGCGCGCCGCGGCCGTATTCGGCGCTGATTCCGCCTGCGGCATTCGTCAGCACCAGGGCGCGCACTCCCATGCGTCCTAAGGCGCGCACGGGGAGGACAACCTGGCCGGGCGAATAGCCTTCGTAGAGATGCGGGCGACCTTGCATCACCACCAAGGGAATGTTGTCGATCATCCCAAGAACGAGTACGCCCGCATGACCTTCGGCCGTGCTCTTCGGAAAATGTGGAATTTCTTCGTAAGGGATGCGGACCGCGTCTCTTAGGTCATCGGCGACGGCGCCGAGTCCCGATCCCAGTACCACGCCGATACGCGGACGCAGACTGGCGCGCTCAAGGGTGAACTGTGCCGCCTGTTCAGCGCGGAGGAAATCGTCGGAGGGTGGCCTTGCCATGTTTTCCAGCGTTCGTGCAAATGTAGGGATTCGTCGATTACGGTTCGGGCTTCGCCGCGAAGCAATTTCCTCTTGGGAGGACCACACTAAAGACTCCGTGTGAGAACCCTGCCGTCCCTACGGGACTCGGATTCATTTCTTACTTCACCCAGCACTCCGCCTGCGGCTCCGTGCTGGGCTAAACTCTTTCGCCCCTGCGGAGCTGGTTTTCCGCATAGTCATTCCAGCGTGGCGACTTGGAACGAGTTCTCACACACGCTCTTCAGGCCGCGGTTAAGAACGCCCGCCCAA
>DATCCF010000413.1:0-4913 GCA_036511435.1 Terriglobales bacterium | reverse complement strand
TAGAGCGGTTTAGTTATTTGTGTAGTCTAGGTGCCGCCGGCTGAAGCCGGCTCGGAGGTGAAGGATCAGCGGGAACGCGGCGCTGAAGCGCCGCTCTACCCGTGCTCGCTCGACTACAGTAATTCTTAAACTGCTCTAGTCATGGATACAATGGGCAACCTGTATGGAACCACTCACTCGGGCGGTGCCTCCTATCAGAAGGGCTCGGTTTTCAAACTGACACGCGCGGGCGATGGCTGGACCTTTACCACGCTGCACAACTTCACCGGCGGTGCGGACGGATGGGTTACGCTGAGCAACGTAATTCTCGACTCGAACGGAAATCTGTACGGGACGACCTACGGAGGCGGAGTGTGTTGCGGGGTTGTGTTCGAGATTACGCCGTAACTGTCGAATTGCGCAGTTGCATTTCCAAAGTCAGAGGCAATCCAAGTCGAAACTCCGCATCGAACCAATCTCGTACACTTCTTACAACTTTGGCATCGTCGATGAACAATCCGCCTGAAAACAACCACGGAGATCACAGAGAAAGCTTCATGGAAAACCAAACTCCGTGCCCTCTGTGTCGGAGCCTGCCCTGAGCGAAGCCGAAGGGTGGTAAATGATTTTCGACGGAGCGGAGGCGACCCCGGGCCGCCGTAGTCGAAGTCCCCCTATAGCGCTCCTATAGTTCTGTCGCCCTCTGGAGCCGCGCTACGGTGCGCTCTTGTCCCAGGTTCGCCATCACCGCGAACAAACTCGGAGCGACGCCCTGCCCGGTTAGCGCGACCCGCGCTGCATTGATCAGCACGCCAGCCTTCACGTTCTTCTCCGCAGCGAAGTCGCGTAGCACCTTCTCGGTGCTCGCCTCGGAGAAAACGGTTTCCTGCTCGTATCGCGAACCTAGCTCCACCAGCATCTCGCGCACCGTATCGTCTTTCAGGAACTTCTGCACCGCGGCGGGATCCACGTCAAAGCCATCGCTGAAGTAAGCGCGGAACAGGGTTGTAAAATCCTTCAGATTGCGCGCCCGCGGCTTTACCAGATCCACCGTGGCGGCCATTGCGCCGCGGCTGGTCTGAAACGGAATGAGGTCAACCTTCTTCCATTCCTCTTCGATCAGCGGCAACAACTGCACTGCCGGACAGGCGCGCATGTACTCGGAGTTGAACCAGTCGAGCTTGCCGCGATCGAAAACGGCGTTCGACTTTGCGATGTCGCTGAGGTCGAAGAGGTCAATCAGCTCGCGGTCGTCCATGACCTCTTTCGAGGAGTCGGGCGGCGTCCATCCCAGCAGCGCCAGAAAATTACGGAACGCTTCCGGCACGATGCCCTCCTCCTTGTAAGCAATCACGCTGGTGGCGCCGTGGCGCTTGCTGAGCCGCGTCTTGTCGGGGCCGAGAATGAGCGGCACGTGCGCGAATACGGGCAGCGGCGCGCCCAGCACCTGGTAGAGCATCACCTGCTTGGGCGTATTGGAAAGATGGTCTGCGCCGCGAAGGATGTGCGTCATGCGCATGTCGATGTCATCCACCACCACGCTGAGGTGGTAGGTGGGAACCCCGTCGGAGCGCAGCAGGACGAAATCCTCGAGCTCGGAGTTGGCAAACTCCACGCGACCGAAGACGGCGTCGTCGAAGAAGGTAATGCCGCCTTCTGGCACGGCGAATCGGATGGCGGCGGGCCCACCTGCATCACGGCGGGCCTTCGCTTGTTCTGGCGGGACACGGCGGCACTTTCGGTCGTATTGCGGATCGCCGCCCTTGGCTTGCGCCTGCGCACGCCGCTGCTCCAGTTCTTCCTTGGTGCAGAAGCAGTAGTATGCGTGCCCACTTTCGACCAGGCGTTGCGCGGCCTCACGGTACAAAGCCATGCGCTGTGATTGGAAGTACGGACCCTCGTCCCAATCGATGCCCAGCCAGCGCAGTCCGACCAGAATGCCCTCCACCATCTCGGCGGTCGAGCGCTCGAAGTCGGTGTCCTCGATGCGGAGGATGAGCGTTCCCTTGTAATGCCGCGCGAAGAGCCAGTTGAAGAGCGCAGTGCGCGCTCCGCCGACATGCAAGTAGCCGGTAGGGGAGGGCGCAAAACGGAGGCGGGGAGCGGGTTCAGACTCTGTTTGGGATGAACTCATGTTGGGAGATAGCAGTCGATTAGGAGATCGATAGTTGTGTAGCTCGAGATTACTGTTCGCGCTCTTTGGTGAAATAGTAAGTTACGGCGGCGCTAACCAAGCCAGAGATTACTGGTAGCCACGCATTAAAGACTTTAGATAAGAAATCCAAGCTGTCTTTGGTGCCCCAAGCAACGAGGGTCATAGTGCAGACATACTGCACTACGAGACTACCCGCCAATATCGCAACCAATGAGTAAGCAATATGCGCCGCGGTCTCCGCCTTGTGACGGCGAGGCTCCCACCCAACTTCAGAGAGCGGCTCTACTTCACCGCCCTCTTCCGGCTCCTCGATCGGCTCTTCCGCGTTGTTGTCGCTCTGTCTCTCGTCTTCAATCATTTGTCCGGTTATGCGCCTTGGGGTATCACCAAAACCCGCTCTTGTTTCGTCTTTGGATTGCGGACTACAACCTCACTGAACCCATTCTCCGATTGCTGCTGCAAAGCGCGCCGAATCTCAAGCGAACGGCGAACCGCCTCAGCCATGCTGGCCTGCTCCTTCCCGGCAATAGTCTTGAGGCTTTCCAAGCTTCGATTATCAAACGTAAAAACAACCCGCTGTTTCTTCTTGGTATTGGTAGCCATCTAAGGTCCTCCTTTGTGCTTATGATATCAAACTTGTACCCAAATATACATCATATTGATGTGAAAAACGATGTCTCGGTTGCGCCGCTCTAAGCCACTGATTCTACAAGCCGCCTCAAGGCTCCCCAGCACTCCTACCCGTTATTTCCCCTTCTCCCGCCTCTCAATCTTTGCCCAGGTGTCGCGCAATTGTACCGTCCGGTTGAAGACCAACTTCTCCGATGTCGAGTCCGGATCGACGCAGAAGTATCCCAGCCGCTCGAACTGATAGCGCTCGCCCGGCTTGGCGCTCGACAGCGATGGTTCCAGCTTGGCGTCAGTCAATGTCTCCAGCGAGTTGGGATTAAGATTGGCGGTGAACTCCTGACCTTCCGGCGTATCGTTCGGGTCTTCGCCCGTAAACAGGGTCTCGTACAGCCGCACCTCGGCATCGATGGCGTGCTGCGCCGATACCCAGTGAATCGTCGCCTTGACCTTTCGGCCATCGGGCGCGTTGCCGCTGCGCGTCGCCGGATCGTAGGTGCAATGGACCTCGACGACGTCGCCACTCTTTTCGTCCTTCACCACGCTGGTGCAAGTGATGAAGTAGCCAGCGCGCAAACGGACCTCCTGTCCGGGGGACAACCTGAAGAACTTTTTCGGCGGCGTTTCGCGAAAGTCATCCTGCTCGATGCAGAGCTCGCGAGAAAACGGTACCTTCCTCGTCCCAGCGCTGGGATCTTCCGGATTGTTTACTGCGTCGAGCTCTTCGACCTGCCCGTCCGGATAGTTATCGATGACGACGCGCAACGGACGCAGAACTGCCATCACCCGAGGTGCGCGTTTGTTCAAGTCCTCGCGCAGGAAATGCTCCAGCATGGCAAGTTCGATGGTGCCGTTGGTTTTGGACGCGCCGATGGCAGCGCAGAAGTTGCGAATTGCCTCGGGTGTGTAGCCGCGCCGCCGCAGCCCGGAGAGCGTCGGCATGCGGGGGTCATCCCAGCCGCGCACATGACCATCCCGGACCAGTTGCAGCAGCTTCCGCTTGCTCAGTAGCGTGTGAGTGATGTTCAGCCGGTCAAACTCGATCTGTTGCGACGGAAAGATGCCCAGTTGCTGAATGAACCAGTTATATAGCGGCCGGTGATCTTCGAACTCGAGCGTACAGATGGAATGCGTGATCCGCTCAATGGAGTCGGACTGCCCATGCGCGAAGTCGTACATCGGGTAGATGCACCACTTGTCCCCCGTGCGCTGATGCTCGGCATGCAGGATGCGGTACATCACCGGATCGCGCATGTTCAAGTTCGGGGAAGCCATGTCAATCTGGGCGCGCAACGTTCGCGAGCCATCGGGAAACTCGCCGGCGCGCATCCTCTCGAACAGCTCCAGGTTCTCCTCGACGGAACGGTCGCGGTAAGGGCTCTCCTTCCCGGGTTCGTTGAGCGTACCGCGATACTGGCGAACTTCCTCGGCGCTTAAATCGCACACGTAAGCCTTGCCGGCGTTGATCAGTTGCACTGCCCACTCATGGAGCTGATCGAAGTAATCCGAGGCATAGAAGAGCCGGTCTTCCCAATCGAAGCCCAGCCAGCGGACGTCGGTAATGATGGAATCGACGTACTCCTGCTCTTCTTTTTCCGGATTGGTGTCGTCAAAGCGCAGGTTAGTCTTGCCGCCAAACTCCGCCGCCAGCCCGAAGTTGAGGCAGATGGACTTGGCATGGCCAATGTGCAGATATCCGTTGGGCTCAGGCGGAAAACGAGTTTGCACCCTTCCGCCGTATTTATTGGTCTTCACGTCTTCCAGGATGATGTCGCGTATGAAATTCGACAGCCGATCGGACGACTCGGCTGGCGGTGTGGCAGCCGCTTCCACATCGTGGCTTGAGGCAGTCATGATTTCCTTTTCAGTGCGCAAAGAGCCGACGATGCACCATTGTCGCAGTTCGTTGGTGACAGGGCGCGAGCACCGTTGGCCAAAAGTTCTATTTTACGTGGTCGCGACGTGTATCCGTCAGGACCGGGCTGGTGGGTATTGTCTCAGTTTGAATTTCGTGGCTAGAGCGGTTTAGTTATTTGTGTAGTCTAGGTGCCGCCGGCTGAAGCCGGCTCGGAGGTGAAGGATCAGCGGGAACGCGGCGCTGAAGCGCCGCTCTACCCGTGCTCGCTCGACTACAGTAATTCTTAAACTGCTC